>CAKNLF010000025.1 GCA_930989305.1 uncultured Roseburia sp. | reverse complement strand
TTGACTCAAAATCAAGCGGAGCGATCCGTGCCGGTTCGAGTCCGGCCATCGGCATAGAAATTGCGGGATGTTGTCCTGCAGCCACAAAATACCCTCAAGCAGAAGAAGCTGCCTGAGGGTATTTTTTATGTATGTCAATGATCAAAATGTGATAGTCCTGGGAGCTTCGGTAAAGGAAGCAAAGGTGGCGGTGCCCTTGGTCAGAGCAAAAATCTGAGTGTTGCCGTCGCCGGCTTTGTACATACTCCGAAGATTCGGATAAGCCTCAAGCATATGTTCCTGGGCTTCCAGACGGGGGTCTTCCACTGCAACAGCTGATATACGCAGCCAGCAGTTTCCATCAAAGGTGCATATTTCCACTTTTGGATTTTCAAGGAGCTGACGGGACACTTCTTTTACTTTCCCGGTTTGAATCGTGAGTTTCCCATCAAAAAGATCAATGGTGCCGAAGGGACGCACTCTCGGCTGGTCTCCCTCCACAGTAGCCAGATAGTATGTTTTGCATTTTTTCAAAAAATCATAAAGTTCCTGCATGTCAATGACCTCCTTTTTATGAAGAAAAAATTTTTCTGAATATTTATAGTATACCACATGATCGGCCGAAAGTGGGAGGAAGAGAAGGAGACAAAGGGGATATTGACAGATATCAGCGGGCAGTTATAATGAAAAATGAACATGTATTGTGACGGAAAATATGATAGAAATGGAGACGCATATGAAAGATTTTGAATTTTATACACCGACAAAAGTAATCTTCGGACGGGAAAAGGAAAATCAGGTGGGAGAGATTATAAAGTCCTATGGCTTTCAAAAAGTGCTGGTGCATTTCGGCGGCCAGTCCGCAAAGAAAAGCGGGCTTCTTGACCGGGTGCTGAAGTCTCTGGATGAAGCGGGGATCGCTCATGCGCAGCTGGGCGGCGTCCAGGCTAACCCCACGCTGGAAATGGTCAGAAAGGGGATTGCTCTGTGCCTGGAGGAAAAAGTGGATTTTGTCCTGGCTGTAGGCGGGGGCTCTGTAATCGATTCTTCCAAAGACATTGCCAACGGAGCGGCTTCTCCTGAAGTAGATGTATGGGACTTTTCCATGAAAAAGCAGACGGTTGCCAAGTCCCTTCCGGTAGGGGTGATCCTGACCCTTGCGGCGGCAGGATCGGAAATGAGCTCCTCCTGTGTGATCACAGATGAAAAGACCGGAATGAAACGGGGTTATAATTCGGAATATAATCGTCCCCTGTTTGCAATTGAAAATCCGGAGCTGACCTATACGGTAGATGCTTATCAGACCGGATGCGGAGCGGTGGATATTATGATGCATACAATGGAACGCTATCTTACTGCGGATGAGGGAACGTATCTTACGGACGGCATAGCGGAAGGAGTTATGCGGGCGGCGGCTCAGGCAGGTCTCGACTGTATCCGCGATCCGGAAAATTATGAAGCCAGAGCCAATATGATGTGGGCTTCCAGCGTAGCCCACAACGATCTGACTCAGTGCGGAAGGACCTTTTTTATGCAGGTACATCAGCTGGAGCATGAAATATCAGGCATGTATCCGCAGGTGGCTCACGGAGCGGGACTGGCGGCGCTCTGGGGCAGTTGGGCCAGATATGTGTACAAAGAAAAAACAGAACGGTTTGCCCAGTTCGCGAACCGGGTTTGGAATATACCCTATGATTTTGAAAATCCGGAAAGGACGGCTCTGGCAGGGATCGAAGCCCAGGAAAATTATTACAGGAGCATTCGGATGCCTGTTAACCTGAAATCTCTGGGAGTAAAAGAAGAAGATCTCGAACAGCTGGCAGAGAACTGTTCTTTTGGCAGAACAAGAATGCTGCCGGGAATCCGGGAACTGGATTGCGGGGATATGCTGGAAATCTATAAAATGGCATATGAGGCATAAAGAAATAAGAAAGATATATAAAACAGGAGACAAAAAGCGGGAGATACGTTTTTTGCCTCCTGTTTTGTGTCCGGGCAGTGGGTCGGAAAATTTCCCTTATGGATATAACACGATAATACTATACCTTTTCGATATTTCATAGAGAGCCGGTAATGGGATTATAATAAAGATAAGAACAGCCATGGATGTTCCATTTAATTATTTATCATTCATTTTAATTTGAAAATTTTGAGAAGACTGCGGAAATGGGGTGAAGACGGTAGGAAAAGAAATTCATGTAAAAAAACTTTCTCTGGCAAAAAAGATTATATATGGATCGGGGGATTTTGCCCAGAATCTGGGAAGTAACGCTTTGATAGCTGCGTTTTTTATGATGTACTGTACCAATGTAGTGGGAATCGGAGCCGGTGTGGTAGGCACTTTGCTTTTACTGGGGCGTATATGGGATATGATCAATGACACCTGGGTGGGAGCCTGGTCTGATAAAACTAATACAAGGTTCGGACATTACAGACCATGGATGCTGATAGGCAATATACCGCTGTTTGCAATAACAATCTTGTTGTTCTGGGCTCATCCGGAGTGGGGAACGACTCAAAAAATCATTTATGTCTATGTGCTTTACTTTGCCTGGGCATTTGCGTATACCTGCGTGGGAATTCCATATACGGCTATGACTGCGGTCATGTCTCAGGACGCAGGGGACAGAGGGGCTCTTGGGGCTTTTCGGATGGCGGGATGCCAGCTGGCTCAGGTGGCTGTAGGGGCTGTATTTCTGAGCGCAGTAGCCAGGTTCGGAGGAGGAAACGATGCCAGAGGCTATCTGATGGCAACAATTATGGTAGCGATTCCTTCGATTATCATTTTATTTATTTGTACGGCTGTATCTAAAGAAGTGGTGCCTCAGCCAAAAGATCAGGAATCAATTCCGATTTTTAAAGGCATAAAACTGGCATTTCAGAACAAGCAGTATATCTGTGTACTGATCGGAATGTTTCTGGGAGGATTTGTAACGCTTGGCAGAATGTCCATACAGTCATATTATTTTCTTGTTGTACAAAAGAACGTTGGGGCATTGTCTGTATATCTGATCGTGACAGGACTGACTGCGGTGGCAGGTTCTGTGCTCAGTCCTTATGTGACTAATCTGCTGAAGAGTAAACCTCTTACTATACGGATTTTTGCTCTGGGAGCGGCAGTAGTAACATTAATACAGTTCTTCGGCAGATTTGACGGAGGCGCATTATTCTGGTTTGGCGGCAGCGCGTATAATTTCTGCTATTTTATGCTTCTTAGCCAGATATTCGGAGCTACTCCGGACTGCGCAGAACTGGGGTTTTTAAAATCAGGCAGTCGGCTGGATGGCTTTTATGGAGCTTTCGCCAGCTTCTGGCATAAGGCGGGAATCGCTCTTGGCTCTGCTTTGGCGGGCTGGGTGCTGGCATGGACCCATTACGATGCCGGGGCGGCTGTACAGCCCCATTCGGTGATTCTTGGACTGAATTTTATGATGTTTATATTCCCGATCATTACATCACTTTTTATGGCGTTTGTATTTCTGTTTTACAAGATTGACTATAAACGCAGTGAAGAAATACTGATTGAAATCAGGGATAAATACGGAGAAAGTGTGATTGCCGATTAGGTTTTGAAAAGAAGAAAGGAGCAGAGGCATATACTGACTGGTCTTCAGTTGGTTTGATCCTCTGCTTTTTTGTTTTATTGTGTATTGTTCTGTATTGTTTAAAAATGTGCACTACAGACAAATTACAGGGAAAAAAATGTTATTCTGCACATGATATTTTGGACGGGGTTGGTGTTCCGGAGGAAGGGAATCATGTATAATACTGTGTATAAAAAGAAGTACAAGGAGGAAGTATGAGCAAGATAATGATCACCTCTCCAAAAAACACAAATACACAGTTAAAAAGTTTTTTGGAAAAGTTTGAAAGAAGAATACAGGCAACTCCGCCGGGAATTTGCCCGATTGTTTTGCAGATATCATTGCTGGAAGAATGTCGTTCACAGACCTGTACCAAATGCGTGCCCTGTCGTGACGGTATTCCGCAGCTGGTAGAAATTCTGAAAAAAATAGGACAGTGTCAGGGGACCCGGGACGACCTGGAGCAGGCGAGAACTCTGGCGGAACTGATCCGGGATACCTCGGACTGCGCTATCGGCTACGACGCGGGAGCTATGGTGCTGGAGGGAATGGAGACGTTTCGTGAGGAATACGAGATGCATCTGAACTATTCCAGATGTAATTTTGATATAAAACAGAGCGTGCCCTGCGAGACCATGTGCCCCGCCCATGTGAATGTGCCGGGGTATATTGCGCTGGTGGAAGAAGGCAGATATGGGGATGCGGTAAATATGGTGCGTAAGGATAATCCATTTCCAACAGCCTGCGCTCTTATCTGCGAGCATCCCTGTGAGGAAAAATGCCGCAGGACTATCATCGACAGTCCGATCAATATTAGAGGAATTAAAAAATTCGCGGTGGATCAGGCTCATGCGGATCAGGTGCCATGTCCTCAGGCGAATCCGTCTACAGGAAGAAAGGTGGCGGTGATCGGAGCCGGACCAAGCGGTCTGACCTGCGCTTATTTCCTGGCTTTGATGGGACATCATGTGGATGTATATGAAGAAAAGTCAAAACCGGGCGGTATGCTCCGCTATGGTATTCCGGCCTATCGTTTCCCGAGAGAGAGACTGGATGAGGATATCAGCGCTATTCTTTCTGTGGGAAATATTGAAATAAAATGCAATACTCCGGTGGGAGCTCAGCAGATGAGCCGGTTCATGGAAGAATACGACGGGATTTATGTGGCTATCGGCGCTCATACGGAGAAAAAGCTTCGGATTGATAATGTGGACGCGGGAAATGTCATATCAGCTGTAAATATCTTAAGAGAAATCGGCGATGGCAATTATCCGGATTTCACAGATAAAAATGTAGTGATCGTAGGGGGCGGAAATGTAGCAATGGACTGCGCCAGAACATCTGTAAGATGCGGCGCAAAATCCGTCAGCATTGTATACAGGAGAAGAAAAGAAGATATGACAGCGCTTCCGGAAGAGATTGAGAGCGCTGTGGCGGAAGGCGTGGAACTGATCACGCTGCAGGCGCCCATAGGAGTGGAAACGGACGAACAGGGGAATTGCCGGGCGCTGCTCGTACAGCCGCAGATGATCGGCCCGGTAAAAGGCGGCCGCCCCGCTCCGGTAAATGCCAATAAACCTCAGGAAAAGATCCAGGCGGACGTTATTTTGCTGGCTGTGGGCCAGGATGTAGTATGTCAGCCTTTTGAAGAATTCGGCATGAAAACAGAGAGAAACTGTTTCAAAGCGACACCGTATCTGGAAGCGGAAGGCTTTGACAAGCTGTTTGTAGGCGGAGACTGCCAGACAGGACCAGCTACAGTGATCAAGGCTGTGGCAGCAGGCAAAGTGGCCGCAAGAAATATTGATGAATATATGGGATATCATCATAAGCTGAACTGCGGAGTGGAGACGCCGCTCCCGAAAGAAAATGACAGGACACCAAAAGGCCGTGTCAATATTGCGGAAAGACCGGCGAGAGTCCGTAAAAATGATTTTAAGAGCGTGGAAATAGAAATGAGTCTGGAAGAAGCAATTCAGGAGTGCGGCAGATGTTTGAGATGCGACCACTATGGATGCGGAAGTATGGAAGGAGGAAGAGTTACATATGATTAATCTGACCATTAACGGAATTCCCATGTCCGTAGAAGAGGGCACCACGATACTGGAAGCTGCAAGAACAGCTGATATCAGAATACCTACATTATGTTATTTAAAAGACAGAAATCAGATCGCTTCCTGTCGGATGTGCGTGGTAGAAGTAGCAGGAAGAAGCAATCTTGTGGCAAGCTGCAATACGCCTGTTGAGGAAGGCATGGAGGTGACCACGGACAATGACCGGATTTTCCGGGCAAGAAAGACGGCTTTGGATTTGATCATGGCAAAACATGGTCTGGAAACTATTGCTCCCTGTTTTTCCTGTAATAAAAACGGAGCCTGTGAGCTGCAGGATCTGTGCAGAGAATTCGGACTGGAAAAATCCAGCTTCTATGTAAAAAAGGATCCGGAGCCTGTTTTGGACTCCAATCCATTCCTTTCCTATAATCCAAATCTGTGCATTGCCTGCCAGAGATGTGTGGGAGCCTGCAACAACGGCGCTCACAATCATATTCTCCAGATGAAACGGGAAGGCCTGAAAACCATTGTAGACGCGCCTTTTGGAGAATACTGGAAATTTACCACCTGCGAGTCCTGCGGAAACTGCGCGGAAGCGTGTCCAACCGGAGCGCTGACACTGAAACGCCGGAAAGAATACAGAGAATGGGAAGTGGAGAAAGTGCTCACCACCTGTCCGCACTGCGCGGTGGGATGTCAGTACTATCTGGTAGTAAAAGACGGAAAAATCGTCAATGCGGAAGCGGCGGACGGTCCGGCAAACCACGGCCTTACCTGTGTAAAAGGACGTTCCGCAAGCTTTGATTTTGTAAATTCTCCCCAGCGGCTTACCACTCCGCTGATCAAAAATAAAGAGACCGGCCAGTTTGAAAAGGCAACCTGGGATGAGGCCCTGGATCTGGTAGCCAGCAAATTCCTGGAATTAAAAGAAAAATACGGTCCGGACTCTCTGGCGGGATTTGCCTGTGCCAGATCTACAAATGAAGATATTTATATGTTCCAGAAAATGGTCCGTACCTGCTTTGGAACAAATAATACAGACAACTGCGCAAGGGTCTGCCATTCTTCAACTGTATCCGGCTTGGCTATTACCCTCGGTTCCGGAGCTATGACAAATACCATTGAGGATATTACAAGAGATTCTGATGTGATCATGCTGGTAGGAAGCAATCCGGAAGAAGCCCATCCTGTAATCGGTATGCAGATCAGGGAAGCAGTGGAAAAAGGAACAAAACTGATCGTAGTAGATCCAAGGGATACTCAGCTGACACAGAAAGCGGATATCCATTTGAAACTGCGGCCCGGGACCAATGTGGCTTTCGCCAACGGCATGATGCACATTATCCTGGAAGAAGGACTGGAAGACAAAGCATTTATTGAAAGCCGCACAGAAAACTTTGAAGCACTGAGAGAAATGGTAAAATCCTATACACCGGAAAGAGTGGGAGAAATCTGCCATGTTGATCCGGACAGATTGAGAGAGGCGGCAAGAATGTACGCCAAAGCCAAAGCGGCTCCGATCTGTTACTGTCTGGGTGTAACGGAGCATTCCACCGGTACGGAAGGGGTTATGTCTCTGTCCAACCTGGCTATGCTCTGCGGAAAGCTTGGCCGGCCAGGATGCGGCGTAAATCCCATCCGAGGACAGAACAATGTGCAGGGAGCCTGCGATATGGGAGCGCAGCCTTCTGACTTCCCGGGATATCAGAAAGTAGCCAATCCGGATGTGATCGCGAAATTTGAGAAAGCCTGGGGCGTGAAATTGAATACAAAAGAAGGACTGAAGGCAACGGATTGTTTCCCGGCTATGCTGGAAGGAAAGATCAAAGGCCTGTTTATCTTCGGGGAAGATCCCATCCGTACGGATCCGGATACCCATCATGTGGAGAAAGCTTTAAAATCCCTGGATTTCCTTGTTATGGACGAACTGTTCCTGACAGAAACAGCCAAGTACGCGGATGTAGTCCTGCCGGGACGCAGCTATGCGGAAAAAGAAGGAACATTTTCCAATACAGAAAGAAGGGTGCAGCGGGTAAGAAAAGCGGTGACCATCAAAGGCGATACAAGACTGGATACGGATATCTTTATCGATCTGATGAATCGCATGGGTTATCCACAGCCTCATATGACAGCCGCGGAGATCATGGATGAAGTGGCTTCTGTAACGCCCAGCTTCGCAGGCATCAGTCACAAAAGACTGGACAGCGAAGAAGTGGCAGGAAGAGGACTGCAGTGGCCATGTACCGGAACCGACCATCCGGGCACACCGATCCTTCATGTGGGTAAATTCAGCCGGGGACTGGGACTGTTCCAGCCGTCAGAATACAGAGATCCTGCGGAAATGCCGGATGAGGAATATCCGCTGATATTGATGACAGGACGTATCCTGTATCACTACAACGCATGCGCCATGACAGACAAAACGCCGGGACTGAATGAGATCGCAAACAGTTCCTTTATCGAGATCAACCAAAAGGATGCCAGTGAAAAAGGTATTCGCGACGGAGACCGGGTAAAGGTTTCTTCCAGAAGGGGAGAACTGACCACCACCGCAAGAGTTTCAGACAAGACATATCCTGGCGAATGCTGGATGCCCTTCCATTTCCAGGACGGAAACGCGAATCTCCTTACCAATGCGGCTCTGGACAATATTTCAAGGGCTCCTGAATATAAAGTCTGCGCGATCAAAGTACAAAAAGCTTAAAAATTGTGCTATAATACCCGCTGTAATTTAATGAAATGAAGGAGGAATCCGGAAAATGTCACTGAAAAAATTTCAGCGGGGCGTACTTGCCGTAACAGCTATCACAGCCTTTCTGACCACGTTTTCATCCAGTTCCATGGAACTTTCCATTCCTCATATGGAAAGGGAATTCGGAGTGAACGCGGCTCTGATCGGCTGGGTGCTGTCGGCTTATATCCTGACTACAGCGGCTATGAGTGTTCCTTTCGGAAAAGTGGCGGATGTAAAAGGCCGCAGAAAAGTGCTGCTCCTTGGAATGGGAGGTTTTGCCGTTTCATCTGTGGTATGCGCGCTGGCGGTATCCTTCCCCATGCTTATGGCGGGGCGGGTTCTCCAGGGTATATTCGCCTCTATGATCTTTGCTACCAATAACGCAATCCTGATCAGCGTTTTTCCCAGAAGCAGGCGGGGACGTGTTCTTGGAATATCCATTTCCTTTACTTATATCGGACTTTCCGCAGGACCGGTGATCGGAGGATTCTTAAATCACTACGTGGGATGGCGGTCTATTTTTGTAATTGCGGCGATCCTGGGAGTGACCGCTCTTTTGCTGGGAATCGCACACACACCGAAACTTCGTGTGGAGGAAGCAAGGAAAAAGCCGGATATTGCGGGAAATATCCTGTTTATCGGAGCAATCGTAGTCGCCCTCTACGGACTGACTAATCTGACTGTCATAGATTTCGGATGGCTGATCCTGGTATGCGGTCTGGCGCTGGGCGTATTATTTGTACTGACAGAGATGCGTGCGGATGATCCGGTAGTGCGCATTTCCATGTTTACCAAAAGCCGGGTATTTACATTTTCCAATCTGGCTGCCCTGCTGAATTACGGAGCCACTTATGCCATCAGCTACCTGATGAGTATTTATCTCCAGGTGGTGCAGGGATTTGATTCCCAGGTGGCAGGACTGATCATGGTGTGTATGCCCGGAGTTCAGGCTGTGTTCACACCTTTGATGGGAAGACTTTCGGACAGAGTCTCTCCTCATAAATTATCCAGCGGCGGCATGGCGGTCTGCGTACTGAGCCTGATTGGAATGTCCACCATAGGCATTCATACAAAGATTCCGTTTATCATGTGTCTGCTTGCCTGTGCCGGTTTCAGCTTTGCGTTGTTTTCGTCACCGAATACCAACGCCATACTTTCCAGTGTGGGCAAAGAGGATTATGCGTCGGCAAACGCCATTCTGGCTACCATGCGGACTGCGGGACAGAGCACCAGTATGGCTGTGGTAACGATCATTGTGGGAATCTTTCTGGGCAGCACGGCTCTGGAACAGGCCCGGCCTCAGGATCTTGTAAGCACAATGCGGTGCGCTTTTATCGTATTTGTCATATTATGCGCCGCGGGTATTTACTTATCCTTGAAGAGAAATAAAGTTTCTGGGAATGCAGGGAATTTTGAGAAAAAATCTTGACTTCCCTTGGCATTGTATTATAATAAATACATGAGCCAGAAGCCTCGGCTGATGGTGATTGATTAAGAAAAATGACCTGACTTTAAGGGTAAAACCTGACGGGAAAAGGGAAAATGAAAATACGGACAGAACGCGTAACGGTTTTTTTTCAAGTATTTTAAAGCACCTTTTCCAGGGTGCTTTTTTTATCGTTGAAAGAAGTCCTTTGAATTTCCCACGGAATGATATGTCGGGTGAACATAGGAAAAGGAGAAGAATGAAATGTATGATGTAAAATCAATGAACGCGGAAGAGTTTATCAGTCATCAGGAAATCATGGATACCCTGGAATGGGCGGAAGAAAAAAAGAATGATAAGGAATTGTGTCTGGAATACATAGAAAAGGCCAGAAAGCTGAAAGGGCTTACCCACAGAGAAGCGGCTGTTCTGCTTTTAAATGAAGACCCGGAGGTAATGGAAAAGATTTTTGAAGCTGCCGGTGAGATCAAAGAAGCTTTTTACGGAAACCGTATCGTTATGGTGGCGCCTCTGTATCTGTCCAACTACTGTGTAAACGGCTGCGTATACTGTCCTTACCATAAAAAGAACAAAAATATTGTCCGTCATAAACTGACTCAGGAAGAACTGAAAAAAGAAGTTATCGCGCTGCAGGATATGGGACATAAGAGACTTGTTCTGGAAGCAGGAGAAGATCCGGTAAACAATCCCATTGAGTATATACTGGAATGTATTAAGACCATATATTCCATCAAACACAAAAACGGCGCTATCCGCCGCGTAAATATCAATATTGCGGCTACATCTGTTGAAAATTACAGAAAACTGAAAGAAGCTGAGATCGGTACTTATACGCTGTTCCAGGAAACTTATAACAAAGAACAGTATGAGAAGCTTCATCCCTCAGGACCGAAAAGCGATTATATCTACCATACGGAAGCTATGGACAGAGCAATGCAGGGTGGCATTGACGATGTAGGCCTGGGCGTGCTGTTCGGTCTGAATCTTTACAAATATGATTTTGTAGGATTGTTGATGCATGCTGAGCATCTGGAGGCCGCTTTCGGCGTAGGACCTCATACGATCAGTGTTCCAAGGCTGCGGGATGCGGATGATGTGGATTCCTCAAAATTCAAAAACGGTATCAGTGACGATCTGTTTTTGAAGATCACAGCTTTGATCCGGATCGTTGTTCCCTATACCGGCATTATTATTTCCAGCCGGGAGTCTGAAGAGACCAGAGCCAAACTGCTGCCGGTGGGCATCAGCCAGATGAGCGGCGGTTCCAGAACTACAGTAGGCGGCTATAATGCTTCCAGAGAAAATGCGGAAAATTCCGCCCAGTTTGAGACCAGCGACACAAGAGAACTGGATGAGGTGGTAGAATGGCTGCTTGACGTAGGACATATTCCTTCCTTCTGTACAGCATGTTACCGCGCCGGACGTCAGGGCGACAGATTTATGCCTCTGGTAAAAGCCGGTGAGATTAAAAACTGCTGTCTTCCAAATGCGCTGATCACATTAAAAGAATATCTGGTAGATTACGCAAATGACAGAGTACGGGAAAAAGGTGAAAAAATGATCCAGGAACAGATACCGAATATTAAAAGCGACAAAGTTAGAGAAGAAGTATTGGTTCACTTGAAAGATATTGAAAACGGACAGCGGGATTTCAGATTCTAGATCCTGTCCGGGAAAATGAAAAAGAGCCGCGATTTTGGACATTTTAATGTGCCTAAATCGCGGCTCTTTTTTTCATGCATCATCAATGGCGGGAAAAATACAGTCGCTCAAAAACTTTTCCAGAGCCGGATTTTCATTTTGCCTGTGCCAGGCAGCGATTACAGTCATGCGCTTTTCTTCTCCTTCCAGAGGCACAGCGATGACTTTTTCTCTGGGAGTCAGCGCGTCAGTGATATAAGAAGGCAGGAGAGCGTAGCCAAGGCCGGCGGCAACTGCCAGAATGCTGGTTTCTATATCATCGGATACATACTGGACATTAGGGAGAAATCCGGCGCTGGTAAATGCGTTTAAGATGGTAGTGTTTTCCCCGTATCGGTTGTCGCTCTTTTTAATATCCACAAGGGGATAGCCCTTCAGCTCAGACCGCTGGATGCTGGCTCTATGTGAAAGAGGATGGGAAGCGGGCATGACCGCAAGGATGGGATAGCGGCGGATTACCCGGTATTCCATATCTTCCAGATCATCAGTGGAGTACTGCAGGTTGATGATCGTGTCTAAAGTCCGGTCCAGGATGCCGTCATAAAGTTCGGATACATTTTCTCTGGTAAATTTAAGAGAAATATTCGGGTAACGGATATGAAAGTCCGCCAGCAGATCTGAGAAATTTGTCTTTTCATAGCCTTTGATAAAACCGATGTTCAGATTTCCGGTAAATACCGTGTCCGCCTGTCTGGCGCGGATCATAGCATCCTGAGTTCTTTTGATAATGGCTCTGGCATCTTCCAGAAAAGTTTTCCCGGCCGGAGTCAGTTCCACATGGCGGTTGTTCCGGATAAAAAGTTCTGCGCCCAGTTCCTGTTCCAGCGCTTTGATCTGCTGGGTGACGGCGGTTTGGGATATGTAAAACTGCTTGGCGGCTTTGGTAAAATTCAAATGTTCGCTGACTGCTACAAAATATTCCAGTTGACGTATCTGCATAGTATCCTCCTGCAAAGATCTGCTTATGTAAAATGATAAGTTATACTTATTATACGATGCGATAATGATAGTTTCAATCCGTCTAAAGGTGATTTATAATAAGTATATCGAAAAATTAAAAGGAGAATATGGTGTATGAGTATCGGAATTGAAAAATATCCCCATCTTTTCAGCCCGCTGACGATCCGGGGGAAAGTATACAAAAACAGAATGATCGCGGCGCCTACTATGTTTGTGCATGCCAGTTATTTTATTCCCCAGATGAAAGAAAATCTGTATCGGATGGTGGAACGGCGTGCTGCAGGAGGATTTGCCTGCGTATCCACAGGAGAGATGCCGTTAAATTTTGAAGAAGCCCAGACCCTGTTTCAGGAGAGACCCATCAGTTTTAAACATTTTCACGGAACAGATTTTGATATTTCAAGAGAATACGCTGAGAGGATCAAAGCCAAAGGAGCTCTCTGTTATTTTGAATTTTCCCATGAAGGCAGCAGAGCGGAATGCGCCAAAGAGCCCTGGGGACCGGAAGACTGGGTCCGGGAAGACGGAGTAAAAGTTAAAGGCATGGACGAAGCAATGATGAAAAAGGTGGCTGATGACTTTTATACGATTTCCCGTTTCGCGAAAGAATGCGGATTTGACGGCATACTGGTCCACGGAGGACACGGATTTTTATTCCAGCAGTTTATCTCACCATGGACCAATCACAGGACGGATGAATACGGCGGAAGTATGGAAAACAGAGCCCGTTTTCCGAAGATGTGTCTGGAGGCATGCCGGAGAGGCATCGGGGAAGACGGTATTATCGAACTGCGTTTTTCTGCGGAAGACGGCGTGCCGGGAGGCATGACTATTGATGATACAGTGGAATTCTGCAAAGAAATTGACGGTATGGCGGATATTATACAGGTATCAAACGGATTGAAATGGCTTGGAAATCAGACAAAGACATTTTCTGATTTCTTTGCTCCGCACGGTCTGAATGTAGAATATGCGGCTAAGGTAAAGGCCGCGGTGAAAAAATCCTATGTATCTGTGATCGGCGGATTTAACGGTCCGGAACTGGCAGAACAGGTGATCGCAGAGGGAAAGGCGGATTTTGTGGAATTCGGACGGCAGGGATTTGCAGATCCGGAAATGCCAAATAAAACTCTGCGGGGAGAAGAAGACTCTATTCGCCGGTGTGTGAGATGCTTTAACTGCTATCCGGGATTTTGTGAACATCCCACAGACATTCCTCTCTGGGAGAAGATCGGACCGGAAGAAGCCGGAAAAATATATTCGCCTGCTTCTATGGGGCAATGCGCGATTAACCCCAAATCAGGATTTTTATTCTATCCGGAAACGCTGCCTGTTCCGGAAAAATCAAAGAAAGTGCTGATTGTAGGAGGCGGCGTAGGCGGATGCCAGGCTGCTGTTACCGCAAGAGAACGGGGACATGAAGTTATTCTGGTGGAGAAAACAGACAGACTGGGAGGCGTTATTAACTTTACGGATAAAGATGAAGATAAAGTGGATTTGAGAAATGCTAAAAATGTAATTATCAATGACGCGTTAAAAAGCGGCGCCCAGATCCGCCTGAATACAGAGTGTACAAAAGAGCTGATAGATGAGATCAAACCGGATGCCATTATAATCGCGGTTGGCGCTCATCCTTTTGTACCGCCGATTCCCGGAATTGAAAAAGCAGTAAATGCTCTGTATGTGTATGATGAAATGGATACGATAGGAAAGGATGTCGTTATTGTAGGCGGCGGACTTGTAGGCTGTGAAGTAGGACTGCATCTGGCGAGACACGGACGAAATGTGACTGTAGTGGAAATGCTTCCTGTGATGGCCAACGAGACATTTGGATATTACAGAAATGCCCTTTTAAACGAAATGGATAAAAGGGGAATGGAACAGATCCTGAACGCAAAATGTCTTGGGTTTACAGAGGACGGCGTAAAGGTAGAAGTAAATGGAAAAGAAGAACTGATAAAAGCGGATTCTTATTGTTATTCTATGGGAATGCGTTCCAATGACGATATTGTGGAAGAATTAAAAGAAGCTGCCGGAGATATTCCGGTATGGATCGTAGGGGACGCAAAGCACGCCGGAAAAGTAGCGGACGCAGTAAGAGGCGGATATATGGCGGCTATGGAGATTCAGTAAGAGACAGGCTGCAGAGTCTGAATATGGTTAAAATGGTATATAGAAAAAATATGTGAAAAAGTCTCCGGCCGGGAACGGAAAGTACCTTCGTTTCCGGTGGGAGACTTTTTATATCCGCCTTGCGAAACAGATACCGGGATGTTACCATACATAATAGAAAGAAAAGCGGTACGGGAAGGGCAGACGGAAAAGGGAAATGACATTTTTACAGATAAAGTATTTTGTAGAGACTGCAAAGGAAAATAGCTATACCAGAACAGCCAAAAACCTGTTTGTGTCTCAGCAGGCGGTAAACAAACAGATCAAAGCCCTGGAGCAGGAACTGGGATTTAAACTGTTTGAGTCAGAAGGGAAAAAACTTCGGCTTACCGAAGGGGGAAGAAAGCTTTTTGCGCTGTGGGAACCCATGCTGCGCCAGACAGAGGATGTGATCCGGGAAACCAGAAAGAATCAGGATCAGAAAGAGACGATCCTGCGGATCGGACTGCTGGAGTATGAAAAGATAAAAGAAATGGTGCTGCCATGGCTGATAGAATTCGGCGAGGAATATCCCAGGGTGCGGATGGAGATCACTGCCGCAAGTCCGGCGAAACTGAGAACGATGGCAGAGGATTCGGAAACGGATCTTTTGTGCACCCTGTCATCGGAACTGCCAAGATCATGCAAAAATCATGAAATGGTCACAGTGAAGCCGCTGGAACTGTCAATTATTTTGGCACAAAGCCATCCTCTGGCAAAAAAAGACATCCTTAATATCGAAGATCTGAAAGATGAAACCATCTTTATTTTTTCCAATTCTCATTCGGAGGACGCTCAAAAACAGATTCTGTCCCATTTCCGGGAAAAGGGATTTATACCGGAAGTCAAATTTTTCAGATCTCAGGAAAGTATGGAAGTGGAGCTGATGATGGGAAAAGGGATCACCACCGGATTTGGGGATGCTTTTAAAAATGCTGGAGGCAGATTGAAATTTTATCCCATGCCCTATCGTAAGAAAGGCGTTCCTGCCAGGGTAGTCCTGACCGGGGTGACTTCCCTGGGACGCGCGGCAGTGAGAAAAATACAAAAATCACAACAAAAAGGTTGTGAATAAAAGGAAAAAAATTGTTTTACACAAAAGGACCCTGCGGTTATAATAAATGGGAAGATGATTACAGGGAGGTAACTGGTATGAAGGTTTTAGGTATCTGCAGCGGCAGAAAAAACGGCAACACAGAAATTATGATGAAAGAGGCTTTTAAAGCCATTGAGGAAAAGTGCGGAGCGGAGTGCAGGCTTGTGCGCCTTCAGGAAGCGGAGATCAGAAAATGCGAAGGATGCGAGTCCTGTATGGTAAACCATCTGAAAGGAAACTGGGATTTTCGCTGTATCCACAAAACAGGATCCGATCACTATTATTTTATCGAACAGCTGATGCGTGAAGCGGATGCTATTATTGTATCCAGTCCGGCTTACAATCTGCTTCCCACAGGTCCGATGATCACATTCTTAAACAAACTCCATGCAAGCGGAGATTATCGTGACGTAGTACATAAAAATAACAAGATCGGAGCTGCTTTTTCACTGGGAGGAACAGACTGGACAAACTTTACATTGAACTTCTGCAAAATGACAGCTATGGAACTGTGCGGTTCTTATGAAGCGCTGGTTGACGCGGTCCATTTTGATTTTGTCCCTTCAGTAGGCGCTGTTGTGCTGGAAGATGATATTCTTGCCCGTATGCGTAAATTCGGTGAAAATATTGCAGATGCATTGGTAATGAAAGAAAAAGGAGAAAAACCGGTCTATGTGGGTACTCCGGGCGTATGTCCGGATTGCCATGGAAATATGCTTGAAATCCGTGGGGACGGCGTATACTGCCCGCAGTGTCTGACAAAAGCAAAATTAAGTCTTATTGGGGATGAGCTGTCAGTAGAATTTACAGAAGAAGAAATGGCGAAAAACCGCTGGAGCAAATGGGGACAGGATCTCCATGACAACAATATCCGCAAAGGCCATATGAAAGCGGCTCAGAACAAAGAAAAGATTGCGGAAAAGAGAAAAGAATACGCAGCTTATGACAGAGCAGTTGTGCTGCCGGAACTTATAAAAGAATAAAAATGCGCCGTATATAAGATAAAAAAGCTGAAGTTTTCCGGAACGGAAATGTTCCCGAAACTTCAGCTTTTTTGTTTTCAGAAATATGAGAAATGAAAAAACTGAGGTTTTTTGAAATGTTAAATCGAAAAGGAAGAAAGGGATTTAACATTTTAAACCCGCATAAATACAGGGTTTTTTGAGCATAATCATAAAATGTAAAACAGCGTTATCTGAAATGTTAAAAAAATTTACATAGATTTAACATACACGCGATTTTAGATTTTACTTTTATTTTTTATACTCCATATTGTGCACAGGAAAAGAAAAACAAGAAAGAAAATCATTTACATGAAATGAATGGAGGAAATCATAGTAATGAAAAGAAAAAAAATTTTCACATTGGGATTAGTTGCTGCACTTGGCGCAATGACAGTATTAGCAGGATGCGGCAATAACGCGGCGGAAAATAACAATGCAAGTGCAGCGCAGCAGGAAGATGGCGGCAATGGAGCATCAGCGCCAAGCGGAGCAATCTCAGTTGTTTCCCGTGAAGAAGGAAGCGGTACAAGAGGAGCTTTCACAGAATTGTTCGGCGTAGAACAGGAAGACGCTGACGGCAATAAAGTAGATATGACAACAACTGCTGCGGAAGTAACAAACAGCACAGCAGTTATGATGACAACAGTAGCAGGCAATGACAACGCTATCGGTTATATCTCTCTCGGATCTCTGGATGATTCCGTAAAAGCAGTTAAGATTGATGGCGTAGAACCAAGCGTAGACACAGTTGCTGACGGTACATACAAAGTTGCCCGTCCGTTCAATGTAGTTTACAAAGACGGTTTAAGCGATGTGGCACAGGATTTCCTGAACTACATCATGAGCGAAGAAGGCCAGGCTGTAATCGCTGAAGATGGATATATCAGCCAGCCGGCAGAAGGCAGCTACACAGCTTCAGGACTTTCCGGAGATGTGTCAGTAGCAGGTTCTTCTTCTGTAACACCGGTTATGGAAAAACTTGCTGAAGCATATCAGAAATTAAATCCGGATGTAAACATTGAAGTACAACAGTCTGACTCAACAACAGGTGTAACATCTGCTCAGGAAGGCGCATGTGACATTGGTATGGCTTCCCGTGAACTGAAAGACAGCGAAACAGGCGTTGAATCAAAAGTTATCGCTATGGATGGTATTGCAGTTATCGTAAATAACAATAACTCCATTACAGACCTTACATCTGACCAGGTGAAACAGATCTTCATGGGTGAAGTTACAGACTGGAGCGAATTAGCAAAATAATTACAGCAGGAAATAGAGAAACAAAACGGTCTGGCAGTGGGTCTACTGCCAGACCTATTCTCCTGCCAACAAGAATATTTGGAGGTTGTTGATAAAAATTATGAAGAAAGCAAAAGAAACAGTCATGCATATCGTATTTCTTGTGGCTGCCTGTGTGTCCATATTTGCGGTTGCGCTGATTTGTATTTTCCTTTTTGGAAATGGAATTCCTGCTATAGGCAAAATTGGCCTGGGCCATTTCATCAGCGGTATGGACTGGAAGCCCCTGAATAATATTTTCGGAATCTTTCCGATGATCATCGGCAGTATTTACGTTACAGCCGGCGCTATTATCGTAGGCGTGCCTATTGGAATCCTTTGCGCTGTCTACATGGCGAAGTTCTGCCCGAAAGGATTGTATAAAATTTTTAAACCGGCGATCAACCTGATGGCCGGTATTCCTTCTATTGTATATGGTTTCTTTGGTCTGGTAGTGCTGGTGCCGATTGTTCAGAACATGCACGGCGGAAGCGGCAAAGGCGTGTTGGCAGCATCAGTTCTTCTGGGCATTATGATCCTTCCTACCATCATTAGTGTATCTGAATCAGCTATAAGGGCAGTGCCCAATTATTATTTCGAAGGAGCGCTGGCACTGGGAGATACAAAAGAAAGAAGTATTTTCTGCGCAGTGCTTCCTGCGGCAAAATCCGGTATTATGGCCGGTGTGATCCTGGGAATCGGGCGTGCCATCGGTGAAACAATGGCAGTTATCATGGTAGCCGGCAACCAGCCGATCCTTCCGGATAGCCTTTTCTCAGGAGTACGTACATTGACAGCAAACATTGTACTGGAAATGGGATATGCGACAGATCTGCACAGACAGGCGCTTATCGCAACAGGCGTCGTACTGTTTGTATTCATTCTGATCATAAATATTCTCTTTTCATTACTGAACAGGAGGAGTGGAGATAAAGCATGAGTAAATTCAAACAAGCAATGGAAACATACAGAAAAAGACCTTTGTCTCTGTTCCTGCGTATTGTAGTAATTGCGGCAGCGGTCATAACGGCATTTATACTGGGAGCCATTATCATTTATATCCTTGTAAAAGGCATACCGAATCTGTCTCCCGAACTGTTTGCCTGGGAGTACAATACGGATAATGTATCCATGACTCCCGCTATTATCAATACTATACTGATGGTGCTTTTGACTTTGGTATTTGCGGCGCCGATCGGTATCTTTTCTGCCATTTATCTGGTAGAATATGCGAAAAGAGGAAATAAACTGGTGAACATCATCCGAATGACAACGGAAACACTGGCCGGTATCCCCTCTATTGTATACGGTTTGTTCGGATATCTGATGTTTGTTATCGCAATGCACTGGGGATATTCTTTTATAGCCGGCGCTCTTACGCTGGCGATCATGGTGCTTCCTACGATCATGCGTACAACGGAAGAAGCGCTGAAAGCAGTGCCGGATTCCTACAGAGACGGAAGTTTCGGACTGGGGGCAGGGCGGCTGCGTACTGTCTTTCAGGTAGTGCTGCCATCTGCGATCCCGGGCATCCTTTCCGGCGTTATCCTGAGTATCGGACGTATTGTAGGTGAGACGGCGGCTCTGATCTTTACCGCGGGCACTATCGCGGCGATCCCGGCAAGCGTCATGAATTCCGGACGTACCCTGGCAATCCATATGTACGCGCTGCTTAACGAAGGACTTTACATGAATCAGGCCTATGCAACGGCGGTTGTACTTCTTGTTATGGTAATTATTATTAACGGAATCTCCGGACTGATTGCAAAAGCATTTTCAAAGAGAACAGGAGAAAAATAAATGGGAAAAATAGACATAAAAGATTTTAACTTATATTATGGAAGCTTTCACGCATTGAAAAATATCAATCTGGAGCTGCCGGAACATGAGATTTCCGCATTTATCGGGCCTTCCGGCTGCGGAAAATCCACACTTTTAAAAAGCCTGAACCGGATGAACGATCTGGTAGAAGGATGTAAGATCGAAGGGACCGTTACACTGGACGGTGAGAATATTTATCAGAATATGGAAGTCAACCTGCTGAGAAAACGGGTGGGTATGGTATTCCAGCAGCCAAACCCCTTCCCTATGAGTATTTATGACAATGTAGCTTACGGACCCAGAACCCATGGTATCCGGAATAAAGCAAAGCTGGATGATATTGTGGAAAAATCCCTGAGAGGTGCTGCCATCTGGGATGAAGTAAAAGATCGTCTGAAAAAGAGCGCTCTTGGTATGTCAGGTGGACAGCAGCAGCGTCTCTGTATTGCGAGAGCGCTGGCGGTACAGCCGGAAGTCCTTCTCATGGATGAGCCTACATCCGCGCTGGATCCGATTTCCACAACGAAAATCGAGGAACTTGCAACGGAATTGAAAAAAGATTATACTATCATTATGGTTACGCACAACATGCAGCAGGCAGCCAGAATTTCGGATAAAACGGCCTTTTTCCTGCTGGGTGAAATGGTGGAATTCGGAGATACAGAAGCAATTTTCTCAAAACCGCAGGATAAGCGGACAGAGGACTATATTACAGGGAGGTTTGGTTAATGAGAAAGACATACGACGAGCAGCTTGAGATGCTCCATGTTGATTTAATACAGATGGGGGCTCTTTGCGAAAGGGCCATTGGGGCGGCAGCCAGAACATTGACAGACGACAATGAGGCGCTGCGCAAGGATGTAGAGAAGCTGGAGAGAGATATCGACCAGAAAGAACGTGACATTGAGGACCTCTGCATTAAAATGATCTTAAGACAGCAGCCGGTGGCAAGCGATCTGAGACTGATTTCAGCTGCCATGCGGATGATCTCCGACATGGAGAGAATCGGCGATCAGGCATCTGATATTGTAGATATTACAAGACATCTGAAAAACCGCAAAGTTCTTGAAAGTCTTCCGTTAAAAGATATGGAAGAAGTTACAATGAAAATGGTAACGGAAAGTGTAGATTCTTTTGTTCGTCAGGATGTGGAACTGGCGAAAAAAGTAATGGAAGAAGACGATATCGTAGACGCGAAATTTATCCAGACAAAAGATCAGGTGGCGCAGATGCTGATGAACAATATCCAGCTCAGCGAAGAGTTCGTAGATATTATTATGATCGCAAAATATTACGAGAGAATCGGCGATCATGCCGTAAATATTGCTGAATGGGTGGAATATTCCATTACAGGTGAACGGGTAGGAGATGCTGAATGATATATATTTTAGAAGATGACAACAGCATCCGGGAACTGGTGGTCTACAGTCTGAAAAATTCCGGAATGGACGCAATGGGCTTTGAACGGCCTTCAGATTTGTGGAAGCAGATGGAAAAGGAAAAACCTTCTCTGCTGCTTCTGGATATTATGCTTCCGGAGGAGGATGGTCTTGCCATTCTCCAGCGTCTGAGGAGCAGGCCGGAAACCCACAGACTGCCCATCATTATGCTTACAGCAAAAAGCAGTGAATATGACAAAGTAAAAGGTCTGGATGCCGGGGCGGATGATTATGTAGTGAAACCTTTCGGCATCATGGAACTGATCTCACGGATCCGGGCGCTGCTGCGCCGGGTAAAGGAGGACAAGGAAGAAAACTGCTACAGCGTGCAGAGTCTGGAAGTTTACCCGGATAAACATCAGGTAAAAGCAGGAGGAGAGACTGTAGAACTGACTTTAAAAGAGTTTGAGCTGCTCAACCTCCTGATCTCACATCCGGAAATGGTTTTCACAAGGGAGCAGATTCAGGATAAGATCTGGGGATATGCTTTTGACGGGGAGAGCCGTACCGTAGATGTACATATCCGTACTCTCCGGCAGAAACTGGGAGACTGCGGGAAATTAATAAAAACAGTACGTGGCGTAGGCTATCGTCTGAGTGGTGAGGAGAAATGACAAAAAAAACATTCCGTTCCATGGTGATACTGGTTTTATGCATGCTTGCCGTATGCGTAGGTCTCATCATGGGCGTATTATACAATTATTTTGACAAGCAATTTTACAGAGAACTGCAGAATGAAGCTTCCTACATCAGCGAGGGCGTAGAATTAAACGGAATGGATTATCTGGAAAATATCAGCAGCGGAAGCAGCAGGATCACCTGGATCGATAAAGACGGAACAGTTCTTTTTGATAACAAGGTAGACGCCTCCTCTCTGGAAAATCATGGAGAACGTGAGGAAGTCCGGCAGGCGGAAAAATACGGAGCAGGTTCCAGTACTAGATATTCCAATACAAGAAACGAAAAAACGATCAATTACGCACTGCGTCTGGATGACGATACTGTATTGCGAGTATCTGCGGACTCAGACACCATGCTGCGGATCCTGACGGGAATGATACAACCCATTATCGCGGTAATTGCCATTGCTCTGATCGTAGCCGGAATACTGGCATATCGTCTGTCAAAACGAATTGTAAGACCGCTGAATGACATTGATCTGGAACATCCGGAGCAGGCGAACACATACGAAGAACTGTCGCCGTTTCTGCGAAAAATCGAAGTGCAGAACAAGCAGATCAACAGACAGATAAAAGAATTGCGCAGGCAGCAGATGGAATTTTCCGCGATTACGGAAAATATGAAAGAAGGCTTCCTGATCATTGATGTGAAACAGAATATCCTTTCTTACAACAGCAGCGCGCTGAAACTGCTGGATGTGAACGGAAACGTGGAAAATGAAAATATTCTGCATTTAAACCGAAGCGAAGATTTCCAGAACGCGATCATAAAATCGCTGAAAGGAGAACATACAGAACAGTCCATGAAGTTTGGCGAGCGTTATTATCAGCTCCTTGCCAACCCGGTATATCAGGACAACAAAGTATCCGGAGCGATCATTGTGATCATGGACGTAACGGAAAAGGAACAGCGGGAGGCGCTGAGAAGAGAGTTTACGGCAAATGTATCTCATGAGCTGAAAACGCCTCTTACATCTATTTCCGGGACTGCTGAGATCATGGCTAACGGATTGGTAAAACAGGAGGATATTCCCCACTTCGCAAACAATATTTACAAAGAGTCCCAGCGTCTGATCACACTGGTAGGCGACATCATCAAGCTTTCCAAGCTGGAAGAAATGGACATGACGGAACAAAAAGAAATGGTGGATCTGGCTGAAGTAGTGACCAGCGTCACCGAATCCCTGCAGATTCCGGCGTCCAAAAAAAGTATTTCGCTGATCGTTCAGATGGAACCCTGTATGGTATGGGGGATTCCGTCAATCCTTAACGAGATTGTATATAATCTTTGCGACAATGCAGTAAAATATAACGTAGAAAAAGGAACGGTATATGTAAAACTTGAGAAAAAGGACAAACGGGTATGTCTGACTGTGGAAGATACCGGTATCGGTATTCCCCGGGAAGAACAGGAACGTATTTTTGAGAGATTTTACCGTGTGGATAAAAGTCATTCCAAAGATATCGGAGGAACTGGCCTTGGTCTTTCCATTGTAAAACACGGAGTGGCGTACCACAACGCGGAACTGAAGCTGGAAAGCGAAGTGGGAAAAGGCACTAAGATCACGATCCTTTTTTAACTGTTAAAAGGGGCGGCTCCTGAAGGAGCCGTTCTTTTTTTCTGCCCAGAGCATGCATTCTTCTTGATTTTATACAGATTTAACATTAAAATAGTTATGGATTTAACATTTTATAAAACAGATTTTGTGTAAATGAAAAATGTTAAAGAAATGTAAAACACCTAACGGAGGAATGTAAAATGAAATCAGGAAAGGCTATTGGGATAGGAGTTCTTTCTGTATTAGCGGCAGTAATGCTTGCAGGCTGCAAAGGCAATGACTGGGATGAAAACGCGGAGGCGCCCAGGGGAGAGATTACGCCGGTTTCCCGTGAAGAAGGGAGCGGCACAAGAGGCGCCTTTACAGAACTGGTAGGGCTGGAAGAAGATATTGACGGCGAAACTTTTGATATGACTACGGCCAGATCAGAAGTTACTAACAGTACGGCGGTTACCATCAATTCCGTTTCCGGAAACAAAAGCGCCATCGGGTATATTTCTCTTGGCTCTATGAATGATATGATCAAGCCCCTGGCCATTGACGGAGTGATGCCTTCTATTGAAACGGTGAAAGACGGTTCCTATAAAATCGCCCGTCCATTTAATATCGTATACAGAGACGATCTCAGCGAAATCGGACAGGATTTCGTTCAATATATTATGAGTGATCAGGGTCAGAGTATTATAGAGGAGGAAGGATATGTCAGCCAGGGATCAGAAGGCAAGTACAGTGCTTCTCTTGATGGAGGCGGCAGTCTGTCTGTGTCAGGATCTTCTTCGGTGGAACCGGTGATGGAAAAGCTGGCGGAGGAATATGAGGTATTGAATCCGGATGTCAACATCGAAGTGCAGGTTTCAGATTCCACTACAGGGGTGAGTACGGTTCTGGAAGGCGTTACGGATATCGGTATGGCTTCCAGAAATCTGAATGACAGTGAGGTGCAGGCAGGAGCCATACCGAAAGTGATCGCTATGGACGGGATTGTTGTTATTGTCAACAAACAGAATCCTCTGGAGGAGCTTACAACAGATCAGCTTCGGGCAATCTATTCCGGAGAAGCGAAAAACTGGGAAGATATTTTATAGAAACAACAGCATAGAATACCGGGCGGGTTCGCCAGGTCCCTAATCGGCAGATAAATTTTATCTGCCGGTTTTTGTTTTCAACTTTAAAAATAAAAGATGAAAAGCATTCATGAAAACATTGAAAAAAATTCATTTTTCCTATTTACATTGAGAAAACAGAAGCATATAATTATCAGGTATGAAAAAAATGAAAACGAGGGATAAGGTCATGAATCAGGAAATTGAAATCAGGTGGCACGGCCGCGGAGGCCAGGGTGCGAAAACCGCGGCCCTGCTTTTGGCGGATGTGGCATTTAAAACCGGAAAATATGTACAGGGATTCCCTGAATACGGTCCGGAACGTATGGGCGCGCCCATCACGGCGTACAATCGTATCAGTGACGACAGGATCCGGGTACATTCCAATATATATGATCCCGATTATGTAGTAGTGGTGGACGAGACTCTGCTTCATTCCGTAGATGTGACGGCGGGACTGAAAAAGGACGGAGCAATCATTATCAATACGGCGAAAACCCCGGAGGAAGTAAGACCTCAGCTCAACGGGTATGAAGGCCGTGTGGTGACGGTAGACGCAAGGAACATTTCAGAGGAAGCCCTGGGAAAATATTTTCCCAATTCCCCTATGCTGGCGGCTGTAGTAGCCACAAGCGGAGTAATGGGAAAAGAACAGTTCCTGAAAGAGATGGAAGCTTCTTATAAGCATAAATTCGCGAAAAAACCGGAAGTGATCGCAGGTAATATGAAAGCGCTGGAAATGGCATTCGATGCCGTAGGCTGTTAGGAGGGAATCATGAGAACAGATATTACAAAGATAAATGAACAGACTTCACATACAGGCCTGACTGAAGGAATGCGCATCTGCGCCTCAGGAACATCCAGACTGTTTAATACAGGAGAGTGGCGAAACAGCACCCCGGTGTATCATGAGGAACAGTGCAAACAGTGTCTGCTGTGCGCGCCGGTCTGCCCGGACAGCAGCATCCCGGTAAAAGACGGAAAACGTCTGGCTTTTGACCTGGATCACTGCAAAGGATGCGGTATCTGCGCAAATGTATGTCCTTTCGGGGCTATCACAATGAAGGAGGGAATCGAATAATGGCTATCAAAGAACGTATGTCTGGAAACGAGGCGGTTTCCTATGCGATTAAACAGATCAATCCGGATGTAATGCCGGCATTTCCTATCACTCCTTCCACAGAGATTCCCCAGATGGTATCCACTTATATCGCCAATGGAGAGATTGATACGGAATTTATTCCGGTGGAAAGCGAACACTCTTCTATGAGCGCTGCAATCGGCGCTTCCGCTGCAGGGGCAAGAACGCTGACGGCTACTTCCTCAGCGGGACTTGCGTTTATGTGGGAAGAACTGCTGCTGGCAGCTTCCAATCGTCTTCCAATCGCTCTGGCCCTGGTACTGCGTACCCTTTCCGGGCCCATTAATATCAACTGCGATCATTCAGACGGAATGGGCGCAAGGGATACAGGCTGGATACAGATTTACGCGGAAAACAATCAGGAAGCTTACGATAATTTTATCCAGGCATACCGTATTGCGGAGCATAAGGATGTAAAGCTTCCTATTATGATCTGCCAGGACGGATTTATCACAAGCCATGCGGTAGAAAATATCGAATTGCTGGAAGATGAAAAGGTAAAGAATTTCGTAGGAGAATACCAGCCTGAGGAATATCTGCTGAATCCGGGTAAACCGATTTCCGTAGGTCCTTACGCAGTGACAAATTACGTGATGGAAGGCAAGAAAAATCAGCTGATCGCTCTTGAAAACGCAAAACAGGTGATCCTGGACGTGGCGAAGGAATTTGCTGGAATCTCCGGAAGAGAGTACGGCTTTTTTGGGGAATATAAAACAGAAGACGCCGATTACATTATCCTGCTGATCGGATCCGCCGCAGGAACCGCGAAAGACGCTGCGGACCAGCTGAGAAAAGAAGGGGTAAAAGCCGGTATCTTAAAACTGCGGGTATTTCGTCCTTTCCCGGCAAAAGAAATCGCGCAGGCGCTGAAAAACTGCAAAGCAGCGGCTATACTGGACCGTTGTGAGAGCTACAATACAAACGGGGGCGTTCTGGGCAGTGAAGTGACAGCAGCTCTGTATCAGAATAAAATAATGATTGAAACTGTAAATTATATGTATGGACTGGGCGGCCGTGATTTTACTGTAGAAGACGCCAGAGGCGTATTTGAAGATCTGCGGAATATTGTGGAACATAACGCTGCTCCGGAACAGTTTAAATACATAGGATTAAGATAACAGGAGGCAGATGATGAGCGGATATAATTTTAAAGAAGTAATGAGCAAACCGGAACGTCTGGCTCCGGGTCACAGAATGTGCGCTGGATGCGGCGCCACCATTGCGGTGCGTGCGGTGCTGCGAGCGCTCCATGAGGGGGACCATGCGGTGATCGGAAACGCTACCGGATGTCTGGAAGTTTCCTCATTTATGTACCCTTACACATCATGGGAAGACAGCTATATACACAATGCTTTTGAAAACGCCGGCTCTACACTGAGCGGTGTTGAAACTGCTTACAGGGCTCTGCGCAAGCGCGGAAAACTCCCTGCTGACGAGACTTTTAAATTTATTACATTTGGCGGAGACGGGGGCACATACGATATCGGATTCCAGTCTCTGTCCGGCGCCATGGAACGAAACCACGATATGGTATATGTGTGCTATGACAACGGCGCCTATATGAATACCGGTATCCAGCGTTCTTCTGCGACGCCTATGTATGCGGACACAACTACTACGCCGGTAGGCTCCCATTCTAACGGGAAAATGCAGAACCGGAAGGATCTGGCCAGCATTATCGCGGATCATGATGTTCCCTATGTGGGCCAGACGACTATGATCGGCAATTTTTCCGATATCCATAAAAAATCAGAAAAGGCTATTTATACAGAGGGCGCGTCATTTTTGAATATTCTGACTCCATGCCCCAGAGGATGGAGATACAATACGGCCGAGATCATGAAGATCTGTAAACTGGCTGTGGAAACTTGCTACTGGCCGCTGTTTGAAGTAGATCACGGCAAATGGATCTTAAGTTATGAACCGAAAAAGAAACTTCCTATTGAAGATTTCCTGAGGGAACAGGGAAGGTTTAAACATCTGTTCAAACCGGGCAATGAAGATCTGATCGTTCAGTTCCAGGCGGAAGTAGACCGGCGCTGGGAAGAACTGTTATATAAGTGCGCACGCTGACAGACACAGCCGCGGAATTTGAATCAGTCAAAGGCCGCGGCTGATTTTTAACTTTGACCATAAACAGGAGAGACGGATCATATGACACTTTTAGCATATCAGGTATTTCAGACAGTGGTAGAGCAGGGCAGCTTCCGGAAAGCTTCGGAAATCCTGAATCTGACGCCCTCAGCTGTGAGCCATGCGGTAACTTCCATGGAACAGGAACTTGGATTTCCACTGTTTACAAGAAAAAAATCCGGGATCGCGCTGACAAATTACGGAGAAAAGCTGCTTCCCTATATTAATGCCATTTTAAACGGCCAGGAAAGTTTTAAACAGGCGGTGGCCCAGCTGAACGGTCTGCAGCAGGGGCTGGTAAAGATCGGCTGTTTTTCCAGTGTCTGCACCAACTGGATTCCGGATATCATACATTCTTTTGAAAAACTTTATCCCGGTATCAGCCTGGAAATTTATCAGGGGACCTATTCCGATGTAGCCTACTGGATCAAAAACGGA
>CAKNLF010000024.1 GCA_930989305.1 uncultured Roseburia sp. | reverse complement strand
AAGGCAACGGACTCTGACTCCGTCATTTCAAGGTTCGAATCCTTGTAGCCCTGCTGAAAAGCACCATGAAAATGGTGCTTTTTTATTACACAGGGAACGTCTTTTCCGATGTAATAAAAAAGCTCATTTTAAAAACAATGGAGAGAATTATGTATCAGTTTAACAGCAGAGTACGCTTTAGCGAAACCGATGCCAATCAGACTATGACTTTATACGCCATCCTGAATTACTTTCAGGACTGCAGTATTTTCCATTCCGAACAGGCAGGTTTGGGGATCACCGCTTTGACGGAGCAGGGGTATGCCTGGATCCTTTCTTCCTGGCAGACAGTGATCGACAGATATCCGAAGCTGGGAGAGGAAATCGCCGTCAGCACATGGGCCTATGGCTTTAAAGGCTTCTACGGATACCGGAATTTCTGTATCCGGGACACTGCCGGCAAAAACGCGGCTTACGCAAATACGATCTGGACCCTGATGGATATCCATACAGGTATGCCGGTAAAAATTCCCGGATATATGGCCGATCTCTATGGATTGGAAGACCCCTATCCTATGGAAAACGCTCCCAGAAAGATCAAAACCCCGGCAGAAGGCATTTCCATGGAGCCCAGGACTGTACACAAATTTCAGATTGATACCAATCAGCATATGAACAACGCCCAATATGTATTGATGGCTCAGGAATATCTTCCTCCCCATTCCGTCATACGCCAAATGCGGGCGGATTATCGACAGGCTGCCCGGCTGAATGATCTGATCCATCCTGTGATCACAGTTTCCGGCAGCCAGACAACTGTTGTATTAAATAATAAGGAACAGGATCCTTATGCCATTATCGAATTTATCAGGAGGTAACTATGTTACATTTAGGAGAACGCCAGACACTGACTGTGGTCAAAAAAGTGGATTTCGGTGTCTACCTGGCTGAAAGCCAGACAAGCAGCGAACGGGTGCTGCTTCCCAGAAAACAGGTCCCCGAGGGCACATCGCTGCATGATCATGTGGACGTATTTTTATACAAAGATTCCAAAGACCGGCTCATTGCCACCACACAGCAGCCGGCACTGACGCTCCATCAGTTTGCTGTTCTGCGGGTTTCCCAGGTAAACCGCTATGGCGCGTTTCTGGACTGGGGACTGGAAAAAGACCTGTTCCTTCCTTATAAAGAACAGCTGGTAAAAGTACAGGAAGGGGACGAGATCCTGGTTACCTTATACATAGACAAAAGCAGCCGCCTGTGCGCCTCTATGAAAGGAATCTATCATCTGCTGGAAACCAATTCTCCCTATGAGACAGGAGATACTGTAGAAGGACGAGTTTATGAATTCAGCAAAAATTTCGGCGCTTTTGTAGCTGTAGATGACAAATATTCCGCTCTGATCCCAAGCAGCGAAGATCACTCCGCCCTCCGCATCGGACAGGTCATCCAGGCAAAAGTACGCAACGTAAAACCTGACGGCAAGCTGGATCTGACCATGCGTGACAAAGCTTATCTTCAGATAGAGAAAGACGCGGAGCATATTTTAAAGGTCCTGGATGAATATGCCGGAGTTCTTCCCTTTACTGATAAGGCTTCTCCGGAAATCATTCAGCGTGAGACTCAGCTTAGTAAAAACGCGTTCAAACGGGCAGTGGGACGGCTGTACAAGGAGCACAAGATCCTGATCACCGATACCGCAATACGCAGAACGGACAACTGATATATTTCAAAACAGTAAAACAACAGGGAACTCCCTGCCGCCGGTCCCAAAGGACTTGACAGCAGGGAGTTCCCTGTTTTGTCGTACAGTTATTTGATCCTTCCGGATCTGTTTTTATAATTTCATATTTTCTGCCTTATACTTCAAAGATCAGATCGCCGTATGAGGGCATCGGCCACATTTCTTTGTCCACAAGCATCTCCAGTTCATCCACTGGTCTGCGCAGCTGATCCATTGCTTCTTTGACTACGTCTTTGAAATATCCCGCCTGCTCTTTTCCTTCGCTTAAAGTGCCGCTCTTTTTCTGTGCGGTTTCCAGGGCCTTCAGCGCTTCTTTCGCCTGGGCCAGCAGATCGGAACATTTTTTCAGCAGTTCTGTCTGGCAGCTTACATCCATTCCGCCCACAGCGTTTACCTCATTGATAGAATGAGCCAGGGATGTAATATATTTGATCACAGCCGGGATAATATGTTTGCTTGCAATATCGATCATAGCACGCGCTTCTATATTCATTTCTTTGGCATATGTTTCATAAAGAACTTCTACTCTGGATTCCAGTTCATTTTTGTCATACACTTTGAAACGATGGAACATATCCACTGCTTTGTCTGTTATAAATGCCGGAATGGCATCTACCATTGTCTTGATATTCGGAAGGCCTCTTCTCTCTGCTTCTTTAACCCATTCGTCAGAATATCCGTTTCCGTTAAAGATGATCCGCTGATGATCGGAAAAATAACGTTTGATCAGATCATGGATCGCTCCATTAACGTCATCCGCTTTCTCCAGTTCATCACAGGCGTCCGCAAAAGACTCTGCAACAATGGTATTCAGCACTACATTGGCGGAAGATACGGAATCATTAGAGCCTACCATACGGAACTCAAACTTGTTTCCGGTAAACGCAAACGGAGATGTTCTGTTTCTGTCGGTAGCGTCTTTTTCAAAATCCGGCAGTGTCTTTACGCCGGTTTCCAGTACGCCCCCTTCCAGCGAGTGGGTTGCCACTCCGGTGGAGATCAGCTGAGCCACAACATCCTGGAGCTGTTCTCCAAGGAATACGGATACAATCGCCGGAGGCGCTTCGTTTGCGCCCAGTCTGTGGTCATTTCCCACGTCAGATGCGGAAGCCCTGAGCAGATCCGCATGTTTGTCCACAGCTCTCAGAATACATGCCAGTACCAGCAGGAACTGTACGTTCTGATAAGGTGTATCTCCCGGATCCAGCAGGTTCACTCCCTCATCGGTTACCAGCGACCAGTTGTTATGTTTGCCGGAACCGTTTACTCCCGCGAAAGGTTTCTCGTGGAGCAGACATTTCAGTCCGTGTTTCGCGGCGGTCTTTTTCAGCACTTCCATGATCAGCTGATTGTGATCTACCGCTATATTGGCCTGCTCATAAATCGGAGCCAGTTCATGCTGAGCCGGAGCTACTTCATTGTGCTGTGTCTTGGCCGGCACGCCCAGCTTCCAGAGCTCTTCATTGACATCTTTCATATAAGCGGCGATTCTTGGGGGAATCGCGCCGAAATAATGGTCGTCCATTTCCTGTCCTTTCGGAGGCATCACGCCAAACAGCGTACGTCCGGTAAAGATCAGGTCTTTTCTCTTCATATATTTTTCTTTATCTACGATAAAGTATTCCTGCTCAGCTCCTACAGAAGGTGTTACATGAGTCACCGTATCGTTGCCGAACAGACGCAGCAGTCTCACGCCCTGTTTGTCAATGGCCTGCATGGAACGCAGCAGCGGCGTCTTCTGATCCAGCGCCTCACCTGTGTAGGAACAGAAAGCTGTGGGGATGCACAGGGTAGCTCCCGCCGCGTCATGACGCACAAACGCAAAGGATGTGCAGTCCCAGGCTGTATAGCCTCTGGCTTCAAAAGTCGCCCGCAGACCGCCGGAAGGAAATGAAGATGCGTCCGGCTCTCCTTTGATCAGTTCTTTTCCCGAAAAACTCATGAGCACTTTTCCGTTATCCATAGGTGATGTGATAAAGGAATCGTGTTTTTCCGCCGTTACTCCGGACAGAGGCTGAAACCAGTGGGTAAAATGAGTGGCGCCCTGTTCAATCGCCCATTCCTTCATCTCATGAGCGATAATATCCGCCATTTCCAGATCCAGTTCTTTTCCCTCTTTCATCGTCTGTTTCAATTTCTGATATACTTTTTTGGGAAGACGCGCCTGCATGACCGAATCGTTAAATACGTTTTCGCCAAAAATATCAGCTACATTGAAATATTCTTTCATCTGTTTTCCCCTCTCTGTAATTTTTCATGTTCTGTATCCCGGGCTGCTGCCCCGGTACGGTAAATAACAATTAAAATAATAATTATTATATCTGTTTATACTCAAAAAGAAAAGCCTTATTCTTGCTTATCCGCTTATTTTTCTCTTTCTTATCTGATTTTTAATTTGATCGCCTTGTTTTTAATGGAAATCTCTACTTCTTTATGATTTCCGCCAAACTCTCCATCCAGTGTCCATGGAATCTTTTGGGATTCACACCGAAGCTTGATATGATCCGTTTTAAAAGAATAGATATACGGTGTTTCCGCGTCCTTCGGACGGACCAGATTTGTCACGATCTCGTTGAGCTGGATGGGATTCTGAGGCATCTTTATAAGGTTCACCTCAAACAGTCCGTCGTTTAGCTCCACATCTGATCCTGTAATATTTTTGATGCCTCCCACAGATGTAGAATTGGTGATCATTCCGTATACAAACTCATCGGTCACTACCTGATCTCCCACTGTGACTTCCATTACGTAGGAGGGGATATCCACAAGGCGCTTGGCCCCTTCCAGCAGATAGGCCCCATGGCCGAACACATTTTTCAGGTTCTGGCTTGTCTGGTAGGACACATCTGTAAACAGCCCGAAGGCTGCGATATAAACAAAATAATTTTCATTGAACGTGCCGATATCACACAGATAATTCCGGCCGTTTACCGCTATATCAGCCGCTTTCAGCATATTTTTCGGTATCCGCAGGGACTGGGCAAAATCATTGGTGGAACCGGAGGGAATATATCCGATGGGGATCTGTTCCTCCACATTCATCATTCCGTTGACTACTTCATCCAGCGTCCCGTCGCCTCCGCAGCAGACCAGGAGATCGTAATTTTCACTTTCCCTGATCACCACTTCCATGGCGTCATTTTTTTTCTGAGTGGGATGCACGGTTACCTCGTATCCGCTTTTTACGAAGATATCCAATATCTCCATCAGACGGTTTTTGATTTGCCCTTTTCCTGATTTTGGATTAAAAATAAAAAGCAATTTCTTCTTTTCCATGTTTATCAGCCTCTATTACCATATATTCCCGGACAGCGATCTGTCTCTTTGCTCACTGGGACTGCTCCTCTGTCTTTGCCCGGAGCTCATCCGCAATGGCTCCGATCTTTCTGAGCCGGTGATTAACTCCTGACTTTCCTACAGGGGGATTGAGATAATTTCCAAGTTCCTGCAAAGATACGTCCGGATGTTCCAAACGGGCCGCAGCCGCTTCATAAAGGTTTGGCGATAAATTTTCCAGCCCCATATGCTCCTGCAGGAAACGGATATCATCAATCTGCTTGGATGCGGCTTTCACCAGTTTATTGATATTGGCCGCGTCACAGTTATACTGTCTGTTGGCCGCGTTGCGCATTTCCTTTATGATCCGCACGTTTTCCAGCTCCATGGAGGCCCGGTAGGCTTCCATCAGATTCAGCAGATCAAAAATCCGTTCGCTGTCCTTCATGTATACAATATAACGATTTTTCCTCCGGGCGATCTTTGCCGGAAGATCGTATCCCTCAATGACTTCCTGCAACAGCTGCGCCTGGTGCGGCTGTCTGCATACGATCTCCAGATGATAGGATTTTCCGGGATTGCTCATAGACCCGGCGGCCAGGAACGCCCCCCGGATGAATGCTCTCCTGCAGCAGTCCCGGCCCAGAATCTGCTCTTTCAGCAGATCTTCGCTGAACACAGGCACTCTTTCCAGCACCTGGCGCACCTCCTCATCTTTTTTGAGAATGATGCTGTACTGATGGGACTTCTGTCCTCCTGCCTGCGCCCGTATATTTAAAACGGCGTTAAATCCAAATATTTTTTTGATCAGTGTAAAATACTTTTTGGCCAGAATCACCTGTTCTGTCCGGATAATGATCTTTTTTTCCTCTGTGCCGATCCCGATCTCCCCGGCAAACATCATTGCCGCAGCCAGCTCCGCGCTCTTGCAGTGGACAGGCTTGGGGATCAGCCTGGAAAGTTCTTCTTTTACATCACTTGAAAAAGACATGTTTATTTTCCTCTTGCCGCATCCTTATCCAGATCCCGGTGTTCAATTTTAAGCCCGTATGTAGCGCCGGCATTCAGCCTGTTATATAATTCGTTTGCCAGCGTTACGGAGCGGTGCTTTCCCCCGGTGCATCCGATGCTGATCACCAGCTGATTTTTCCCTTCTTCCACATAGTTGGGAATCAGAAAGCGCAGCATGTCTTCCAGCTTATCCAGAAATTTTCCGGCCTTAGATCCTTTCATCACAAAATCCTGTATCTCTTTGTCATTTCCTGTTTTCTGCCGCAGTCCCTCCACATAATAAGGATTTGGCAGAAACCTTACATCGAATACCAGGTCTGAATCAGCAGGTATGCCGTATTTGAACCCGAAGGACAGGATTGTTATATACAGATTGGTATACGCGCTTCCGTACAGGAAGATCTTCTCCAGTTCCGCCTTCAGCTCTCTTGTAAGAAGCTGGCTGGTATCAATAATATAATCCGCCCGGGCTCTCAGATACTCCATGGCATGCCGCTCCCGGCGGATCCCTTTGTCGATCCGGTCCCCTCCTGCCAGAGGATGGCTGCGTCTTGTTTCTTTATACCGCTTGATCAGCACATCATCAGAGGCGTCCAGAAACAGCACTGTTACTTTCAGTCCTCTTCGCTTCATATCATCCAGTACATATCCGGCTCCTTCCAGAGTCCTGCCGCTTCGTACGTCTACGCTGACAGCCACTTTCCGGAAACGTCCGCTTTCCGTGTCCGCCAGTTCCACAAATTTGTCCATAAGCGCCAGCGGAAGATTATCCATGCAAAAATATCCCATGTCTTCCAGCATTTTCAGCGCTGTACTTTTCCCTGCGCCGGACATTCCGGTTAAAATTACAACCTGCATCTGGTCAGCTCCTTAAAATTTTCCAATAAATTTTACTTCCGGTTCCAGTTCTACGCCGAATTTTTCTTTTACCTTTGCCTGTACATCTTCCATCAGCCGGCGTATCTGGGCGGATGTGGCGTTTTCTCTGTTTATCACAAAACCGCAGTGTTTTTCCGACACCTGAGCGCCGCCCACCCGGTATCCCCGCAGCCCTGCGTCATCGATCAGCTTGCCTGCGAAATGTCCTTCGGGCCGCTTGAAAGTACTGCCTGCGCTGGGATATTCCAACGGCTGTTTGGACACCCGCATATTTTTCAGTTCCCGCATTCTGTCATAAACCGCCTCTTTGTCTCCCTGACGCAGCCCCAGTCTGGCTTCCAGTACATAGTATCCTTTTTCCGGTATGCAGCTGTGCCGATAGGACAATTCCAGTTCCTCCCGGGAAAGAGTCAGGATCCGCCCCTCCTTATCCGCTGCCGTAACGGAAAGCAGCACATCTTTCATCTCTCCGCCGTATGCTCCCGCATTCATCACTACCGCGCCTCCGATACTGCCCGGTATCCCCGAAGCAAATTCCAGGCCTGTGAGAGAAGCTGCAGCCGCCCGGCTTGCCACTGCGGACATCAGCGCTCCGGCCTGAGCGGTGATCACTTCCCCCTCTATGGTGATCTGGGACATTCGTTTCCCGATCTCTATAACCGCGCCGTCAATCCCTTTGTCTCCCACCAGAAGATTACTGCCGTTTCCAATGACTACAAAGGGTATTTTCTCCTGTCTGCACAGTTCCAGGGCCGACTGTATCTGCTCCATATCCGGGGTCAGATACAGCTGGGCGGGCCCGCCGGTCCTGAATGTGGTGTGAGCGCACATGGGCTCCTGCTGCAGTACATTCTCTTTTCCCATCAGGCCGCATAATTTTTCATATAATTCCACGTTCAAGACTTCCTCCTGTTTTCGGTTACTGTTTTAAAAATGCCTCGTAACAGCATTTTGCTTCATATAAATCCGCTTTGCTGATGATCTCCCAGGGAGCGTGCATATTCAATACGGCAACGCCGCTGTCGATCACCTGCATATTGTAATTTCCCAGAATATAGGCGATGGTGCCTCCGCCGCCCTGATCCACTTTTCCAAGCTCCGCAGTCTGGAAGTTTACATGATTTTCATCCATAATGGAGCGGATCTTTGCCATGTATTCCGCGCTGGCGTCATTGGAACCGGACTTTCCTCTTGCTCCGGTATATTTATTAAATACTACGCCTCTGCCGAAATATGCCGCGTTTTTCTTTTCCATTACAGACGGATAATTGGGATCGTAAGCAGCGCTCACATCGGAAGACAGAGCATCAGAATTCTCCAGAGCCCTGCGCAGAGCCAGCTCGCTGTATGTGCCGCAGGCCTCCATCACTTCCGCTGTGATATTTTCAAAAAATCTGGACTGCATGCCTGTGGCTCCTACGCTTCCGATCTCCTCTTTATCCACCAGCAGGCAGACGCTTGTTTTCTCCGGGATCTCCACATCCAGCATAGCAGCGAAAGACGGATAAGCGCACACCCGGTCGTCATGACCGTATCCCATGATCATACTGTTGTCCAGTCCGTAATTTCTGGCAGCTCCCGCTGGCACGATCTCAATCTCCGCGGAAAGAAAATCTTCTTCCTCGATTCCGTAATGGGCTTTTAAGATATCCAGCACATTAGCCTTTACTTTTTCTTTTGTCTTTTCATCCGCATCTTTTAAAGGGCGGCTTGCGATCAGCACATCCATAGCCTCACCTTCAATGACCTTGGCAGCTTTCTTTTCCATCTGCTCTCCGGACAGATGGATCAGCAGATCACTGACGCCGAAGACCGGATCTTCCGGTTTTTCTCCGATATTGATCTGTACTGTGCTTCCGTCTTTTTTTGCCACTACTCCGTGCATTGCCAGGGGCAGGGTCACCCACTGGTATTTCTTAACACCCCCGTAATAATGGGTGTCCAGCATGGCCATCCCCGTATCTTCGTAAAGGGGATTCTGTTTCAGATCCAGCCTCGGGGAATCAATATGAGCTCCCAGGATATGCATTCCCTGTTCCATATTCTCTCTGCCGATAATAAAAAGGGCCATTCCCTTTCCTTTGTTCACTGCATAGACACGGTCTCCGGCTTTCAGTTTTCTGCCGGAAGCGATCACCTGCTCCATATCGGCAAATCCAGCCGCTTTGGCCAGTTTTACGATTTCATCCACACATTCTCTTTCTGTTTTGCATTTGGAAATAAATTTTCTGTATTCTTCCCCAAAAGCAAACACCTTTTTTTCCTCTTCTAAAGAATATTTCTTCCAGGCATTTTCTCTCTCCATACTATCCTGCTTCCTTTCTTGCTGAATTAATCCATTTTCTTCCCGTTGGCAAGGTTTTCCTGCACTCTGCGGTACAGTTCATGAGCCGCGTTATATCCCATTTTTTTCTGTCTGTGGTTTACAGCGGCAGCCTCGCAGATAACGGCCAGATTTCTTCCCGGCCGTATGGGGATGGAATGACATACGATCTTATTGCCCAGTATTTCCGTATATTCTTCCTCCAGTCCCAGACGGTCATACTCTTTTTCTTTTTTCCAGTCTTCCAGTTTGATCACCAGATCAATGTTCTGTTTTTCTTTTACGCATTCCACGCCGAAAAGGGTTTTCACATCTATGATGCCGATTCCCCGCAGTTCGATAAAATATCTGGTGATGGCCGGAGAAGTTCCCACAAGGGTGCTCTCATTAATTTTTCGGATTTCCACAACGTCATCGGTAACAAGCCGGTGACCTCTGCGGATCAGCTCCAGAGCCGCTTCGCTTTTGCCGATACCGCTTTCCCCTGTGATCAGCACTCCTTCTCCGTATACGTCCACCAGCACCCCGTGTATGGAAATGCACGGAGCCAGATCCCGGTTCAGACGATAAATGATCTCGGACGTAAAGTTAGATGTGGCATAAGAGGAACCAAGCACCGGTATGCCATTTTCCGCCGCGATCTGAAGGAACTCCTCTTCCGGCTGCAGATCTCTGCAGAATACCACACAGGGGATCTTTTCGTAACTTAAAAACTGATGATAGATCTCAATACGGCGTTCTTTTTTCAGATGTTCCAGATAGGTATATTCCACTGTTCCGATGATCTGGACCCGTTCCTGCTCAAAGTGTTCAAAAAAACCCGTCATCTGCAGCGCCGGCCGGTTAATGTCCGGTAAAGTAATATATCTGGCAGACAGATCCACACATGGCGTATAGTTTTTCAGTTTCATCCGTTCCGCTACTTTTTCAATACTTACTCCCTGCATATGTTTCCCTCCGTTTGCTCATTTCTGTATTATGGAATTTCTTTTCCTGCTGATTCTATTTTCAATCAATTGCTTTCATTTTTCAACTGTGTTTTCGCATTTTCTTCCCGGCGCTGATCCCGAAAAAAACGGTACACCGCTTCCGCCGCCTTTGCGTTCATAGAAGGAACGTTTTTCAGCGTTTCCACATCCGCTTCCCGGATCGCTTCAATAGAAGCGAACTGCCGCATAAGCGCCTTTCTTCTGGAAGGCCCGATCCCTGGAATATCATCCAGGACGGAATGGATCTGTCCCTTTCCCCGCAGGGAACGGTGGTACTCAATAGCAAATCTGTGAGCCTCGTCCTGGATCCTGGTGATCAACCGGAATCCCTCGCTGCTTTTGTCAATGGGAATCTCCTCATTCTGATAATACAGGCCTCTCGTCCTGTGGAAATCATCCTTTACCATGCCGCATACCGGTATGGACAAATGCAGTTCATCCAGTACTTTCAGGGCAATATTTACCTGGCCCTTTCCTCCGTCCATAAGAATCAGATCCGGGAATTTCGTGAAACTTCCCAGTTCCCTGTCCAGACCGCCTTCTTCTATCTGACGGCGTTCCTCCAAGCCGTGGGTAAACCGCCTTGTAAGCACTTCGTACATGGAGGCGTAATCATCCGGTCCTGTTACGGTCTTCAGTCTGAATTTCCGATAATCGCTTCTGCGAGGCCGTCCTTTTTCATACACAACCATAGATCCTACCGATTCAAATCCATTGGTATTGGAAATATCAAAGGCTTCCATCCGCTGGATTCCTTCCAGATGAAGGAGGGAAGCGATCTCTTTTACTGCTCCGATGGTCCGCCCCTCTTCCCTCTTGATCTTTTCTCTGTCCTGTCTGAGCACCAGACGGGCGTTTTCCCCGGCCAGCTCCACCAGTTTTTCCCTGACGCCCTTTTGGGGGATCCTTATATATACTTTCTGGCCTCTCTTTTGGGTCAGCCAGTCCGATATAACATTGCTGTCCTGGATCTGACATGGAAGCATGATTTCCCTGGGAATAAAGGGCGTGCCTGCGTAATACTGTTTCAGAAAAGTCTCCAGGACCTGTTCTTTCGTGTCCTCTGTGGCAATGGAAATATGAAAATGCTCTCTGCCGATCAGTTTTCCTCCCCGGACAAAGAACACCTGCACTACAGCGTCCTCCTGGTCCATGGCAAGAGCCATTACATCTCTGTCTTCACCATCGGCGCTTGTGATCTTCTGCTTCTGGGCCACAGACCGAACACTGTTTAACAGTTCCCTGTACTCAATGGCCTTTTCAAACTCCAGATTTTCCGAAGCCCGGTTCATCTTTTCTTCCAGTTCCCGGATAACCGGCTGAAAATCCCCGTTCAGGAATCCCATAGCTTTACGTATTCTTTTGTTGTATTCTTCCGGAGTGATATACCCCTGGCAGGGGGCCAGGCACTGATGAATATGATAATTCAGACAGGGGCGCTCTTTCCCTGTATCTTTCGGCAGGGAACGATTGCATGTCCTGAGCTGATAAAGTTTCCGAAGCAGTTCAATGGTATCTTTTACAGCTCCCGCACTGGTATAGGGACCGAAATAGCGGGATTTATCCTTTTTCATTTGACGTGAAAACAGAACTCTGGGGTATGTTTCCCCCAGAGTCACTTTTATATACGGATATGTCTTATCGTCCTTTAGCATTGTATTGTATTTCGGACGATGTTCTTTGATCAGATTGCATTCCAGCACAAGAGCTTCCAGTTCGGAATCCGTAATGATGTACTCGAATCTGCGGATATGGGTTACCATCTTTTCGATCTTCGGCCCTTTATTTCTGCTGGACTGAAAATACTGGCGCACCCTGTTTTTCAGATTCACCGCTTTTCCCACATAAATGATCGCGTCTTTGCTGTCATGCATTATATAGACCCCGGGTTTGCCGGGCAGTTTTTTTAATTCTTCCTGAATATCAAACATAACTTTTAATCCAGATCATCCTCTTCAAATGCTTCCGCAGGAGCAACGGGCGTGTCTTCGTCATTTTCCACGCTGCTGCGGCTGTCTTTCACCGTTTCCTTTTTTTCTTCCTGCTCTTCTCTCTGAGCATGATCTTCATCTGTACCGCTGCCTTTCATACGGCGGAAGATATCCATAAACTCTTTTCCGGTAATGGTCTCATGCTCGTAAAGATAATTTGTGATCTCTTCCAGTATGTCCCGGTTATCCTTGAGCATCTGTTTTGCCTTGTCATAACTGCGTTTCAGAATATCCTTAATTTCTTCGTCAATTTCAGCCGCGGTGGCCTCTCCGCAGTTCATCACCGGTCTGCCATCAAGATAACGGCTTTCTACGGATTCCAGACCCATAAGGCCGAATTTTTCAGACATACCAAACTGAGTCACCATGGCTCTGGCAATCTTTGTAGCCATTTCAATATCGTTGGCAGCGCCTGTTGTCACAGAGTCGCATGTAATTTCCTCTGCGGCCCGTCCCGCCATGTAAGATACGATCCTTGCTTCCAGTTCCGCCTTTGTGCTGAGGTATTTCTCCTCCTCCGGCGTCTGGAGCGTATAGCCCAGCGATCCCATGGTCCTTGGCACAATGGTGATCTTCTGCACCGGTTCTGAATCTTTCTGAAGGGCCATGACCAGCGCGTGCCCCACCTCGTGATATGCCACCAGTCTTTTTTCCTTTGGCCCCATAACACGATCCTTTTTTTCTTTACCGGCGATTACAGTTTCAAAAGCCTCAAACAGATCGCTCTGGTTCACCGCCCTGCGGCCGTGTTTTACGGCATTGATGGCGGCCTCGTTTATCATATTGGCCAGATCGGATCCCACGCATCCTGCGGTGGCAAGTGCAATGGCATTCAGATCTACAGTGTCATCCATCAAAACATTTTTGGAATGTACTTTTAATGTTTCCAGACGTCCTTTCAGATCCGGTTTGTCCACAATGATCCGTCTGTCAAAACGTCCCGGTCTCAGCAGAGCCTTGTCCAGCACTTCCGGCCGGTTGGTAGCTGCCAGGATCAGCAGGCCTTTGGACGTATCGAATCCGTCCATCTCCGCCAGAAGCTGGTTCAGAGTCTGCTCTCTTTCGTCATTTCCCCCGCCGTAATGGGAATCACGGCTTTTTCCGATAGCGTCGATCTCGTCTATAAAGATAATACAGGGAGCCTGCTTCTGCGCTTCCTTGAACAGGTCACGCACTCTGGAAGCGCCCAGACCTACAAACATTTCCACGAAATCAGAACCGGCCAGGGAAAAGAAAGGCACTTTCGCTTCTCCTGCCACCGCTTTGGCCAGCAGAGTCTTTCCGGTACCCGGAGGGCCCACCAGCAGCGCTCCTTTCGGCAGTTTGGCGCCGATTTCCGTATATTTCTGAGGATTGTGGAGGAAATCCACCACTTCCTGAAGAGACTCTTTGGCCTCGTCCTGTCCCGCTACATCTTTAAAGGTAACTCCTGTGGATTTTTCCACATAGACTTTGGCATTGTTTTTCGTTACTCCCATCATGCCGCCGGCTCCGCCGCCCACTTTACGCATAACAAGCGAAAATACAAACCATAAGAGCAGGATGGGGATCAGAAAGCTTAAAATGCTGGAGATCCATGCATAGGTATTGTTTGGAATGGTCCCGCTCACTTCCACTCCCGCTTTTTCCAGCTGATCCAGAAGGCCTTCGTCTTCCAGGACGCCGGTATGGTATACCCTCTGCACTCTGCCGTTTTTGTCTTCTTTCGGTGTAATCTGGATCTCGTTGCTGCCGATCTCCACGCTTTCCACCTCGCCGTTATCTACCATATCGAGAAACTTCGTGTAGGAAATCTCCTGATCCGTATAACTGTTTATCCGATTGCTGACAAAGCTGATAAGCAGTAAAAACACAAGTGTGATAAGAACGAAAAACAACATGCTCTGTCCGCTTCTTCCGTTCTTTTTCCCGCCGTTGCCATTGTCAGGCTGATTGTTGTTCATTCCGTTATTGCTCATATACTCCTTCTTGCCATAAAAAACCTTGGCATTCCTTTCTCTAATCTGCTGTAAAAGCCAGGCTGTCCTAGTGCCAGCAATTACCATACATTATATGTTCATTCCCTTCATAAATCAATATGGAGTTGGTGAACTTTTTTTGTTTTTTTCTAAAGTTTTTCTAAATTGTCAGACGCTTCTTTCTTTATTTTTCCGCCTTTTTTTGACCGTCATCCATTAAATATTTTCCATTGCTTTCTCCCTCTGATCGTCTCTTTTCAGCTCCTGCTGTTCAATTCATGGAAATTTTGCTGTTTTTTTCATTTTTTTTCTGCAAAACTGCCCCGGTAATTTTTATAAAAACCGGTGGATTATTTTAATTTGAAGTTGTATAATAAATGGGTTATATTAATTGTAGAAACAAAATTCACATAAATCAAGGAGGAAAACGAATGGCTGTAAAATATGTGTTTGTCACCGGCGGTGTTGTTTCCGGACTTGGAAAAGGCATCACCGCAGCATCCCTTGGCCGTCTGTTAAAAGCACGCGGATATAAAGTAACCATGCAGAAATTTGACCCGTATATCAATATCGATCCGGGTACTATGAACCCGATCCAGCATGGGGAGGTTTTCGTAACAGATGACGGAGCGGAAACAGACCTTGACCTTGGTCACTATGAACGCTTCATTGATGAAAGCCTCAGCAAAAATTCAAATGTTACAACCGGAAAAGTGTACTGGTCCGTGCTTCAGAAAGAACGTCGGGGCGACTACGGCGGCGGTACAGTCCAGGTGATCCCTCATATTACGAATGAGATCAAGAGCAGGTTTTACCGCAATTTCACCTCGGAGGATACACATATCGCCATCATCGAAGTAGGCGGCACAGTAGGTGATATCGAAAGCCAGCCTTTCCTGGAAGCGATCCGTCAGTTCCAGCATGAAGTGGGACACGACAACGCCATACTGATCCATGTGACGCTGATCCCTTATCTGTCCGCGTCAGGAGAACTGAAGACCAAACCGACCCAGGCAAGCGTAAAAGAACTTCAGGGCATGGGTATCCAGCCGGATATCATTGTATGCCGTACCGAACATCCTCTGGATCAGGGACTGAAAGACAAGATTGCTCTGTTTTGTAATGTTCCCAGCAATCATGTGCTCCAGAACCTGGATGTGGAATATCTCTATGAGGCGCCTCTGGCAATGGAACATGAGCATCTCGCCCATGTTGCCTGCGAATGTCTGAAGCTTCCCTGTCCGGAACCGGATCTTACCGACTGGAAAGAAATGGTGGATGCCCTCCGCCATCCGGACAAAGAGGTGGAGATAGCTCTGGTAGGAAAATATATCCAGCTCCACGACGCTTATATATCTGTTGTGGAAGCGTTAAAACACGGCGGTATTGATCAGAGGGCCACTGTTAATATCAAATGGGTGGATTCTGAACAGCTCAACGACGACAACGTGGATGAGGTCCTTGGTGGCGTCCAGGGCATCCTGGTACCGGGCGGTTTCGGCGACCGGGGCATTGACGGCAAACTCTGCGCCATCCAGTACGCCCGCGAGCACGAGATCCCCTTCCTGGGCCTGTGCCTGGGCATGCAGCTTGCCATTGTGGAATTTGCCCGTCACGTATGCGGCATGAACGACGCACACAGCATCGAGCTGGATCCCAATACGACCCATCCGGTCATTGCCCTGATGCCGGATCAGGACGGAGTAGAAGATATCGGCGGTACGCTGCGCCTTGGTTCCTACCCCTGTATCCTGGATAAATCTTCCAAGGCATACGAGCTGTACAACCAGGAAACCATTCACGAACGCCATCGTCACCGCTACGAAGTGAACAACGATTACCGGAACGCCCTCAGCGAGCACGGAATGCTTCTTTCCGGACTTTCCCCGGACGGACGCATTGTGGAAATGATCGAACTGCCTTCCCATCCCTGGTTCCTGGCAACCCAGGCCCATCCGGAACTGAAATCCAGACCCAACAGACCCCATCCTCTGTTCAGCGGATTTATCAGCGCGGCTCTTTCCTATAAACAGGGCAAACAGCAGTAACACAAAACAGAATTTTCTTAAATAAAAATATAAAAAAACTTTCAGGCTTTGGCTTTATTCAAAGTCCTGAAAGTTTTTTGTTTCCCGAGGCATATCATCCAGTATAGATTGCAGCCAATCTCTGTACGCTTCTTTTATTTCCGCAGGCCGGTCGATCCAAACCCGGGTGCCGAATCCGGCCAGCCATCCGAAAAACTGCGGGCTGACCGCCACTTCCGTGCGCAGGTAAAAGGTCTGTCCGTCCCGCTCCCGCATAGGCGTGTCTGAGCCGAACCGGTCGATCATCACCCCTGCCAGTCCGTTTTCACATACCAGCACCACTGTCCGCTCTTCTCCCGCGAACATTCCGAAAGTCTTTCTGGAATATTTTGCCAGGTCAAAATGTTCAAAGGCCTCTCTGCCTTCTCTCCCCTGATCTCCCACCTCCGTACGGAGCATCTTGTCTATCCGGAAATGTTTGATCATATCCCCGCCGCTGTCATAGGCGATCATATAATAATTTTCATCATCCCAGAGCACTCTCCATGGGCTCACCTCATACCACTGTCCGTTATGGCGCAGCACCATTTCCTTTTCCACATTCCATTCAAAATACTGGAACCGGATTTTTTTGTTGAGACTTATAGCACTGTAGATCTGATCGATACTGTAATAAATGTTCTCATTCACCGCCTTGTTCCGGTTCGCCACATAAAGCTGGCGTTTCAGCTTTACCCCTTCCGGTCTGCTGGTAAGACTTTCCAGCTTGCGGATCAGCTCTTCGGACTTTTTGCTGGTAATAAAGCGGGACGCCTGGACAGCATCTACCAGGAGTTTCAGTTCCGGTGTTTCAAAGACTCTGGAAGCCAGAAAATATCCGCTTCTTTTCTGCAGGATAATATCATATCCGAACTCTCTGAGCGTCTCAATATCCGAGTACACGCTCTTTCTCTCCGCCTGAATATCATTTTGTCTCAGATAAGACAGAATATCTTCCATGGACCCGTGATGTTCCTCATCTGTATAGGTTTCAAAAAAGCGGAGCAGATATAAAAGTTTTCCCTTTTGATTTCTTGATTTTGGCATAACTGATTCGCCTATAACCGGGCGATCCGGCTGCACAGCTCCTGGAGCTCCTCTTTTTCACCGGCCCCCACAGCCAACACAGAGGAACTTCTGCCAAGCTGAAGTTTTTCATTATCAAATGTCACACAGCATCCTCCCGCTTCTTCCACGATCAGCGAGCCTGCCGCGAAATCCCAGGGGGACAGTTTTGCCTCAAAGAACAATTCTCCTCTTCCGGCGGCAATACTGCACAGATCAATGGCCGCGGAACCGCTCCTGCGGATATCCAGAGAATGATCGAAAAAATACCGGGCCATGGCAAAAGATTTATCGGCAAGCTGAGGATAATAGGGCGCCGTTCCAAACAGCACTATGCCGTCGGCGATCCGCTGGTCCGATACCCGGATCGGGTGGCCGTTGCGGTACGCTCCTTTTCCTTTCTCCGCCCAGAACATTTCATCCAGATAAGGATTATAGACAACTCCCAGATACATTTCGCCATCCAGGGCCAGTCCTACCGATATGCTGCTTGCTTTGTAATCTTTGATAAAATTCGTAGTACCGTCAATGGGATCTACAATAAACAGATAACCTTCTTTCGGAAAACTGTGCACTTCATCCTCTTCCCCGAGAAAAGCGGCCTGGGGCAGCAGGATAGAAAGTTTTCTCTGGAGCATTCTCTGCACCTGTTTGTCATAATCTGTTACAAAATTCGCAGTTCCTTCTTTTTCCGTTATCTTATTTTCCACATTGTGAGCTGTCAGCAGGATTTTGCTGCACTCTTTGACTACCGCGATAATTTTTTTCAGCAGCATAACATTTCACATCCTTCGTAATATACAAATTGTTTCTTCCTAATTACACCGTATCCACTAAACTCGAAAATACCTCGTTAAGTGCTCCTATTATACCATATCCACTAGGCTCATCTTTCGCATGGCTCGGATTCGCCAAGGGGTTAGGCATAACTCGCACTAAGCTCGCAAACACCTCGCTAAGTGCTCCTATTATACCATATCCACTAGGCTCATCTTTCGCATGGCTCGGATTCGCCAAGGGGTTAGGCATAACTCGCACTAAGCTCGCAAACACCTCGCTAAGTGCTCCTATTATACCACAAATGCCATGGATATTGGGATCGTTATCACGCAAAACAGCGTGGTGATAAAGATCGCCCTGCCGGCGTCTCTGGTATTGGTGCCGTACTGTTCCGCCAGGATCGTCTGAGAAGACGCCGCCGGCAGCGCCGCCATCAGGATCAGGATCGCTTTCAGCATCGGATCTGTTTTCAGCGGGATCAGATTCATCACCAGGATGCACAAAAGCGGAATGCCCAGCAGCCGCATCGCGGATAATACGAACATCCTGCCGCTGCGAAATACATCCCGGATCTCCATCCTTGACAGGGAAAGTCCCACTACGATCATGGACAGTCCCGCTGTGATCTGGGACAAATAGTCCAGCAGCGAGGAAACGCCCTGGGGCATGGGGATCTGCCCGATATAAAAGACAAATCCCAAAACCACCGCGATGTTGATATTGTTGACGATCATTTTCTTTAAGTTGATCTTTTCCTTTATGGGATAGCCTTTTGTCAGCATTTTCAATCCCACGGAAAAGATCAGGAAATTGGATACTACATTGGCTACGGACATTAAAAACAGGCCCTTGTTTCCCCAGATAGCCAGTCCCAACGGGAAGCCCATAAATCCGTTATTGGAAAACATGCAGTTAAAGATCCAGATTCCCTGTTCTCTGTCCGGAACCTTCAAGATCCGGACCAGGATCAGCCCGATGACTCCGCTGGCCAGATGAAAGATCAGCGCCATGATCATGATCTGCCAGATGCTGCTTAGCAGGCTAAGATCCGACTGTCCGGCAATGGAACAAAATACCGTTACCGGCATTGTGACCTTTAAAATGAAGTTGGACAGATCCGGGGCGCAGTCTTTTCGGATGATCCCTTTTTTTCCGATAAAAAATCCCAGAAAGATCAGCACAAACAGGATCACCACACTGCTGATCACGATATTGATATTTCCGTCCATACTGCTTCACCAACCAATCTTTTGTTTCTTATAATGCTCTGAAACGTTCCGGCCGGAACCGCTGTTCCTTTTCGATCTCTTCCAGCTGGGCCAGCATCCGTGGAATATCTCCATCCAGAGTTCCCTTCAGTGCAATGTAATTGGAAGCGTGATTAGATCGGAATATCGTTCCTTCGGAATGCACATGCTGCAGAAACAGCCGCATTTCCTCCAGCACTTCCTGGGGCTCTAACAGCTCCAGTTCTTTTCTCTTTATCTGTTCCATGATCGGCGCGTCCTCATCCAGCATCAGGGTCAGGAATCCCACATATCTGGGGTTGATCTCGCTGATCAGGGAAGCGCTGTCCACTGCGTGCTCTTTTAACAGTTTTCTGCCGCCCAGTCCTGATATCAGGGTTACGGAAGCTTCCATGCCGCATGCTTTCAGCTTCTTTCCCGCCGCGATGATCTCGTCTCTGGAAGCGCCTTTGTTTACGCTGCGCAGCACCTGCTGGCAGCCGGACTCCGCGCCCATATAGATCAGCTCCAGTCCCGCCTTTCGCAGCCGGGTCAGCTCTTCTTTGGTCTTTCGCAGGATATCTCCCGGCGTTCCGTAGGAACTGATCCGTCCCAGGGATGGGAAATTTTCCCGGGCAAAACTCAGGATCTCCAGCAGTTCTTCTGTTTTCATGACCAGGGCGTCGCCGTCCGCCAGAAAGATCCGCCTTACCCGGTCCCCGTAACGGGCGGCCCCTTCCGCGAAATCTTCCAGGATCTCTTTGACCGGACGTATCCGGAACGTTTTGTCTTTATACATGGTGCAGAACGTGCAGCCGTTGTGAGCGCATCCCACCGTCAGCTGGACGATCAGGCTGTAAGCCTCGCTGGGTGGCCGGTACACCACTCCTTCATATCTCATATCCGGTCCTCCTTTTGTTTTTTATCCATACCCATGTTATCGCATCCGCATGTTACTCATCAAATTCCACTGTGACATAATATCCCGCCGGTGTTTCCTTTACGTCCACTACTTTTCCCTCCCGGGATTTCAGTCTCTCCCGGAATGTATAATTGGCAGACATGGCATACGCCTTTCCAAGGGTATAATACCAGGAATTGGGCAGTCTGCTTTCTGTGACCGGCAGTACGTCTCCCACTTCCAGCAGGCCGGTGCGCTCCATTTTAAATTCCATCCTGCGCATGATCGGTCCCTCTTTTCTTTTTACATTTCTTTATAATCCACATCAATGACGTCATCCTCTTTTTTCTGATCTTTAAAGACCCGGTTCATATGCCCGGTCATATACAGTCCCGCGATACCGTCGTAGATCAGCACCACGCCTACAAAGATCATTCCCAGCCGCAGGAAAAAGCCCGCTCCGAATATCATCACGATTCCCAGCACAATGGCGATTACCGCCAGGATAAATCCCGCAGTCCAGCTGCCGGCTGTCTCTTTGTTTGTCTGGGAGGTAAGCAGGATATGCTTGATGCCGTGGTAGATCAGAATGATGCCGATCACAACAGGGATCAGCCGCAAAAACGTTCCCGGCACAAACAGGATCCATACACCCAGCACGCACATGACAATGCCTGCCACAAGCTGAAAGGTCTGAACTGCCGTGTCTTCTTTTTTGCTGCACAGCACCAGGCTGTATATGCCGAAGGCCAGGATGACCGCCCCTGCCACCCGGCATATGATCGAAAGCACGGCCCCCGGCCAGATGCAGATGATCACGCCGAACACAATGCAAAGTACAAATCCCAGCACGGAACCTTTTTTCATTTTTTCAAAAAATTCTCTCATCGTTCTTCCTCCATCCTTTTACGATGCGGTAATATGGGCGAAGCTGGCTCCCACAGCTTCCGCCAGTTTCATAGGATCTACTTTCAATGTCAGCCCGATCCTGCCGCCGCTGACATAGATCTCATCAAAGCCGCAGGCGCTGTCATGGATCACCGTGGGGAACTGTTTTTTCATTCCTACCGGCGAGCATCCCCCTCTTACATATCCGGTGATCTTTGTAATATCTTTCACATGGATCATTTCCACAGACTTTTCTCCTACGGTCCTGGCCGCCTTCTTCAGATCCACCTCATAGTCTATGGGAACTACAAACACATAATACTGTCTGCTCTTTCCCTGCATGACCAGAGTTTTGAAAGACTGCTCCACCGGCGCGTTGGTGATCCGGGCGCAGTGCAGACCGTCGATAAATTCCTCGCATTCATAGGTGATCGCTTCATACGGGACTTTTTTCTTTTCCAGTATCCGCATGGCGTTGGTTTTTGCTTCTTTACTCATCGTACTGTAAATCCCTTTCCGTCCTTACGGACTTTTCTATATAATGATAGTTTTATTTATCTCAATTTTCAAGCGGCAATATCCAAAGTTTTGGTATTATCCTTGTATACCATCTGTCCCTGTGGTAAAATAGCAGAAACTATACTGCGAACAGGCAGCATAAGCAAATCTCACAAAGGAATCACATGTTATGGGCAAAAAAACCGCTGTCAGCGAAGCTACCAAACAGGCACTCCAAAAAGCATTCTGGGAACTTTATAAAAATAAGAGCATCGAAAAAATCTCCATCCGGGAGATCACAGAACGGGCCGGCTACAACCGGGGCACGTTCTATTTATATTACAAAGACGTCTATGATATGCTGGAACAGTCCGAAAACCAGCTGATCCGCAGGATTTATGACTCCGGACTACTTCCGGACGGGAAAAATGTCAGCTATGATACCAATCAGCTGATCGCCTGGATCCTGAACATTTATCAGGAAAATTTTGAAAAGTTCAAGATCCTCCTGGGGACCCACGGAGATCCCAGGTTTACCAAAACCCTTCAGGGTATTATGAAAAAAGAACTGGCCTGCACATTGAAAACACCTGAGGATATCAATCCGGCAGCGGCCAATTACTATATCGAATTTGTCGTATCCGGTATTCTGGCCGTCATCGTAAAATGGTTCAGCGAAGGGGAGCAGTTCCCTCTGGATGAGTTTATCCGCTCCATGATCCACATGCTGTCGCCGTTATCCAATGTGCAGTTTATAGAATAGTTACTCTTCGCCTTCACTTGGGATCTGCTTTTACCGGATCCCATTGTTGCGTTTAATATGATTTCCAATGATCTCAGACACATCGCTTACGACTACAAAAGCGGAAGCGTCAACCGAATTGATCAGCCTTTTCAATTCGTAGATCTCCAGTCTGGTGAGCACACAGTACAGCACCACTTTCTTGCCGCTGATCAGGCCTTCTCCTTCCATCATAGTTACCGTCCGGCCAAGCTGCTGATAGATCCGCTCTGCGATCTCCTTACTCTCATTGGTAATGATCATCGCCGCTTTGGCCTGATCAAATCCGTTTTCTACCAGGTCAATGATCTTGGATGTGATAAAATATGTCAGCAGACTGTACATAGCCCGGTCAAATCCGAACAGCAGGCCCGCAATGGCATAGATGGCAATATTAAAAATCAGCACCGTACGTCCCACCGGCCATTTAAACTTCCGGTTCAGCATAATGGCCACGGTCTCTGTTCCGTCCAGGCATCCGCCGAAACGGATCACAATGCCCACGCCGGCGCCCAGGATCACGCCGCCGAAGCATACGGCCAAAAGCAACTGATCCGTAACATTGGCCCAGCCTTTGAACACTTCCAGGAAAATGGAAAAGATGACCATGGCATATATGGATTTTACCACGAATTTCAATCCCATCTTCTTTGATCCGATGATCAGAAACGGCACGTTAAAGAGGATCGTCAGGATACTTAAAGAAACTCCGGACAGGTTGTTTACCATAATGCTGACGCCGATCATGCCGCCGTCCAGGATCGTACAGGGAACCAAAAATTCTTCCATGGCAAAGGCGGCGATCACCGCTCCCGCCGTCAGCATGATAAAATCCAGCACCAACGTGATTTTCTTGTCTTTTACATTCAAACTTTTTTCTCCTTTCATGAAAATACAGTCTGTACCAGCACCATATAGAGCACTGTGCCAGCGCCGATACTCAATAAATTATTTCGCTTCCATATGTACAGCACCACGACCAGGGCTCCGCACAAAACTTCAGGGACCCCAAAGGGGGCGCTGAGAAAAGATACATTCTTATAGCAGTAGATAATGAGCATCCCGATCACTGCCGGCGGCAGTACTTTTCCCAGATACTGCACCACTTTCGGGATCTTTCTTCCCTCCGGGAACAGCAAAAAGGGGATCACTCTTGTAGAAAAAGTCACCAAAGCGGTAACGATGATGATCACAAGCGACTGTCCGGGACTAAGAGGCATGACGGTCCACCTCCTTTACCAGATCTTGCCCTCCCAAAGCTTCTATCTTTTTCCTGCCGGAAAGCAAAAGCAGCAGGATGCAGATCATGCTGGGAAGGATGAAATTGGAGGCTCCAAAGATCAGCCTGCACACCACTGCGCTTCCAATCCCCGCCAGAGCCGGCAGATGATTTTTGGAGGACATCCACTGTTCTGTCATGATCACCAAAAAGAGCGCCGTCATGGCAAAATCCACACCGGTGGAGTCAAAGGGGATCAGATGTCCCGCCAAAGCCCCGATCACAGAACCTGCAATCCAGTAGCATTGATCCAGCAGGGCAATGGCCAATACAAATTTGCTTTTGTCCACATCTTTCGGCACTTTTGTGATAAACAGCAGGGAATACGTCTCATCTGTCAGGGAAAAGATCATATATAATTTTCGTTTTCCCATATGCTTAAACTTATCCAGCATGGATATCCCGTAAAAGATATGTCTGACGTTGACCATAAAAGTCATAAAGATAACATAAAACAGCGACACGCCCGGAGCGAAAAAATTCACTGCCAGATATTGGCCGGAGCCGGCGTATACCAGAACGCTCATCAGGGCTGCCCATAAAAAGTTGTATCCTTTTTCCTGGAACATAATGCCGAAAGCGATCCCGATAAACAGATATCCGGTAAGTACCGGAATCGTATACGGAAAAGCCGCTTGAAAGGCCGCGGCATATCCGGTTTTCTTTTTCATAATCTCATACCTCGGTTACTTTATTTTTTTCTGATCGTATCTTTGGCTGCGTCCCCTTTTTCATCCGCCATGCTGCGTTTCAGGTCTTCAGCCAGCTGCTGATAATAGGAAAAAAAATGCTGGGTTTTCAGCCATACCAGCGCGAACTCATGGCAGACATCAAAGTCACGGATCTTGATCTCTTTCAGGCTTCCCTCTTCCAACTCCTGTTTGACCGCCATCTCGTACAAAAATGTGATCCCGCTGCCGTCTTTGAGCAGTTCTTTGGTAATGCCGATGTCCCCGATCTCCATCACGGATCGAAAACTCTGAAAGGTATAATTCCTGCTGCCCAGTACATTTTCCAGTATCTCTCTGGAACCGGAGCCCTGTTCCCGGATGATCAGCGGCTCGTCAAATAGATCTTCCAGACAGAGGATTTTCTTCTTAAACGGATAATCTTTGGCGCACACAGGAATAAACCGTTCTTTTTCCAGCACAATATAATCGTAAATATTTTTGTCAAAGTTACCTTCTACAATGGCAAAATCCAGCTTCATCGTATTGATCTCTTCCAGCAGCTGACGGGTATTGTTTACCGCGAAATAGATCCTGCCTCCCGCGTATTTTTCCAGAAAACGGTTGATCCGCAGTTTCATAAACCCTTCGCTGATGGACTTGGTCACGCCGAAAGCCAGGGTCTTTTGCTGCTCCTGCACAGAGACCATCTGCTGCCTTAAAAGTTTTTCTTCATGCCGCATAGCCATAGCGGTCTGTTTCAGCAGCTCTCCCGCCGGCGTCAGGATCAGTTTGCGTCCATGGTAGGCAAAAAGCTTCTGATGGTACAGATCTTCCAGCCATTTGATATGCTGACTGACATTGGGCTGGGTGATATTCAGCACTTCCGCCGCTTTGGTATAATTCATTTCCCGGCATACCGTTAAAAATGTTTCTACTCTGTAATCCAGCATTTTTCCGCTCCATAAATTTTATTTATCAATTAATAATTATATATAATTTTATTTAATTGTCAAATTGTGGTACGCTCTACGCAAGGAAAAAACAGACTGATCAAATCAGATCATAGGAGGCATATTATTATGAAAAAGATTACCGAAATCTGGAAGGGACTGCTTCTGTGTTTGGCCATGGCAGTTATCTGCTATTTTCTCGGGCTTAAATTTCCCGTTATAGGCGGTCCCGTATTCGCCATTTTGTTTGGCATGCTGCTGACATTGTTTCTCAAAGATAAATCCCGCCTGCAGCCGGGGATCACATTTACATCCAAAAAGATCCTGCAGTACGCCGTGATCCTGCTGGGCTTCGGCCTGAACCTGAATGTGATCCTGGAAACGGGCAAGCAGTCGCTGCCGATCATCATCGCCACCATCGCCACATCCCTGGGCATCGCGGCGCTTTTGAAAAAGGCTATGCATGTGCCTGCCAAGATTTCCACCCTGGTAGGGGCAGGCTCTTCCATCTGCGGCGGTTCCGCTATCGCGGCGACTGCTCCGGTGATCGACGCCGATGACGAAGAAGTGGCCCAGGCCATTTCCGTGATCTTCTTTTTCAATGTGATCGCCGCGCTGCTGTTTCCGGCCCTGGGCGGCATGATCGGTTTTTCCACCCACAGCGGAGAAGCCTTCGGCGTCTTTGCCGGCACCGCAGTAAACGATACGTCTTCCGTAACAGCTGCCGCTTCTACCTGGGATTCCATGCATGGTCTCGGAAACGCCACCCTGGACAAAGCGGTAACGGTAAAGCTCACCCGTACCCTTGCCATTATCCCTATCACGCTGTTTCTGGCGTTTTTGCGCACAAAAAAAGCCGGAAAAAACGCCGACAAGGTAGATTTTAAAAAGATCTTTCCGTTTTTCATCCTGTTTTTTGTAGGCGCTTCTGTGATCACTACAGTGGCAGTCAATCTGGGGGCTCCGGTTTCCGTATTTGACCCCCTCAAAGAGCTGAGCAAATTTTTCATTATCATGGCAATGGCCGCCATCGGCTTAAACACCAATATTGTAAAACTGGTAAAGACAGGCGGAAAACCGATCCTTATGGGACTGTGCTGCTGGATCGGGATCACCGGGGTCAGCCTGATCGCCCAGCATCTCATGGGGATCTGGTAACGCCAGCTGTGGCGACTTTCCCGCAAAAAAAAGGGATCTTCGGACACATTTGTACTGTCTCCGAAGATCCCTTTTTTTAATAGGACTATCCTTATTCTGTTTTTTCATCTGTGTTCAGGATCTTCATAAACTCCTCGCCGGTAATGGTTTCTTTTTCTAAAAGATAAGCCGCCAGCTTATGAAGCTGATCCAGATTTGCCTGCAGGATCGAATATGCCTTTTTATGAGCTTCTTTTACGACCTGGATCACCATATCATCCACCTTGGAAGCCGTATCTTCCGCGCAGGCCAGAGAAGTATCTCCTCCCAGATACTGATTCTGTACCGTTTCCAGGGCCACCATATCAAACCCATCTGTCATACCGTACCGGGTGATCAATGCCCTGGCCAGTTTGGTCGCCTGTTCAATATCATTGGATGCTCCGGTAGTCATATTGTCTTTGCCAAAGATCAGTTCCTCCGCGCTGCGGCCGCCGGTCAGAGTAGCGATCTTGTTCAGGATCTGTGTCCTGCTCAGCAGCATATGCTCGCCCTCATCCACCTGCATAGTATATCCCAGCGCGCCGGAAGTCCTGGGAATGATAGTGATCTTTGTAACCGGCGGGGAATCTGTCTGTTTCGCGGCTACAAGAGCATGGCCGATCTCGTGATAAGATACGATCTTTTTCTCTTCCGGAGAGATGACCGCATTTTTGCGCTGAGCTCCCGCGATCACAGTTTCCACGCTTTCTTCCAGATCGTCCTGCCTTACTGTATCTCTGCCTTCTTTGACCGCCCGAAGCGCCGCCTCATTGATAATATTGGCCAGTTCCGCTCCGGAAGCTCCCGCAGTGGCTCTGGCAATGATATCCCAGTCTACATCGTCCTGCAGACGGATGTCTCTCCCATGGACCTTCAGGATCGCTTTTCTTCCCTGGAGATCCGGCAGTTCTACAGGCACCCTTCTGTCAAACCTTCCCGGTCTCAGCAGGGCCGGGTCAAGACTGTCCGGTCTGTTGGTAGCTGCCAGCAAGACCACACCTTTTCTCCCGTCAAAGCCGTCCATCTCAGACAGCAGCTGATTCAGGGTCTGTTCCCGCTCATCGTTGCCGCCCATAGCTGCGCCGTTTCTCTTCTGTCCGATAGCGTCAATTTCATCAATAAACACAATACACGGAGCTTTCTCATTTGCCTGTTTAAATAAGTCTCGCACTTTGGCTGCTCCCATACCCACAAACATTTCCACAAATTCGCTTCCCGAAATGGAAAAGAATGGGACCCCGGCTTCACCTGCCACGGCCTTTGCCAGCAGTGTCTTACCGGTTCCAGGAGGTCCTACAAGCAGTATCCCTTTTGGCAGTTTTGCTCCTATCGCCGCGTATTTTTCCGGTTTATGCAGGAAATTGACCACCTCCATCAAAGAGTCTTTAGCCTCATCCTGTCCGGCCACATCCTGGAATGTAACTCCGGTCTTCGCGTCCGCCACATAAATCTTTGCCCCTGATTTTCCAAAGGACATGGCATTGTCAAAGCCGCCCGGCAGCTGGCCGCCCATCTTTTTGCGCAGCCACAGATAAAACAGTTCCCCAACGATAAACAAAATAAAAATCGGCAGGATCCAGGTAAGGATCATACTCAGCAGAGGATTGGCCTGCGTGGGAATCTCTGCGGAAAACTTGATATCCGAATGTTCCCTCAGCTGCTGCAGCAGCCGTTCACCGTCATCCGGCCAGATTCCCGTCTTATAATACTGCCGGTCCTCGCCTTTGCCTGTGACGAACACAAACTCTCCGTCGCTTTCATTGTAAGCTACCTCCGTCACTTTATTTTCATCGATCATTTCCAGGAACTGGTCATAGCCCACTTCCTTTACTTCGGCCCGCATCATAGACGGATAAACCAGCGCGTTTAAAAGCATGATCACGATCATGGCGATCACAGCATAATAGACCAACGGTTTTTTAGGCGGCTTGCGCTGCTCGTCATTGATTACTTCATGCATCATTATCACTCCTCGTATAATAAGTTTACAGTTAATAGTTACTTATTTCTCTGATAACTTTTCATCAGAGACCAATGTTTCAAGTTAGAGGGTAGTATAAGCTTCCTTTCTCCTTCTGTCAAGCCGCATCCGCACTTGACACTTCTCCTGTTATTGTTTACTATTACATCAGTAAGATTTTAACCAGCCTGCAAATAAAAAGTCAAGGCTAAATTGATGAACATTGAAAATTTTATAC
>CAKNLF010000023.1 GCA_930989305.1 uncultured Roseburia sp. | reverse complement strand
ACTCCGGCAGGGCTGCTTGTTTTGCTCCTTGCTTTTGATTGGCGTTTGGGTTTATTGAGCCTGATACCCGTTGCACTCGGATTTCTCATTATGAGGAAAATGACTGGTACGGGAATGGAACAGAAAATGCGGGAATATCAAAATGCCCTTTCTGCTATGTCAAATGAAGCAGTCGAATATGTAAGAGGTATACCTGTTGTTAAGACTTTCGGACAAACCATATTCTCTTTCAAGCGTTTTAAAACTTCGATCGATAACTATGAAAAATGGGTCATCGCCTATACCAAAGCGCTGCGGCTGCCTATGATGCTTTATACGACGGCCATCAACAGCGTGTTTGCCTTTCTAATCGCAGGCGGGATTTTTTTCTCGAAAAACGAAGTGTCAAACGAGCTTCTGCTGAATCTGATTTTTTATATTGTCATTACACCGGTGATCGGTACGACGCTTACAAAAATCATGTTTATGAGCGAAGATGCTATGATCGTTGGAGATGCGATCGGCAGAATCAATAAAGTGCTTATGGAAAAACCGCTGCCCGAAAGTGCCGAAAACAAAACTCCGCAAAACAGCGGGATCTTACTGGAACACGTAAGCTACAGCTATGATGGGCAGAAAAATGCGCTGAACAATGTATCACTCTCCATTCAGCCGGGACAGACTATTGCGCTTGTGGGAGCCTCCGGCAGCGGCAAAACCACCCTTGCCAATCTCATCACAAGGTTTTTTGACCCGCAACAAGGACGGATATTAATCGGAAACATTGACATACGCGATCTCCCGAAAGAAACATTGATGAATACAGTGTCATTTGTTTTCCAAAACAGCCGTTTGTTCAAAACCTCTATCCTGGAAAATGTGCGTATGGGCAATCCTTCCGCAACACACAGCGAAATCATCCATGCATTGGAAACCGCACAATGTATGGATATTATCCAAAAATTGCCTGATGGCATAGATACAGTAATCGGTGCTGAAGGCGTGTACCTATCCGGCGGCGAACAGCAGAGAATAGCCATTGCCCGCGCCATTTTAAAAAATGCTCCGATTTTAATCCTTGATGAAGCCACAGCATTTGCCGATCCGGACAATGAAGTGCGGGTGCAGCAGGCCCTGTCCTCCCTTTCAAAAGGCAAAACCGTTATTATGATCGCCCACAGACTCTCATCCATCACAGATGCAGACTGCATCTATGTATTACAAAACGGTTCCGTTATCGAAAGCGGCACGCATCACAAACTGCTCGAACAAAATGGCGTATTTGCGCAAATGTGGAAAAATTATTCTGAAGCGGCGGAATGGAAAATTTCAAAGGAGATGACAACATGATAAAAGTATTGCAAAGACGTTTTGCATTATCGCGGCAAGGAGCTGCGGATTTGATCAAAGGCTGTATTACCTGTATCATTCAGGATATTTCTTTTATGATTCCTGTAGGTCTTCTGTATATGTTTGTTATGGATATGCTAAATGGAGGGATATCCGGAAACCGTATTGCTTTTTATGTGGCAGGCGGGCTGGCTTGCTTATGTTTGATCTTTGCTGCCGCTTATTTTCAGTATAACGCCACTTATCTGGCAACTTATGTAGAAAGCGGCGTAAGACGTATTTCTTTAGCGGAACAGCTTCGCAAGATCCCACTGTCCTTTTTCAGCAAAAAAAATCTTGCTGATTTGACAAACTCCATCATGGGTGACTGCGCTGCGCTGGAAACAGCGTTTTCCCATTATGTGCCTGCTTTGGCGGGCTCCCTGATTTCCACAACACTGATTTCCGTTTTCCTTTTTATCTTTGATTGGCGCATGGCTGTCGCGGCGGTTTGGGTTTTGCCGGTTGCCTTTGCTATTACATTTTTTTCATCCCGCATACAGGAATATTTCAACCAAAAATCCTCAGCGGCAAATGTCGCTCTTGAAGATGGAGTGCAAGAGTGCATTGAAAACTTACAAGACCTAAAAGCAAATAACGCTGAGGAAGCATATTTGAGGAATCTGAATCGAAAAATCGACTATGTAGAAAAAAGGCATATTATTACAGAACTCGGCACTGCCCTTTTCGTCGTTTCCTCCACATTGATCCTGAAATTCGGAATCGCTACGGTAGCTCTTGTCGGCTCGGTACTGCTTGTGCGGGGCGAAATCGAAATTCCGCTATTTTTCCTATTTCTCTTAGTAGCTTCAAGACTATATACTCCGCTGGAAGGAGCTTTGCAAAATCTCGCAGCGGTCATTTCCACAAAAACAAACATCAACCGTATGAACGAGATCATTGACCATCCTGCGCAAAGCGGAACCAGGCATCTGACAAACAACGGGTACGATATCGTTTTCGATCATGTCGGATTTTCCTACCAGCCCGGCGAAACTATATTGAAAGACGTTTCTTTTACTGCAAAACAGGGAGAAGTTACTGCTTTGGTCGGGCCGTCCGGCGGCGGAAAAACAACCGTTTCCCGTCTCGCCGCACGTTTTTGGGACATCAGCCGCGGAAAAATTACAGTTGGAGGAATGGATATTTCACAAATAGATCCGGAAACCTTATTATCTTTGTATTCCATTGTATTCCAGGATGTAACATTGTTTAACAATACAATTCTGGAAAACATCCGGATCGGCAGAAAAGATGCCTCCGATGAAGAAGTGATACAAGCGGCCAAGCTTGCAAATTGTGAAGAGTTTGCTCTGAAACTCCCTGACGGATACAACAGCATGATCGGTGAAAACGGCTGCGAACTATCCGGCGGCGAAAGACAGCGTATATCCATTGCCCGCGCATTTCTTAAAAATGCTCCAATTATTTTACTGGACGAAGCCACCGCAAGTCTTGATGCGGAAAATGAGACCCTGATACAGACAGCTTTATCAAGGCTCATCAAAAATAAGACCGTACTCGTTATCGCGCATCGTATGCGTACTGTAAGCGGAGCGGATAAAGTGGCAGTGCTTTCAGACGGTATTGTTGCGGAACAGGGAAGCCCAAAGGAACTGACAGCCAGAGGAAAACTTTACCCGCATATGCTGCGTCTGCAAATGATGAGCCGTAATTGGGAAATATGATAAATTTGCCCGTGGGATCTGTTGTCAAACGCAGCCGTCAACCGGACATCAACTGTCATACAGCAGGATATTCGCAGGAAAAAATCTATATATCTGACATTTACAAAACAAGCGCCAAAACGGGCAAGAAGTTTCTGACCGCTTGCCCGTTTTCTTCTGCTACTTTATGGCATATGTATAATTTTTTAAATGAGCATTGCTACGACCCAGCGAGGACGCAAGAGAGGACGCAGGATTATATGCGGGATAAAACTGATGGATATCATAATAAAGAATATCCGCTTTCATAAACCCGAATACAATCTGTAAAGATTTTCCGTAAGATATACATAGTAATAGTATAGAAAAAATCAACAGATCTACCAGTACCAAAGTAATCCGTATAATGCAAACAGCAATCTCCTCATCTCTTATCGCATGCCTTCTTTCATCTGCTTTTGCATTTCCTATATAATGCTCTAAATAAATACATGTGCCATTGAAAAAAGATGTCCCTGCTGCCACAAAATGGCCGGCAGGGACATCTTTTTTCTTTCGTTTTATTCTATTCTTCTCCTGTACTGTTTTCCTTTACTGCAATCTGGATCCCCAGTTCTTCCAGCTGTTTTTCATCAACCGTCCCAGGCGCCTCTGTCATAAGACAGGAAGCGTCTTTTACTTTTGGAAATGCGATCACATCGCGGATGGAATCCGCCTGCACCATATGCATAACCATACGGTCAAGACCGTATGCCAGTCCTGCGTGAGGGGGCACGCCGTAACGGAAAGCATTCAGCAGGAATCCGAACTGATCCCATGCTTTTTCCTTTGTGAATCCCAGTACTTCAAACATTTTTTCCTGAATGTTGTCCTGATGGATACGGACAGATCCGCCTCCCAGTTCTGTTCCGTTCAGTACGATATCGTACGCTTTCGCCCGGACAGCTCCCGGATCGGAATCGATCTTGTCCCAGTCTTCTTCCATGGGCATAGTAAAGGGATGATGCATTGCCGTAAAACGGTTTTCTTCCTCTGACCACTCCAGCAGGGGGAATTCTGTCACCCAAAGGAAATTGTACTGATTTTTATCCAGCAGATCCAGCTCTTTTGCCATATGCAGACGCAGGGCGCCCAGCACATCCCAGACTACTTTATTTTTATCCGCCGCAAACAGCATCAGATCGCCTGGTTTGGCTCCCATTGCTTCTGTCAGGGCTTTCAGTTCTTCCTCTGTCATAAATTTGGCAAACGAAGATTTGTATGTGCCGTCTTCGTTGATCCCCAGATAAGCAAGACCTTTCGCGCCGTATGTTTTTGCCAGATCCACCAGCTTGTCGATCTGTTTGCGTCCCATAGACGCTTTTCCCGGCACGCAGATGCCCCGGACGCTTCCGCCATTTTCCAGCGCGCCTGTAAACACGCCAAATCCGCAGCCTTTTACGGTTTCGGACACATCCGTCAGTTCCATGCCGAAACGGGTATCCGGCTTGTCCGAACCAAACCGGTCCATAGCTTCCTGCCATGTGATCCTGGGCAGCGGCAGCTGGATATCCACACCGATGGCTTCTTTAAACACATATTTCAGCAGACGCTCGTTGACATCCAGCACATCGTCCACATCCACAAAGGCAAGCTCCATATCCGCCTGGGTAAATTCCGGCTGTCTGTCCGCTCTTAAGTCCTCGTCACGGAAACATTTTGTGATCTGGAAATATCTGTCATATCCGGCGCACATCAAAAGCTGCTTGAACAGCTGCGGTGACTGAGGCAGGGCGTAAAAACTGCCCGGATGCACACGGCTGGGCACCAGATAGTCTCTGGCTCCTTCCGGCGTGGATTTTGTGAGCATCGGGGTCTCCACTTCGATAAAGCCTTCCTTCATCATAAAATCCCGCATCAGATACGCTACCTTGCTGCGCAGCATCAGGTTGCGCTGGATATCCGGTCTCCTCAGATCCAGATAACGGTATTTCAGACGGATCTCATCCTTTGTCTGAGAATTTTCTTCAATAGGGAAAGGCGGAGTCTCCGCTTCTGATAAAATGCGGATATCTTCCGCTACCACTTCAATATCTCCGGTCTTTAAATTTTCATTGACCGCCGCGGTACGTTTCTGTACCGTACCGGTTACCGCTACTACATATTCGCTTCTTAACTGACCTGCTTTTTCAAATCCGGTCTTTCCTACGCTTGCTTCGTCAAACATGATCTGCAGGATGCCGGAACGGTCTCTTAAATCTATAAAAATCAGGCTTCCCAGATTTCTTCTTTTCTGGACCCAGCCCATGACTGTTACTTTTTCACCTGTATTTTCCCCGGACACTTCGGTACACCGGTGTGTTCTGTGAAGTCCTTTCATGGATTCTGCCATGATCTTTTCCTCCTGTTTATAGGTTCTTTTCTAGTCTCTGTTGAAAAACTCCACAAAGTCTTCATAGCCTTCTTTTTTCAGCTGTTCTTTCTGGAATTTTTTGTTTTTATTCATCCGGACAACCAGTACCTGCTGTCCTTCTTTTCTCGCTTCCTGAGCCTGAGCGATCACTGACGCCAGCTTTTCGCCGGGATAACCTTTTTCAATCAGATAAGCGATCTTTTTCCGCTGCTCCGGCACCTGGAATCCGCTTTCCATAAGGAGCATAATGATCCGCTCGAATCCTATGGAAAAACCGCAGGCCGGCACATCTTTGCCGGTAAAATTACCTACCATTTTATCATAACGGCCGCCGCCTCCGCAGCTTCCTCCGAATTCAGGAATAGCGATCTCAAAAATTGTTCCCGTATAATAGGACATGCCTCGTACCAGGGTGGGATCAAATACCAGCTCAAAGTCCGCTGTTTTTGTAGAAGTAACGCTGGCAGCGATCTCCTGCATGCTTTTTACCACTTCTTCGTCCAGGAACTCGGCCAGTTCCCCGGCCAGATATGCAATGCCGTCTTCCGCTTTTGCCACTCCGTCAAACAAAGCCAGATATTTTTCCACAGATGCATCTGCAAATCCCGCTTTTTTCAGTTCTTCCGCTACCCCTTCCAGTCCGATCTTATCCATTTTGTCCAGTATGATAAATACCGTATCAAAATCTTCTTCCGCAAATCCGCTGTAGGCTGCCATAGCTTTCAGAATTCTTCTTTCGTTGATGCGGATCTCAAAGTTTTTAAATCCCAGCTTTCCAAGGGTCGTAGTAGTAGCCAAGATCAGCTCGATTTCAGCCAGATTGGAGGGTTCTCCGATAATGTCAATATCGCACTGCATAAACTGACGGTACCGGCCTCTCTGAGGTCTGTCCGCACGCCATACATTTCCCATCTGCAGCGCCTTAAAAGGATTTGGCAGATCGTTTGCGTGGTTTGCGTAATAACGGCACAGAGGCACAGTCAGGTCATATCGCAGACCATTGTCCACCAGATCCGCCTCTGTGCGGGCGGTTTCCAGATTTAACTTCTCCCCTCTTTTCAACACTTTAAAAATCAGTTTTTCATTTTCTCCACCCTGTTTGCTGCTCAGATTCGCAATGTTCTCCATACAGGGAGTTTCAATGGGAGTAAAGCCGAATGTCCGGTATGTTTCTTTGATCACCTGCATCACATAATCACGGATCTGCATTTCATCCGGCATAATATCTTTCATGCCTGTTACAGGTTTCTTTATCAATGCCAATTGATTGCCTCCATTTCTTTTTCTTTTCTCTCTATCATTTCGTCAATTCTGGTCAGATAATGGGTAATATCTTTGACGTTTCCTACTCGCTCAATGCGCTGTCCCTGATCAAATACAAATTTTGTGACAGCGCCTGCGCCAAGTGCCATTATAGTCTGTTTTTCTTCCATAATCAAGATATTATAAAGCCCTGCGCATCCCGGACGGGCGTATCCCACATTTTCAAAATTGCCCGCCATATTTTTCTGTCGGTAGAGATAATACGGCTCCAGTCCCATTTCCCCGGCGTACCGGGCAGTGAGCGCAATAGTCTCCCATGTGTTTTCCATATGCAGATTCTTATAATCCTCTTTCTGCATCTGAAGTCTGGCCGCCCGTTTTACCGCCAGGGAATGTACCGTCAGGTTATCGGGAGCCAGCTCTTTGAGCGCTTCCATCGTATCCCGCACATCTTCCATGGTCTCTTCCGGAAGTCCCACGATAATATCCATGTTGATATTGTCAAATCCCAGTCTTCTGGCAAGCCGGAAACTTTCCACAGTCTGTTCCACTGTATGACGCCGTCCAATCAGATCCAGCGTTGCCTGTTTCATAGTCTGGGGATTAATGGAAATCCGTGAAATATTATGGGCTCTCAAAGTCCGAAGCTTTTCCTCGGTAATACTGTCCGGCCGCCCGGCTTCTACAGTAAATTCCAGCAGATGGGAAAGATCAAAATGCTCCTCCAGCATGGTGATCAGTCTGTCCAGCTGGGCAGGCTCCAGTGTAGTGGGCGTGCCGCCGCCGATATAAATGGTATTCAGATGTCTGTCATGGAACCGGTCCGCAGTAAAACGTATTTCCTTTTCCAGGGCATCCAGGTACTCGTCTATCCTGTCCGCCCATTTTCCGATGGGGTAGGAAGTAAAGGAACAATACAGACAGGTACTTGGGCAAAAGGGAATCCCCACATACAGGCTGTACCCCTTTTCGTAGTCGATCCTTGAAAGCAGCTCCAGTTCCCGCTCTGCCACCTCTATGCTCAGATCGATCTTTTCCTGAGAGGCAAGATACGTTTCCTTCATATAGGCAACGATCTCCTCCCGGCTCTTTCCTTCTTCCAGCATACCCATGGGGATTTTCGTAGGCCGGATTCCGGTCAGAGTTCCCCAGGGAAGCTTCTGGCCGGTATATGCGGCAAGCATGTTATAGAGCTCTTGTTTTAACCGGTTTTTGGTCTCTTTTCTGTCTGACAGAAGGACGGGAATCTCCCTTTTCATTTCTCTGTCCGGATTCTGTTCATCCCCAAAGCGGATCCGGATTCTGTCCGGCTCTGTTCCCTCCGGTTTTTCCATTTCTTCTCTTCTATTTTCAATATATTCGATATCAATATGAAACGATATTCTCTCATCCGTTTCCTTTTTTTCAGTTGAAACCAGCACATCTTCCCCCGGGAAAAATGCCTTTACCAATGAGTGAATATCGTATTCAAAATTTGCCTTATTTAATTGAACAGGAATCATTTGTCTCTCTCTTATTTACAAGTATGGATTATGATCTTTCTCGTATCCGATGTATGTTTTTCCTTCATGTCCCGGCAGCACCTGCACATCCCCAGGCAATACCATCAGCTTTTCTTTGATGGCGCGGATCAGAGAAGACGCGCTTCCTCCCGGGAAGTCCGTCCTCCCGATGGACATACAAAACAGCGCGTCGCCGCTTACCAGGATCTTCTGCTCCTTCATGTAATAGCAGACCCCTCCGGCAGTATGTCCCGGTGTGTGGATCACTTCCAGATCAAACCCTGCCAAATGCAGGATATCTCCTTCTTTCACATAGATATCCGCCTCATACTGCTCGGTGATCCCAAGCATTGTAGACAGATTGATATCCGGATTTTTCATAGTTTCTTTTTCATCTTCATGGGCATATATTTTGATCCCGTACTTCTGTTTCAGCTCTCCGGCTCCTGAAGCGTGGTCAAAATGCCCATGTGTCAGCAGGATGGCTGCCGGTTTCAGACCTCCTTCCTGTATCTTGCTCTCCAGCAGCTTTGTGCTTCCGCCGGGATCCACGATAATGGTCTCTTTTGTTTCTTCGTTGATCAGGAAATAGCAGTTGGTCATAATGGCGCCAACCTGGTACTCTTCTATTTTTAATTTTGTCATGATCCTCTCCTACTTTCAGCCCCGTCAGCCTGTTGTCCTTTTAATATCTATAACGCTTTCGATCATACGGATCTTATCCATCAGGGCAGTCATCTCATCCTTGCCTTTTGTATGAAACTGCACGGAAATCGTAGCGATTCCCTTTTTGCTGGTCCTGGAATTAATGGAATCAATATCAATCTCTTTCTCCGTAAATACCCGGCTGATGTCCACCAGAAGTCCGGTCCGGTTATTGCAGATGATCTTGATCTCCGCCAGATACCGTCCTCCCATTGCTTCCTCGGCAGCTCCCTGCTCCCATTCCGCGTCGATCAGACGCACCCGTTCGGACTCCGGCAGCTGTATGATATTGATACAGTCTGTCCGGTGAATGGATACGCCTCTGCCCCGTGTGACAAATCCTACGATCTCATCTCCGGGTACCGGGCCGCAGCATTTCGAGAAATGCACTGCCACATCTGTAAGTCCTTTTACGATAATGCCGCTCTTGCTCCGCTCTTTTGCCTTTGGCACAGCGACTTTTTCTTTATTTTCCGCATTCAGCCCCAGAATCTCCTCATCGGTAACCGAAGCAATATGATCTTTGCGGTATTCTTCCAGCATCCGGTTCACGATCTGAGCTTCTTTCAGTCCGCCGTGGCCCACTGCCGCCAGCACGGAATCCCAATCCCGGAAGCCGTACTTACGCTGTACTTTCACCTGATATTCCGGCTTGTTCAAATCAGACAGGTTAATGGATTTTGATTTGCAGTAATTATGCAGCAGCTCCTTGCCTTTCTGGATATTTTCTTCCTTAAATTCACTGCGGAACCACTGATTGATCTTATTTTTTGCCTGGGTGCTCTTTACCAGGTTCAGCCAGTCGTGGCTGGGCCCTTTGGAATTCTGAGAAGTCAGGATTTCGATCCTGTCTCCGTTTCGTATTTTATAATCAATAGGCACCAGACGTCCGTTGACTTTTGCGCCGATCATTTTATTTCCCACTGCGGAATGAATACTGTACGCAAAGTCAATGGGTGTGGACCCTCTGGGCAGATTTTTCACATCGCCTCTGGGTGTAAAACAAAAAACCGTATCGGAAAACAGGTCCAGGTCGCTTTTCAACAGACTCATAAACTCTTTGTTGTCCGACATATCCTGCTGCCACTCCAGAATCTGACGCAGCCAGCTGAGTTTTTCTTCTTCTCCGCTGATGCCGCCGCCATTGGCTGCCTCTTTGTATTTCCAGTGAGCGGCAATACCGTATTCCGACGTACGGTGCATTTCCTCTGTCCGGATCTGGATTTCAAAAGGCTGGCCGTTGGGCCCGATCAGCGTGGTGTGCAGCGACTGATACATATTGGGCTTCGGCATGGCGATATAGTCTTTAAAACGGCCGGGGATCGGTTTGTATTTCTCATGGATCACACCTAATGCCGCATAACAGTCTTTTACATCTTTTACAATAATCCGGATCGCGAACAGATCATAAATCTGATCCAGCGTCTTGTGCTGATTTACCATTTTCTTATAAATACTGAAGAAGTGCTTTGCACGGCCCATGATCGTAGCTTCTATACCGGCTTCTTTGATATATTTGCTGACCTCGTCCACCAGCGACTGTACATACTCGTCTCTGGCCGACTTCCGTTGAGCCACTTTTTCCACCAAATCATAATACGCTTCCGGTTCCAGATATTTCAGGGAAAGATCTTCCAGCTCGATCTTGATCTTGGAAATACCAAGACGCTGGGCAATAGGCGCGTAAATGTCCATGGTCTCCCGGGCTTTTTCTTTCTGTTTTTCCGGTTTCATATACTTCAGCGTCCGCATGTTATGAAGCCGGTCCGCCAGTTTTATGATAATGACCCGGATATCCTTTGCCATGGCAAGGAACATTTTTCTCAGATTTTCAGCCTGGACTTCGATTTTATCCGCATCATAAGAAAGCTGTCCCAGTTTGGTAACTCCGTCTACCAGCAGGGCAACTTCTTCTCCGAATTCTTCCTTGATCTGCTCGTCTGTCATGACAGTATCTTCCACAACATCATGCAGCAGACCTGCCACGATAGTTTCTTTATCCATTTCCAGCTCCGCCAGAATGATCGCCACATACAGAGGATGAATGATATATGCTTCTCCAGACTTGCGCACCTGGCCTGTATGGGCCTTATCCGCAACCCGATAAGCTTTCTCCACCATAGATACGTCCTCTGAGGGATGATATTTTCGAATACTTGCCAGCAGCCCTTCATATAATGTGGCCGGACTGACAAAATCTTCTGTCGGTATCATCTTGCTGGACTGGGAAGTGATCTCATTTTCAAGTTTTTCAATTGTTTTTGCATCTGTTTTATGTTTTTCGCCCATTGTTTTGTTTTTCTCACCCATTTATATCACCTGATAATTAATTATAATTAAATTTTTCTAAAAAAGCAATGTTTTGTACGCCGCTCCCCCTGCATATCCCCGGGAATTTTTAAAGAATTCTCCCGGAATCCGAGTTTTTGCGCCAGCCGTATGGAAGAAAGGTTCTCCCGGTCTGTCAGAAGCAGGATTTTCGAGACGCCTAATTTTTCCCTGGCATAGCGCAAAATAGCGCTGCACACCTCCATCCCGCACCCTTTGTGCCGGTATTCCTCCCGGATCAGATATCCCATCTCCAGGCAATCCGGACTGCATCCCGGCGTAAATCCGGCTCTTCCGACCACTTTTCCGTTAACGGCGTCTTCCACCGTCCAGATCCCGTAATCATAAAATCCGTACTGCTCCCGGATATAAGCTGCCAGCTTCTGTTTTTCCTCTTCAGGATCCTCAGACAGAGGCGGCAGGAATCTCCGGACAGAGGGCTGCCTGTAAATCTCATAAAAACTTTCCAGATCTTCCGGAACCGATTCCCGGATCAGAAAGCGGGCGGTCCTTGCAATCTCCCAGGGCAGAGCGTAATGTCTGTCATATACCTTTTTCAGGAAATCCACATCCACTTCTTCAAATCCTTCTACCAGCATATCGATGCCGTACAGTCCCTCCATTCTGCCGGACATGCAGATCAGAGGACAGCTCAGTCGGGCCAGCTCCCTTCCACTGCCGGAGTCCCCAATAAGAAGACTGTTCTTCCTGTACTCGCTGCATTCCATCATATGCAGGAACTGTTTTTTTGCAATGCCCTTTCCCTCTGTGCGTTCTTTTATAAAAAAGACTCTGACCCCTTTTTTCTCTGCTTCCCGGCAGATTGCCGTCAAATACTCCCATTCCTGTTTTTCCCTTTTTAAAGCCTGTTCAAACACAAACAGATACTTTAATTTCTGCTCTCCCCGATCCAATGCCTTCTCCTTCCGGTTTTACAGTTTCTTCAAAGACTATCATAGGAAACGCCCAAAAACCAGTTGTTTTTCTATTTTTATTGAAAACATACGGCTTTTCCGTTACAATGCATATCAGAGATGTACAAAATGACATATATTTGCATTTCAAAAATCAAAAAGAAAGAAGGATACAGATCATGGCTCAGAATCCAGTTGTTACCATTGAAATGGAAAACGGTGATATTATGAAAGCGGAACTTTATCCGCAGATCGCTCCCAATACAGTAAATAATTTTATTTCTCTGATCAAAAAAGGTTTTTATGACGGTGTGATCTTCCATCGTGTCATTCCCGGATTTATGATCCAGGGCGGAGACCCGGAAGGCACAGGCATCGGCGGCCCGGGATACTCTATCAAGGGAGAATTCACCCAGAACGGCTTTCCGAATCAGCTGAAACATACTCCCGGCGTGTTATCTATGGCCCGGACTATGATGCCTGATTCCGCCGGCAGCCAGTTTTTTATTATGCACAAAACCTCTCCTCATCTGGACGGACAGTACGCCGCTTTCGGCAAAATCATCGAGGGTCTTGATGTAGTGGACAAGATTGCTCAGGTAAGAACCAATTTCCAGGATGCTCCTCTGGAAAAACAGGTGATGAAAAAAGTAACTGTTGAGACTTTCGGAGAAGAATATCCGGAACCGGAGACCTGCTGATCCGGAGTTTCCTTATAATGCCTAAGCGGCAGACAAAGGAATGACAAATTTCCGCATATTAAAAAGGGACAAAAGACCATCTTTCCCTGCAGGTCTTTTGTCCCTTTTTCTTTTATCCTGTTTTTGCTTTATCGTCTCGCTCTTCTGCGGCGGGCTTTCCTTCTTGCCCTTTCCTTATACTTCCTGTCTCCCAGGATCCAGAAAAACGCCAATCCGATCAAGGTTCCCATGACAGCTCCGAAAATCACATCTGTAGGATAATGAACACCTACATACAGCCTTGAAAAACTGATCACAAATGCCAGCGCCAGAACCGGAACGCCCAGTCTTCTGGGGCGGCTCTTAAAGATCACCACAGCTGCGGCAAAAGCCGTCATAGCATGTCCGGACGGGAATGACCAGCTGTTTTCTTTGGCTATGATACAGCGCAGTCCGTCTACCACTTCATAGGGCCGTATCCTTGCCACGTAATCTTTTAACACTTCATTACACAGCAGATGCGCACACAGCAGAGCCAGCAGTGACAAGATTCCCGCACGCCTTGTTTTTCGCGGAAATAAAAGCACTACTCCGATTATGATCCAGATGATCCCGTGATTGCCAAGACCGGTTATTCGGATCATCACCGGATTCAGCCAGCTGAATCTTAAATTGTCCTGTATCCACAACAGAATATTTCCGTCGGCATTCAGGATCGCCGTTAATATATCATGCAGCATCTGCATAAACCATTCCTCCTAAAACTTAAATACAGCAACACCGTATGCCGGCAATTCATAGGCGAAAGAGAAAGGTCTTCCGTCACACTCTGATTTTTCCGATTTGTAAACCGCCGGTTTTTCAGCGCCGCAGCCGCCGAAACGGGGATCGTCGCTGTCCAAGATCAATGTATACTGTTTTTTCTTTGGTACTCCCACACGGTAATCCGGCCGTGGAACCGGGGTAAAATTGCATACAAACAGCAGATTGTTCCTGCCTGTTTTTCCGTGGCGGATAAAGCTGTAAATACTTCTGTCCCCGTCATTGGCATTTACCCATTCAAAGCCTTCATACTTGTCATCCAGGGAATACATAGCGGGATATTTCCGGTAAATCGTCAGAAGCTCTTTTACAAATTCCTGCAGTTCCCGGTGTTCCGGCTGTTCCAGCAGATACCAGTCAAGCTCCCGCTCTTCGCTCCATTCTCGAAGCTGAGCAATATCCTGTCCCATAAACAGAAGTTTTTTGCCCGGATGTCCCATCATAAAAGCATACCCGACTTTCAGATTTTTAAACTTATCTTCCATCTCACCGGGCATTTTATTTATCATGGAACATTTTAAGTGGACCACTTCGTCATGAGAGAGCACAAGAATATATTTCTCGCTGTAGTTATAACTCATGGCAAAGGTCATCTTATTGTGGTTATATTTTCTGAAATACGGATCCAGCTTCATATAATCCAGGAAATCATGCATCCATCCCATATTCCACTTATAAGTAAAGTTCAGGCCGCCGTCTTTTGCGGGACCTGTTACCATAGGCCATGCTGTGGATTCTTCCGCGATCATCATTACGCCCGGATTTCTGCCGGTGATCAGCGTATTGATATGCCGGAAAAATTCAATTGCGTCCAGATTCTTATTTTCACCGTATTCATTTGCGACCCACTGTCCGTCCTGCTTTCCGTAGTCCAGATAAAGCATGGATGCTACAGCGTCCACACGCAGTCCGTCTACATGAAATTTTTCCACCCAGAACAGCGCGCTTCCGATCAGGAAGTTCTTGACTTCGTTTTTCCCGTAATCAAAAATCTTTGTCCCCCAGTCCGGATGTTCTCCTTTTCTGGGATCCGCGTATTCATACAGACAGCTTCCATCGAATTCCGCAAGGCCGTGAGCGTCTCGCGGGAAATGAGCGGGAACCCAGTCCAGGATCACGCCGATCTTATGTCTGTGGAGATAATTTACCAGATAGGCGAAGTCCTCCGGAGTGCCGTAACGGGAAGTAGGCGCATAATAACCTGTCACCTGATAACCCCAGGAGCCGTCAAAGGGATATTCGGCTATTCCCATCAGTTCCACATGGGTATAGCCCATTTCCCTGACGTATTCCGTTAAAGCCGGCGCCAGCTCCCGATACGTATAAAAGCCGTCGTCCTCTCTGCCCGGATGGCGTTTCCAGGATCCCGGATGCACTTCATAGATTGCCATAGGCTGTTCATATACATTGGGATTTGCTTTTCGTTTTTCCATCCATGCGCTGTCTGTCCACTTGATATCGGAAATATCCCTGATCCGGGAAGCGGTTCCCGGACGCAGTTCCGCGTAATTCGCGTAAGGATCCGCCTTGTACAGCATCCTGCCGTCCTTTGTCTCGATCAGGTATTTGTACAGATCCCCTTCTTTTGCCTCCGGGACAAAGGCTTCATAGATCCCGTTGGGCTCCAGCCGCTTCATGGGAGTCTTTGTCTCATCCCAATCATTAAACGTTCCGATCACCCACACGTTTTTGGCATTCGGCGCCCAGACATCAAAATAAACCCCCGTCTTTTTTCCTCTTTTCCCCGGATGGGAACCCAGCTTTTTATAAATATCATAATGCGTCCCCTGTCCGAATAAATACATATCGTATTTTGTTACATTCCCCATAAAAATACCTCCCTATTCAAAATCTTTTTCGCGTAAAATCAGATAATCATTCTCATTATATTTTTTGGAGAACAATACGCCAAACGCTTTTTTAATGCCTCCTTTTTCAGCTCTCTCAATAGCCTCGTCGACAATTTCCCGTACTTCCGTCAATGTAGTCGCCCGTTCCAGCTTCTGGATATTGCTGATACGGTTATACAGCGCCAGCACGCCCATTTCATCTATTGTACATTCCATCTCTTCCGCATAAGATTTTGCAAAATCCACCAGTTCGTCAATGGTAAAAATCGGGATGTTGATCTTCTCCGTAAACAGTTTCGCGAAACTGTAATTTCCATCCATGACTTTTTTGATACCGGATTTTGTATCCTCCAGCACCACTACCAGTCCCTGGGTATTGCCCTGCATTACCTGAGCCATGTGATCCACAGTCTCCGGCAGCAGATTTCCCGCTTTTTCAATGATCAGGTATCCGCCTTCCAGTTTAGGCACCAGAGCTGCAAAGTCTTTTTTGTTCAGCGCTTTTGCGCTGATTTTGCCGATCTTGCGGTCCTCATCCCCGCAGGATAACTGGATCGCTTTGATCAGGCTGGTAGCCAGTACCGTCTTGCCGCTTCCCTCCGGTCCCTGGATCACAATGTTTCCGGACAGAGACGTAATAGTCTGGGCTCTTGCCATGGCGCCCACCATAACCTGACAGATCTGTTCTTCCATTCCCGGCACCGGCAGGAAATAGGAAAACAGCTCTCTTTGCTCTTTTGTCAATTTAAATTCTTCCTGGATCGGCTCCGGCTCGATCATCTCCGCCATCAGATCATCCGGCAGGGATACGGAATCCGGCATCTGCTGGGAAATCTCCACATTGGAATTTTCCTGCATAACCTTTGTGGCCTGCTCTATTGTCTTATGGAGATCCGTCTCCGCCTTCTTTTCTCCTTCTGCTTCTTTTTCCTTTTCGCTCTCCTGGGAAGCATCGGTTTTTTCGGATGTCTGGTCGGTCTGTCCACCTTCTTCCGGAGTTTCTCCGTCTTTCACTACGTCTGTAAATTCGTCATCCTGTGCGGTTTCGATTCCCGCTTCGCCGCTCAGGATCTTATCTATTCCCGCTGATGCCTTTGCGATCCGCTCGATCTCCTCTAAAAGTTCTTTGTGAGCATCATCCAATATCTGTTCTTCTGTTTCTTCTTCCGGCACTGTTTCCGGTTCTTTTGCTTCTTCTCCGGAACCTTCCGCATTCTGTACAGGTTCTTCCTGGACTTCCGTTTTTTCCGGTTCTCCTGTTTCCCGGGCTTCGATTTCCTCCGGTTCAGTCTCCTGAGGTTCTTCTGCTCCCGATTCCTGAACTTCCTGAATTTTCTCGCCTTCCGGTTCCTGAACTTTCTGAGTTTCCTCTCCTTCCGGTTCCTGAACTTCCTGAGTTTCCTTTCCTTCCGGTTCCTGAACTTCCTGAGTTTCCTTTCCTTCCGGTTCCCGGACTTTCTGAGTCTCCTCCCCTTCCGGCTCCCGGATCTCTTCCCCGGTCTCAGCCTCAGCCGCCTGGGCGGATGTTTCTTCTGCCGCCGTTTCCGGTATTTTTTCCAGATATTCTTTTTCCAGCAGTTCTTTCGGCGTCAATCCGGCTTCCAGGATAGGAGTAACCTCCCGGAGTTTTTCCAGAAGCTCCTGTGTTTCCTGAAGGGCCTTACGTTTGGCGATTTCAAGTTTCTTCTGTTCCGCTACCGCTATGGCCGCTTCCGCTGCCCGTTTCGTCTTTTCCCATTCAGCCAGCACTTCCGCAATGCTCATCTGACCGTCTACCTGTTCTTCCACCAGGGGGGAAGAAGGCACATCCATACTGAGCTGACCGTCGGAATCTTCCGCAAGGAATTCCTCAAAATCCGTCTTCAGAGAATTGTCAATCTGTTCATTTAAGATTTCCTCATTCATCTTAGGCGTTTCTTCCTGATCTTTATCCAGCTTTAAGTAGGGAATATCCTCCACCATTTTCTTTACGGAATCCATAGTGTCCGACACAGCGGTTTTTCTTGTGGCCCGCATGATCTGCTGCATGCTCTTTGCCAGCTCTTCCTGGAGATTAGCGGTACTAAACCGGTTTCCTTCCGCCTGTTCTTCCTGCTTCTGCTGGGTTTTTTCAGTATTTTCTTCTTTTGCTTCGTCCTTTTCCTGGGACGGCTGATGTTTTTTCCCTTTCGCGTGAAAACTGAGATACTTTTCTTCCTGGGCTTTTGTCAAAGGCTGATACAGCATTTTCAGTTCCAGCGCCTTTTCCACATATTCCCCGTCTCCAAACCACAGGATCAGCTCGTCGCACGCTTCCACACATTTCTGGGCCATATCCGCCTTGGAATAAAGAGAGGCCAGTTCATAGGCCCATTCTTCTGTATATTCCTTTTCTTTCAATTCTTCCAGAATACTGATCCTGTTTTCCAAAGGTTCATCCTTCAGGCAGCTGATCTTATATCTGAGTATATATTTTTTTGTATCCGAAGAGGCGATCTCCGAAAACTCATTATAATATTCTTCTGCCGCCTCTACATCCTTTGCCTTAATGGCAAGATTAGCGAGTTTATATACAATATTTCTTCCGATCGGCGCATGGTCGTATGCCATAAGAAGGACTTCTCTGCTGTCCTCATAGCGGTCCATTTTATCATAGATATCTCCCACCATGCACAGAGTTGTTACATTTCTTACCTTTTTCCAGTTGATCGTATCCGCAAGTTCAGCGGCGGCTTCATATTCTTCTTCCGCCACCAGATTCTTTAACTGTTCCAGCTTCAGTTTGTACTCGTATTTATCCACAATGTCACCTCATACTTTTATTTTTCCGTCAAGGTATATTCTAATTTCCAATTCACCTGCCGGCGGCAATGCGCCGCCTTAATCTGCTGTAATCTTACTATAAATATCAGAAAATACAAGTCCCCGGCGGGATTTACCAAAAAAATAATATTTTCCGGTTTCCGCAGGTTCTCATATAGGGAAATTATAGCACAATTCTGATTTCTTTAACACCTTACTTCACTAAATGTTCTTAATTTTTTATTATCTCATGCAAAAAGAATGCCAAAGCTCCCTGATCCCCACATTCCGCTCCGTGTCTAAACTTTTATTTACATCTGTCATCAAAAAGTTTTATAATAGCTATTAGTGTGACTTTTCACACAGCTTAAAGGAGGGTGAGTTTTTTGACAAAAAAAGAATATGTAAGGCGCTATGTGCTGTTTATCCTGGGACTTTTTATCTTATCCCTGGGTATCGCCCTGGCGACAAAAGGTAATCTCGGCGTCTCGCCGGTGTCCAGCATTCCATATGTGCTGAGTCTTTCTCTGCCCTTTACCTTAGGGCAGATCACAATTGTGATACAGATGATCTATGTACTGATCGAAATCGCTATTCTGCGAAAGAATTTCAAACCATTCAACTTTCTTCAGATCGGCGTCGTTGTCTTATTCGGATACTTCAACGACTTTTCTCTAATGCTTGTTTCCGGTGTCCATGCACAGCATTATCCCGCTCAGTGGCTCATATGTATCATCAGTATGTTCCTTATTGCCCTGGGCGTCAACATGGAAGTCCGGGCCGGCGTTCTGATGCTCGCCATTGACGGTCTGGTTGTCGCGATATCCAAAACATTTCATATTGATTTCGGTAAGGTTAAAGTCGTATCCGACTGTACTCAGGTAGTCATTGCCGTTGTATGTTCCTTGCTCCTTGCCCATCAGCTTCAGGGCGTCCGGGAAGGCACAGTGGCGGCCGCGGTGTTTGTAGGAATGATCATCAAACTTTACAACAAGAAACTCGGACGCGTCTTCGACTGGCTCGGCCTTACGCCTATCGCTGCCGGACAGGAAGAAGCAGAACCGGAAACTGTTCCGGATACTGCTCCTTTGCATGTTATCACCCTTGCCCGTGAAGTGGGCAGCGGCGGACATGAAATCGGTCAGATTCTGGGCCAGCGGCTTCATATGCCCGTCTATGACAAAGATATGCTGGAAATCGCCGCTGCGGAATTTGATGTTCCTTCGGAAGTCATTGAGAAAAAAGAGCAGCGGATGATCTACAGCTTCTTCCAGAACCTGCACGATGAAAACTACGCGCCGCTGACCGGAACCGATTCCAAAGAAAGCCGTCTGAAAAAAGTACAGCAGGAAGTGGTACGGCGGATGGCTGCAAAAGAACCCTGTATTATTGTAGGACGCCTTGCCAGCTACTATCTCAGGAATCAGCCCGGATGTTTTCATGTGTTTGTCCACGGGGACAAAGCCTACCGTATCCGGCACTTCCGTGAAGAAAACAACATGGAACGCAATGCGGCGATCCAGGAACTGGAACGCCGGGATTTGGAACGGAACCGTCACTACAAATTCTACACGGGAATGGAGTACGGTGAATATCACAACTATCATCTTTCCATTGACAGTTCCGTCTACGGTTCCATCCAGACAGCGGATATCATTCAGGATGCGGCAGAACGGTACTTTGCTCAGTATTCTTCCTCTGCCTCCTGAGTCTCCGATCATACAATGCAAAAAAGACAGCGGTCATAAGACCGGCTGTCTTTTTTCATCAGAACTATTATTTTTTCAGGGAATTTCCCATGGCAATGACATTTTCCAGTTTGGCGTTCATAGGCACTTCACATCCGGAGCCCAGCATTACGCCCCCTTTCATGCAGATATCCGTAATCAGCCCTTCACAGTACTCCGCCACTTCATCCGGAGTTCCGTAAGCCAGCATTGCGGCAGGTACGTCTCCTCTCATGCTCTGCCATCCTTCCAGCACTTCATATGCCTTGCGCATATCAGTTGCGCCGTCAAATTCAAAATGTACGCTTCCTTTTGGAACCTGTTTAAAGTACTCCAGCATAGGCAGCCAGTTTCCGTCTGCATGAACAACAGAAGTAACGCCCTCTTTCCAGAACGCTTCGATCATCATTTTCAGTCCCGGCCAGCAGAATTCTCCGAAAGTATCCGGTGAAACAAAGGTAGCGCTGGAACGCATAGCATAAATGCCTACCCGGGTTCCGTGAACCTGTTTTACTGTTCCAAGAGTCTGTCCGATCAGCGCCGGTGTGCAGGTCAGGATCACTTCTTTGATCTTTTCCGGATAATCATAAAGATCATAGCAGAACTCTTCCATTGTATGAGACTGAGATAAAGTATCAAAGATCGGTCCGCAGGCCGTATGGCTCAAAGGAGCGATTCCCTGAGGGATAAAGTGCATAGCCATTTTTGCCATGTTCTGTCCCATAAGGTCAAATCTCGCAAACAGCTGTCCCGGATCTGTATACGGCGGATTCTGGATCTTGCAGAGCAGTTCTCCGTTCCAGTTCTGCCATCCCATTTTCAGGATCCGATCGTATTCTTCCCCATCCTGAAGGGTAAACAGATCCGATTCCACGAACTGGTACAGCGCATTGTCATCCAGATCTTTTCCGGGCACACGTACCGGAAGTCCCATAATAAATACAGTATCCTGAGTAGCGGTGCACATCATAACATCCGGCTTTCCGATTTTTTCAAATGTAATATCCAGGGCTTCGATATTTTTATCTACGCTTTCCATCATATCTTTCTGACTAATTCCGGAGCAGGTGCCCGCCCATGTCATAATCTGAGGGAAATAAGGGATCTCGCTGCGATCCGCCGGTTTTTCCATACGAAGCATTTTCTGAAATTTTTCTTCTGAAGTCATTGTCTCTCCTCCTTATTCCTGTAAATCCCAAACCTTTTTTATCTGCCTTTATTTCAACATATTTTCCCGGGCTTTTATACGTATATTCCGCACAGTTTTATTAATAATATTATTGTTTTTTCATATATATTATACTAATATAAAAGCATCTGAAGAAAAAAAGGAGGTTCTTTCATGAAACTCAGCATGTGGATATTCGCAGACTGGCTCGCAGAATTCCACCCCCAAACGGATATCAAGCAAAATCAGTTTGATATTGAGGCGGTCCGTCTGTTTGCCTCGGATCTGACCATGGACAAACATACTATGTACATCGGAAGACTGAGGGATCTGTTTAAAACCGGAAACGACAATATTATCTGCGTTCACAATAACGATATGCTGCTTTTGAATACTACGGAACTGGAAGAAGTGCTGAACTGTGTTTTAAACGCTCTGGCTTATTATACAGGCTGGGACAATACGATGATGAACCAGCTCACATCCGGGGCCATGCTTCAGGATCTGATGGACGCGTCGGCGGATGTGCTGAAAAGCCCGGTCTTTATCCTGGATTCCGGTCAGCGCCATCTGGCCCACAATCAGAATTACAAATCCGGCCAGGTAGATGAATTATGGGATTTTCTGCTGGATGACGGTACCTGCGATATGGACTTTCTGATCCGTTTCAACCAGTTTGATCCGAAACGGCTCAGCAGAAAAGGACTTTATACTTATCAGCAGCCGGTCTTTCCCAACGCGGCCTGGCATTATAATTTTCTCCAGGGCAGTAATTTTCTCGGCTCCGCCACCTATATCGACCTTGACCGGAGCGCCACCCGGGGCAGGCTGGACTGCTTCCTTTTATTCTGCCAGTATGTGGACCGCTGGTTTCAGCTCCATATCCGTGAACAGGAATCTCTGATCCTGGATGAACAGATCCGTACCGTAATTTGCGATCCCAGAGCGGACTCCCGGGAACTGTGCCGCCGCCTGGTCCTTTACGGCTGGCATGAAAACGATTCTCTCGTTTTTTTGAAACTGGACGCTCCCTATCAGCCATTTAACATTAATACCCATTTATGTCACACATTAAATGCGAATTTCACAAACATCTATGCCGTTATCACGGAGCTTTCCATCTGCATTCTGTGCAATGTAACCGTCTGCAGCCTGGAAGAGACGGTCCACAGCCTGAAACCCTGGCTGAAGAGCAGCAAATATTACGCGACCATGGGACAGATTTTTACAATGGACGATTCCTTTTTCAAACAGTATCAGTTTGTAGAAAAAACATCCGGTTTTACCGGAAAAGAAATCGGAACTGTCTATAACGGAACGCAGTACGCCTTTCCCTATCTTCTCTCGGAAATGCAGCACACCGCAGCTTCCGAAACCCTGCATCCGGCTTTGAAGATGCTGGAAAAATACGACGCCTCCCATCACACGGATTTTTATCATACTTTATATGTTTATCTGAGTCATGAACGCAGCATAGCGGATACAGCCAGAGTCTTGAACCTCCACCGCAACTCCCTGCTCTACCGGCTGAAACGGCTTCATGAACTCCTGGACGCAGACCTGGAAAATCCTCTTGTACGGCTGCACATCCTGCTCTCCTACGAAATTAAAAACGCTTCCTGAGCAGGGATCACGGGGACTCTAAAAAACTTTTCAGTCTTTTTTCCTGAGCCCTGAAATCCCGGACAGCCAATTCATAGAGCCCCTGTTCCACCTTTTCGTTCATGGTAAAGGCTCTGGCTCTTGTATGACGGCTGGGGGCAAAGACAAATATCTTTCCTTCCTTTTCCAGCCCGGCGATCATTTCCATTGTGTTGTGATACATAAGATGACGGTTATCAATAGCTGAAATGATCCTGGGGTATTTGCGGAATATTTGTTTATATAAGAACCGGAAACTCTGGGGTTTCATAACATAATCCCTGGGCTTTGACAAGATTACCACCAGGCGCTGGCATCCTTCTTCCAGAGCCTTTTTCACCGGAACGGCGTCTGTCAGGCCTCCGTCGTAATAGGCCCTGCCATTGATCTCCACCGGGCGGCAGGCCGCGGGAATGGCGCAGGATGCCATAAAACACCGGTAATCATCCTGCTTCATATCTTCTTTTTTAAAATATTCCGGCTTTCCCGTAGCCGCATTGGTAGCCACCAGCTGATAGTCCATGGGGCTTTCCATAAATGCCGGAAAATCAAAAGGATCTTTTCCATCTGAATTTGACAGATCTCCGTATATGTACTGCAGACCGAACAGATTTCCTGTTTTCAGAAAACTCCGGATGCCAAAATACCCTGGATCGTGAAGATGTTTTGTGAAAAACCGGATATTTCGGCCCCTTTGTCCTGCTACATAGGAAGCCGCGCTTCCGGATCCGCCTGATACGCCGATACAATAATCAAATGTTATCTTATTATCCATAAACGCGTCTAAAATCCCTGCGCAGTACGCGCATTTCATTCCGCCGCCTTCTACGACCAATCCTGTTTTTTTCATTTTCCTGTTTCTCCTTTCATGGGAAATCTCTGCTGCTATTTACAAAGATATGCGCCAAAAGGGGATATTTCCTCAAAAAAAGAGGATGTCCCTTTTCCGCGGAACAAAAATCCGCGGTCTGGGAACATCCTCCCGGAATGTCCGGTCATAAATTTTATACATTCAATCTGTCCAGTATCTCCTGTTTTGGAATCACACCGGAAGATCTGCTCATGATCTTTCCGTCTTTGATCACGATCAGTGTGGGAATCGTCATTACATCAAACTGTGCCGCAAGTTCCGGCTGCTCATCCACATTGATCTTACAGATTTTCGCGCTGGTCACTTCATCCGCAAGCTCTTCGATCACAGGCAGAAGCATCTGACAGGGGCCGCACCATGCTGCCCAGAAATCCACCAGAACAGGTTTGTCGGAATGGAGTACTTCACTGTCGAAATTGTCTTTGGTTATGTGTAATGCTGCCATAATCATCTCTCCTTTATACCGTTTTGTTTATATATTATAGCTGGTTCCGTTTTTTTCTATTCAGTATCTTCAATCTGGCTTTCAGATATCTGTTTTCTGAATTTTACCATATTTTTCGGAAAGTTTTTGATGCATTTGCAACATATTTCAGTTTTTCTTATTTTTCAATCCGGTTGTAATTGATCAAACAGCCTTTCAGGATAATGCTTCTCTCATCATCTGTCAGCTCGCCCAGCTGCAGTTTGAACTCTTTTAATCCACCGTCTTTTACCACATAAGCAGTAATCTCGGAGGCCTTGTCCTCAACTGCTTTTCTGATATCCGGTACAAACAGATAATCTCCGTTTTTGAAAGGAAGCTCTCCTGCGGGGATCAAAAATGGAAGCATACCCCAGTTGATCAGGTTGGAACGATAACGTTTTGTGGCGTATTCGTTGGCAATGTTTGCCCATCCGCCCAGTACCTTCTGGCAGGAAGCAGCCTGCTCCCGGGCAGAACCATCTCCCGGTTTTACCGCGAAGATCGTACTTCCGATACCGGTGTTGCTCCAATCTGCAGGCGGACACTGTTTCTTGGCAGCCTTTATTGTTTCCACCACTTCTCCCAGTTCCGGCAGAGCCTCTTTCGGATCTTTTCCGTCTGTTCTTGCCTTCTCCGCTTTCTGAACGGCTTTTGCCTTTCCTACGTATTCCGGATCTTTTCGGGACAGAGTAAATTCCGCCAGTCCCAGAGGATTGGAACGGTAAGAAGATGTCTCGCCGGAGGGGATCAGTTCATCGGTTGTTGTTACCGGATCATGGATCTCGGAAACCACTTTCAATATCAGGTTGTCTGTCAGGGCGCTCATTTCCGGCCAGTCTTTGATGTTTGGTCCAAATTTGATCTCTACGCTTGGATCTGCTACGCCCTTGCTGTCAAATACACGGTTTTTGTAAATCGTGCTGTCAAAATGATAAGTTGGTGAGGTGTATTCCACATCCATATCTGTAGCAGCTGTAAGGAAGCCTTTATTTGCAGCTGTAGCGGCAATGGAACGGGCATCCATAAGTGCCACGGAAGCGATCTGACCGCTCTGAAGCTTGGAGCCTTCACGGTTCGGGAAGTTTCTCGTAGAGTGGCGGATGGAAAATCCGTTGTTGCTTGGAGTGTCTCCCGCGCCGAAGCAGGGCCCGCAGAACGCAGTCTTCATAACCGCTCCTGTTTCCATGATCTTGGCAGCGGCGCCATTGCGCACAAGTTCCATATAAATCGGCATAGACGCCGGATATACGCTCAGTGTAAATTCATCCGGTCCGATGCTCTTTCCGTTGAGAATATCCGCTGCCGCGCAGATATTTTCAAATCCGCCCCCCGCACAGCCGGCAATAATTCCCTGGTCTACATAAAGTTTTCCGTTTCTCACTTTATCTTTCAGCGTATATTCTACTGCTCCGTCCAGACTTACCAGCGCTTTCTTTTCCACATCGTCCAGAATATCCATCAGATTTGCGTTCAGTTCTTCAATAGTATACACGTTGCTCGGATGGAAGGGCATTGCGATCATCGGTTTTATGGCGCTCAGATCCACTTCCACACAGCCGTCGTAGTAAGTCACCGGTTCCGGATTCAGCTCTTTGTAATCTTCACTTCTTCCATGGATCTCGTAGAATTCCTTGATCTTGTCATCAGTTCTCCAGATTGAGGACAGACATGTGGTCTCTGTTGTCATAACATCGATCCCGATTCTGAAGTCAGCGCTCAGTGAAGATACGCCGGGGCCTACAAATTCCATTACTTTATTTTTTACATAGCCGTTGGCAAATACCGCTCCGATAATAGCCAGAGCCACATCCTGAGGTCCCACGCCTTTCGCAGGCTCCCCTTTCAGATAAATGGCGATCACTTCCGGCATATTGATATCATAGGTCTGCTCCAGAAGCTGTTTTACAAGCTCCGGACCGCCTTCTCCCATAGCCATTGTTCCAAGCGCTCCGTACCGGGTATGAGAATCGGAACCAAGGATCATACGTCCGCCGCCGGCCAGCATTTCTCTGGCATACTGGTGAATAACTGCCTGATGAGGGGGAACATATACGCCGCCGTATTTTTTCGCGCAGGTAAGTCCGAACATATGATCATCTTCATTGATGGTGCCGCCTACCGCGCAAAGGCTGTTGTGACAGTTTGTAAGTACGTATGGTATAGGGAATTTCTCCAGTCCTGACGCTCTTGCGGTCTGAATAATCCCTACAAACGTAATATCATGAGAAGTAAGCTTGTCAAATTTGATCTTCAGCTTCTCCATATTTCCCGACGTATTGTGTTCTTTTAAAATATGATACGCCATGGTTCCCTCTGCCGCTTTTTCTTTAGACGGCGCGCTGCCGGTTTTCGCGGCTACAGCAGCACCAGCGTCCTGATCATCTTTTACGATTTCCGTTCCGTTTAAAAGGTAGATACCTTTATCATAAAGTTTAATCACTTGCATGCCTCCTTTATATATGAAAAACGACGGTGATGCAAAAATCGCCGTCGATTTCCTTTTCTCATGTTAATTATAATACCTGGCCGGGAAAAAGCAACCGGAAACTTATCGGATCAGCCGGAATTTTACTTCCGCGCAGAACAAATCCGCGTCCATGCTGATCTCAAATCTGCCTCCCATCAGTTCCGTAAGAGTCTTTGCAATGGAGAGGCCCAGGCCGCTTCCTTCTGTTGTTCTGGCTGTGTCTCCCCGCACAAAACGCTCGGTCAGTTCCGCGGCCGGAAGGGATACAAAATCTTCAGAAATATTTTTCATTGTAAAAATCACCCAGCCGTCCGCCTTTTCGATTTCAGCGTAAACCCTTGTATTGGGCATTGCGTATTTTCCCGCGTTGTTGTACAGATTTCCGATCACCCGCCAGAGCTGTCTGCCGTCAGCCCATATCATCATAGGTTCATTTGGGAACTTACTGATCACGTTCAAATCCTTCTGTTCCATTTTTTCATTATATTCTCCGCCGGTCTGACGCACCAGTTCCACAAAGTCTATCTCATCCATATGCAGAGTAATATTTCCGGAAGATATTTTGGACACCTCCACCAAATCTTCCATCAGAGATTTCAGCCTCAGGGCCTTCTGCTCCAGCACCTCAATATAGCGGACCGCGTTTTCATTCTCAATCTTTTCCCGTTTCAGAAGCCCCACATAATTGATGATCGCTGTCAGAGGCGTTTTCAGATCATGGGATACATTGGTGATCATATTGGCCTTCATCCGTTCATCTCTGACACTCTCATGTATGGCTTTGGAAAGACCTTCCGCAATATGGTTGATCCCCTCTGCCAGTTCCTGCTCTGTGCCGTTCATGCTGAACTCTTCCAGGTTCAGCTTATATTCCAGCTCTCCGTCTGTAATGTGACGTATGCCCTCCAGGATCCGCCGCCTGCTTCCGATCCACTTTGCCAGAAATACAAACACACAGATGATCAAAACGGCGATCAGCACGTACGCCCATACAAATCCTCTGGCAAAAGCAAGATAGCCCAGTGTCAGACTCGCCGCGGTCAGCAGGATAAAGTATCCCAGAAGCTTTCCTGACATGTACCGTTCTTTCAGGAACGCCTGCAGACCTGTAACGCACCAGTTAACTACACTGTTCTCCCAGAAACTCTCGGATTTGACTTTTCTCACCAGGCACAAATACAGCCCCATAAAGATCACATCAGCCAGAAACGCCAGTGTTCCCGCCACGATCATCCGGCCTGAAGTGCTGTAATCCTGTCCGTGCACCCGCATGGCAAGCTGCATGATAAAAGACATGCCTATGACCATAATGGCGCACACCACCTCTGTTTTTATCCGGTCAAAACGGTACAGATGGATCTGCCTGTCTTCACGCCGTCTTCCTGCCGCCACACTCAGATAACACAGACAAAACAGCCATCCCGCGCCAAATATGATAATATACATCACACTGAGTTTTGCCCATGGATACAGTTTATCAAACTCCATTTTCGCCACGGAAAAATCATCGCTATAGGAAAAGTTTGTGTCCACGCCGATAATCAGCTGGATATTTTCTTTCTGTAAAGAGTTATATTCTCTCATATTTCTGTAATAGGACTTTTCCATCCCTCCCACATTGCTTTCAAAGTAGAAAGTCGTACTGTCGTAATACAGATATTTTCCCAGCTCTCTGGCGTCTTCCAGAGCCGCTTCTTCTCCTTCCCTGGCGTCAAGATTTGTATACATACATTCTCCTGATTCTGTGCCAAGCCAGTAATACAGGTTGCTGCTGCCGTTTTCATACTGATTAAAATATTTTTTATAGAGATTGATCTCTTCTTCTGAAGCTCCTGCTTTTTCCGCCCGCTGAGGATCGTACTCTCCATTGGTCTCAAACCGCATGCGCAGCTGGAGATATTCAAGCACATTGCTGGTCTGCCGGTTAAACGTCTTTTCAAAATAACCGGAATCTACAAAACTGGAATTGCTCAGATCTCCCAGATTCAGCATATTCTGATTGATACAGCTTTGGAGCAGGATCACGAACACAGCCAGTCCCACGGCGAAAAATCCCTGAAGACCGAAAAGTATGGCTTTGACCAGCGTCGCGTATCGTTTTCTGTCTGTCATAGGCCATTACCTCTTTACGGACTTCTCGATTTTATATCCCACGCCCCATACTACTTTCAGATATCTGGGTTCTTTGGGATTGATCTCTATTTTCTCCCG
>CAKNLF010000022.1 GCA_930989305.1 uncultured Roseburia sp. | reverse complement strand
AGAACAACAGAAACTCTTTTCAAAATGGAGTACCCTGACCGACCGGCAGAAACAAATTCTTCTTGAACTGATGGATGCCATTTAAAGCACATCACTCCTACACCGGGAAAGATGTGCTTTTTTACCTTTATCCATACTGTCAACTCCACATACCATTTATTCACCCTGTCAACTCAACACCCCCAATATCAAAATCAACTACTCAACTCTCCGCCATTTTTCACCGTAGGCCAGTTCCCACTTACCCATAAAACGAAAAAATCCGGGAACCCGAACCTGTCTTTTGACAAGCCCCGACTCCCGGAAATCCTTTGTTTTCTACACTTTTTCGCTATTCTATTCTTTGACTTTTGACATCAATACTACCGTCTCAACATGACTGGTATGACAAAACTGATCCACAGGCCTTACTCGTTTCAGGTCATATTCCTCCCGGCACAGAATTTTCAGATCCCTTGCCAGGGTAGCAGAATCACAGCTTACATACACGATCCGCTCCGGCTGCATTTTCAGGATCGTATCCAACAGCTCCTGATCGCAGCCCTTTCTGGGAGGATCCACCACGATCACATCCGCCTGCGGACTTCTTCCCGCTTTTTCTTCCTTTTTATAGAAATCCGGCAGGATCTCTTCTGCCTTTCCGGTAAAAAATTCCACGTTTTCAATCTTGTTGATCCGGGCATTTTCTCTGGCGTCCCGGATTGCCTGTGGCACGATTTCCACCCCGTATACTTTTTTGGCCTGTCTGGCCAGAAACAGGGAAATGGTGCCGATACCGCAGTACAGATCCCATACGGTTTCGGTTCCTTTCAAATCCGCGTATTCCAGCGCCAAACGGTACAGCTTTTCCGTCTGTACCGGATTAACCTGATAAAAAGACAGGGGAGAAATCCGATAGCTGATATCCCCTATCCGATCTGTGATCCAGGGCTGTCCCCACAGGACTTTAACCTCCTGTCCCATGATCACGTTGGTATTCTGCTGATTCACATTAATGGATATGGAAGTCATCCCTTTAAGTTTACATAATTCTTCCACAAAAACATCAGCGTAAGAAAGTTTTTCTCCGTTTACAACAATGCATACCATAATCTCTTTGGTATGAAAACCGTATCGGATCAACACATGACGCACCAACCCCTTTCGAGTCTGCTCATCATAAGGTTCAATGCCTTTTTCTTCCATAATACCGATGATAATGTCAAGTATTTCTTTGTTTACCGGCACCCCCAGAGCACAGTCCCTGTTTGGAATGATCTGATGGGTCCGTCCCGCATAAAAACCGGCTATGATACGGCCGTCTTTGTCTTTTCCAATGGGAAACTGCGCTTTGTTCCGGTAATGATAAGGAACTTCCATCCCCACTACCGGTTCCATGGGAGGCTCCGCAAATCCTCCGATACGCTGCAGATTTTCCAGCACTTTCTTTTGTTTAAACTCAAGCTGTTTTTTATAATCCAGCGCCTGGATCTGGCAGCCGCCGCACTGTCTGTGTATGGGACATCTGGGCTGCACCCGCCAGGGGGAAGGGGTCAGGATCTCCAGCAGTCTGGCATATCCGTAATTCTTTTTCAGCTTAGTGATCCCTGCCCGTATATGGTCGCCAATAAGGGCGTCTTTCACAAAAAAGGTCATTCCTTCCGCTTTCCCGATACCTTCTCCGGATACGCCCATATCTTCTATTGTCAACTGGATTTCATCGTTTTTACGCATAGCTGCCTCCTGACCCGGATCAGTTCCCAGTCCGGCGGATATTTGTCTCCAGGAGACGGTTATATCCCGCCCATTCCATACTGCCTTCCGGTATATTGGAAAGAGCTTCTTTCATAGTTTCCATCTTGGCGTCCATATTGTCCGCAAAACTCAATGCCAGCGCCTCCGCCAGAGCCGGCTTCTTTGGAGAACCGAATTCCAGTTCCCCATGGTGGGCCAGGATACAGTGCTTTAATTCCGCTGCAAGACGCTTTGGGAATTTATCAATTTCACGGATCCGCTCTCCGATCATTTCCGCTCCAATCATAATGTGCCCGAGAAGCTGTCCCTCGTCTGTATAATCGTTTGCAGGGAAAGTGGACAGTTCCTCCAGCTTTCCAATGTCATGGAACATTGCGGCGCACAGCAGCAGATCCCGGTTCAGCATCGGATACTGAGTGCAGAAGAAATCGCATAGTTTTGTCACGCTGAGAGAATGCTCCAGCAGTCCGCCTACATAGCCGTGATGTACGCTTTTGGCTGCGGAATGGAATTGAAATCTTTTTGCGAATTCCCCATCCAGGAAAAAAGATTCCGCCAGCTTTTTCAGCCATGGATTGCCCATAGACTTTATATAGGCCAGCAATTCCTGATACATTTTAGGAATATCCTTTTCGCTTACCGGCAGATAATCGGAAGGTTCATATTCTCCCTCTTTCATCTTCCTCACCCGCTTAACATTCAGCTGCAGGGTTCCCTGAAAGCTGGTCACATCTCCTACTACATAAATATAGTCAAGGTTGTCAAACTCCTCAATGCCGGAAGAATTCACATCCCATATTTTTGCGTCCAGAGTACCTGTCTTGTCCTGAAGGATCAGGCTTTCATAAGGTTTTCCGGCCTTGGTCAAAGCGGACTGTTTATGTTTGCACAGATAGACTTCTCCTATCCGTTCTCCTTCACGCAGCGATTCAATATACTTCATTTCAATCTCCTGTCTGTTTTCTATTTCTTCTATATACAATAGCTCCGGATCTGTGTCCGGTCAGCGGCCCTGTTACTCCATAGTATCCAAAGACGTTTTACATACCACCTTCTGATATGTTCCGTCCCTTCCCATACGTTCTACCGTAATGGTAACCCGCTGATTGGCATATGCTTCTTTTAGAAATCCGGTAAGCGCCTCTTCCGTATCAATGGAAGTGTCGTTGATCTTCACCAGCACATCTCCGGACTGAAGTCCTGCCAGCATTGCAGGCGACTCCCAGTCTACGGACTGAATATACAGTCCCGCAGGCAGTTCATACTCCGCTGCTACGTCTTCTGTTACAGCATGAATATGAATTCCCAGATAAGGCACGCTCCTGCCTTTCAGCAGGTTGCTGAGCAGATCCTCCAGCTCATCCGCCGGGATAGCCGCAATCTCGCTTTCCGCTTCCGCAGGAGTATACCGGTGTGTGATCACTCCCGCGATCTCACCGTCTGTATTTAAAAGGACTCCGCTTCCGGTAGAGGGCGCCACCAGATCTGTAGTAAGAATCCGGTAATTGGCATCTGCCAGAGAAATCATCTGGTCTCCTGTCAGAATCTGACCTGTCAGAACCGATCCAACGGTACCGTCAGGGCTTCCTACTGCCACCACCGGATCTCCTGCCTGGACCGGCACACTGCTCACCGGTGTCTGCCGGATCTCTTTGACTATTTCTGAGGAAATATCTTTTTTGTCCGTGCAGATCACAGCCAGTCCGGTATTTTCGTCCTGGGCTTTCAGTCTCGCGGCAACCGTCTCAGTGCCATTAAATGTGACCTGGATCTTTCTGGCTTCCGAGATCAGATTTTCCTCTGTGAGGATCAATACCTCGCTGCCATTATCCCCAATAATGATCCCGCTGCCTTCGCCGATATCCGCCGTATCTTCAAACCATCCGGTATCCTTTGTCACACATTCAATGTCCACTACTGATTTCCCTGCGTTTTCTCCGATCTCATACAGCCGGGTCTCCAGCGCTTCGTATTCTTCCCGGCTCATACTTTCCCGGATCACCGACTGCTCCTTTTCAGTCTGTTCCTGCGTATGGCTTCCCAGGCTCACATCAGCATTTTCTTTGATCACTTTGCTCTCTACAGCCGAATCCGTCAGAAAAATGCCCAGACATACAGCAGTAAACACAGCTCCGCAAAAAGCGGCCAGTCCTACTTTGCTCCCAAGATTTCGTCTGTTTACCGGTACTTTTTTTGTTTTTTCTTTTACAAAACAGTAGTCCTTTTGTTTCTTTTCGTTCATAGAAGCACACCTCTTTCCTCATTATACGTTCAATAGAAAGTACTTGCAATAACTAACTTTCACTTTTCAGCCCGGCGGAATTGGAGTACAATAAAATGAAAGTCTTATTTTAGAATAAAAGAATGAGGTAATTATGAATCAGAAAGCATTACAGATCCTTGAATTTGATAAGATCATACAGTTACTGGCCAAACAGGCCACTTCCAGCGCAGGCCGTGAAAAATGTCTGGCGCTGCTGCCTTCCTCTGATCCGGAAGAGATCCGTCAGGCTCAGCAGGAAACAGGAGACGCACTCACCCGCATTTACCAGAAGGGCAGTCTTTCCTTTTCCGGTCTTTCCAATCCGGAAGGATCTCTGAAAAGGCTGGAAATCGGCGCTGCCTTAAGCAGCCGTGAGCTTTTGGACCTGTGCGGGCTTTTAGAAGCCGCCAAGCGGGCAAAAGCTTATTCCAGGCAGGTGCGCAGCGACTTGCCTGAGGATTCCCTGGACCAGCGTTTTGATGGCATCGAACCTCTGACGCCCCTGCTGGAGGAGATCCGGCGCTGTATCCTGGATGAAGACGAAATCAGCGATGACGCCAGTCCTGCACTGAAGAATATCCGCCGTTCTATCCGAAATATCAACGACCGGATACACGGGGCTATGAACGCCCTTTTAAACAGCTCATCCACCAGAACCTATCTGCAGGAGGCTGTGATCACCATGCGAAATGACAGATATTGTCTTCCGGTAAAAGCCGAATACAAAAACCAGGTGCCCGGTATGATCCACGATCAGTCATCTACCGGCTCTACTCTTTTTATCGAGCCTATGTCCGTAGTAAAATTAAACAACGACCTGAAAGAACAGTTCCTGAAGGAAAAAGAAGAAATCAACATTATCCTGGCTGACCTCAGCAACCTTACAGCAGAGTACATTCCCTATATCCGGGATGATTACCGGATTCTGTCGGAACTGGATTTTATTTTCGCGAAAGCTCAGCTGGCTAAAAATTACAATGGCATGAAACCGGTCTTTAATACAGAGGGACGGATCCGGATCCGCCAGGGACGTCATCCGCTGCTGGATAAACATAAAGTCGTCCCTATTGATGTGCATCTTGGGGATGACTTTCAGCTTTTGATCGTAACCGGTCCCAATACCGGCGGCAAGACCGTTTCTCTGAAAACTGTAGGTCTGTTTACTCTGATGGGACAGGCAGGCCTGCATATTCCCGCGGGAGACCGCAGCGAACTGGCTGTTTTTCACGATGTATTCGCAGATATCGGCGATGAACAGAGTATTGAGCAAAGTCTCAGTACCTTTTCTTCCCATATGCGCAATATCGTCTCCATCCTGCAGAATGCAAACGCCCGGTCTCTTGTGCTTTTTGACGAACTGTGCGCCGGAACCGATCCAACCGAAGGAGCGGCTCTGGCTATCTCCATCCTGGACACACTGCGCAGCCGCGGCATCCGGGCAATGGCCACCACACATTACAGCGAGCTGAAAGTCTACGCCCTGTCTACGGAAGGGGTGGAAAATGCCTGCTGCGAATTTAATGTGGACACCTTAAGTCCCACTTACCGGTTGCTGATCGGAATCCCCGGCAAGAGCAACGCTTTTGCCATTTCCGGAAAACTGGGCTTGCCGGCCAGTATTATCGATCATGCAAAGGAGCAGCTGGACAAAGAATCCGAGTCCTTTGAAGATGTGATCGCCAATCTGGAAGAAAGCCGCCGTATCCTGGAACAGGAGCAGCTCCAGATCAGCAAATACAAAGCCGAAGCCGAATCTTTGAAAAAGCAGCTGGAGGAACGCCAGGAAAAACTCAATAACAGTCGGGACAAAATCCTGCAGAAAGCCAATGAGGAAGCTGCTTCCATTCTTCAGGAAGCCAAGGATGTAGCGGATGAAACCATCCGCAATTTCCACAAATTCGGGAAAAACGGCATCGATATCCGGGAAATGGAAAAAGAACGTGAAAAAGTACGTAAGAAAATGGAACAGGCAAGTAAAAAGTCCGCATCCCGAAAAAAAGAAATCGTCAATCATCAGGTTCCCAAAAAGCTTCAGCTGGGCGACTCGGTCAAAGTGCTGAGCATGAACCTGAAAGGAACCGTACAGACCCTTCCAGACGCCAGGGGTAATCTGTTTGTACAAATGGGCATTCTCCGATCCCAGGTAAATATCAAGGACCTGGTGCTTCTGGAAGAAAAAGATCCGTTAAAAAGCAAATATCCCAAAACCGGCACCGGGAAATTACGGATGTCCAAAACCGTTTCTGTTTCACCGGAGATCAATCTTATCGGCAAAACCGTTGACGAAGCCATATCTGTGCTGGACAAATATCTGGATGACGCTTATCTGGCTCATCTTGGCACTGTGCGGATCGTACACGGCAAGGGCACCGGCGCTCTGCGCAAAGCGGTACACGAACATCTGAAACGCCAGAAAATCATCAAATCTTTCCATCTGGGGGAATTCGGAGAAGGCGACGCCGGCGTTACCATTGCGGAATTTAAATAGGAGGTTTCTATGGCTGTCAAACAGAAAATACTCATCGTAGATGACGATAACAATATAGCGGAGCTGATCTCCCTGTATCTTTTAAAAGAATGCTTTGACACAAAGATTGTCAATGACGGAGAATCGGCTCTGCAGGAATTTAAAAATTACCAGCCCAACCTGATCCTGCTGGATCTTATGCTTCCGGGCATAGACGGCTATCAGGTATGCAGGGAGATCCGGACTGTTTCCAATACCCCCATTATCATGCTCTCCGCCAAGGGAGAAGTCTTTGACAAAGTGCTGGGACTGGAACTGGGCGCGGATGACTATATTATGAAGCCCTTTGATTCCAAGGAACTGGTAGCCCGGGTAAAGGCAGTGCTGAGACGGTATCAGCCTGCCCGTCAGGATACTTCTTCGGATATCCAATGTGTGGAATACCCGGATCTGATCATCAACAGGACCAACTATTCCGTCCTGTATAAAGGTCAGAATATCGAAATGCCGCCAAAGGAACTGGAGCTTTTATATTTCCTTGCCTCTTCTCCCAATCAGGTATTTACAAGAGAACAGCTGCTGGACCACATCTGGGGCTATGAATACATCGGCGATACAAGAACCGTCGACGTACATATTAAAAGACTCCGTGAGAAATTAAAAGACAATGAACACTGGGGCATTTCCACTGTATGGGGAATCGGATATAAATTCGAGACAAAATAGCATCGAAGAAGGCGGGAACATATGAAGCTTTTACAAAAGATCATCCTTGGATATATTATCTTTGGAATCCTGGCATTTATCACTGTGGCGGTCTTTACTTCCCATCAGAACGAAACTTATCTGCGGGAACATTCCGCCGCTTCTCTCAAAAAAGAAGCAGGGCTTATCGCCTCGGACTACGGCTCCGGCAATTATACTTCCCAGTTTCAATTAAATAATTTACAGGAACGGCTGGCCAGCATCAGCGATTATCTGGAGGGAGATATCTATGTGATCGATCAACAGGGGGAAATCATCACCAGTTCCATAGAGCGCTCCGGCATCAAAGCCCCTCAGCAGATCAACGGTTTTGATATTCTGGACTTCAGCGACGGCTACTACACCATTACGGATCTGTACGGGCGCTACAGCGAACCTGTGCTCTGTATCTATACCCCGGTGACAAAAAATTATCTGGTAAACAGTTATATCCTGATCTGCAAACCGGTCTCACAGATTTCCGGCATACAAAGCGAACTGCTGAACATCGACTACCTGACGCTGCTGATCGTATATGCCATTTCATTTCTGGTGCTGGTTCTGTATATCCTGTTTATCCATCGCCCGCTGAAAAAACTAAAAGACGCGGCTATGCACTACAACAACGGAGATTACGCTTATCCCCTGTCTATCTCCGGTTCCGGAGAACTGGGATATATTGCGGCTTCCTTTAATTACATGACTCATGAACTGGGCACATTGGAAGAGGATCAGCGAAAATTTGTATCTAATATCTCCCATGATTTCCGCTCTCCCCTGACCTCCATCAAAGGATACGCCCAGGCCATCAGCGACGGGACCATTCCCCCGGAATTTCAGAAAAAATACCTGAACGTTATTATTTTTGAAACCGAACGTCTGGAAAAGCTCACCCAGAATCTGCTGGAACTGAACAAATACGGTTCCAACGGGTTTCTGCTGGACATTACAGTTTTCGATCTGAACCGCTGCATCAAAATGGCAGTCCAGACTTTTGAACAGATCAGCAGGGAAAAGCAGATTTATTTTAACCTGATCCTGACAGGCAGCGAACTGTATACCGAAGCCGATGAATCCAAAATCCATCAGGTACTCCAAAACCTGATCGACAACGCCATTAAATTCAGCCGCCCCGATTCCTCTATAGAAATCGAGACTACTGTGAAAAAAGACAAAATTTTTGTCTCGGTGAAAGATCACGGCATCGGCATTCCCAAAGACAGCATCGGAAAAATCTGGGAACGCTTTTACAAGACAGACGTATCCCGCGGCAAAGATAAAAAAGGCACCGGTCTCGGCCTATCCATTGTAAAAGAGATCATCAATGCTCATCACGAAAACATTAATGTGATCAGCACGCTGGATGTGGGAACGGAGTTTATCTTTACCCTTCCTCTCGTCCGGAAAAAATCCTGACAGAATCCCAAACGCTTATTATTAAACAGAAAGGCGCTATCTTATGAACAAATCAGAAACATTAGAACTGCTGACCCGGATCAAAGAGGGGGCTGTCAGTCCCGAAGAAGCACTGGAGCAGCTGACAGTAGAACCCTTTGCCTCAGTAGACGATTATGCCAATATTGATCTCCACCGGTCGCTCCGGCAGGGACAGCAGGAAGTCATATACGGAGAAGGAAAGACAAAGGAGCAGATCCTAGGCATCGCAAAGGCAATGCTCGAAAAAGGCTGTAAAAATATACTGATCACCCGGATGGATCCGGAGAAAGCGGCATATGTAGGACAGCAGATCTCTCTTTTTTACGAGGAATCTTCCCGCATCGGCATTGCCGGGAAAACAGAGATTCCTCTGGTGGGAAATATCGCTGTGGTCACAGCAGGCACAAGCGACCTTCCTGTGGCGAAGGAAGCTTATTATACAGCGCAGACGCTGGGCAATCAGGTATCCCTGATCAGCGATGTGGGCGTTGCCGGTATACACCGGCTGCTGCACCGGCTGCCGGACCTTTTTCAGGCCAATGTTATCGTTGCGGTCGCAGGCATGGAAGGCGCTCTTGCCAGCGCAGTAGGCGGTCTGGTCTCCTGTCCGGTGATCGCAGTCCCCACCAGCGTAGGTTACGGAGCCAGTTTCGGAGGTCTTTCCGCCCTTCTGGCCATGCTGAACTCCTGCGCCAGCGGTGTCAGCGTTGTAAATATCGACAACGGATTCGGAGCCGGTTATCTGGCCGGCATGATCAATCAGGCTATTGCAGGGGGATCCGGAAAAACTGAAAAATAAGAAAAAGCCTTTGGACTGAGACGCGTTTTTATTTTGCCTCTGTCCAAAGGCTCTTTTTATGAGTTTTTCTGTACTGCCTGATTTCCTGTACTGCTCTCCGGTTAATTATCCGGTCATGATCTGCAGTTCTCAAATGCGTTTCTCGCAGCATCCGATACTTCCATAAAAGATACTCCGTGCTCTCCTGCTGCCAGGACCACGTCTTCGTATTCCGGTTTAATCTTTCTGATCCCCCGGCCTTCGCTGATCTTTATGGCGATTTTTCCGTATTTTGTCTCCACCGTCTCAAAACGGCTTTTCAGTTTCTGACGTTTTCTTGTATGATACCGTACTCCCTGGGTGGTAGTCTGCTCCAGCAGGATCCTTATCATTTCATCCTGATCTTTTGGTTTACATAATACATTCAATTGAATGCCGCTTCTGCTTTTCTTCATGCAGATCGGCACCGTCCATACGTCCAGAGCGCCTTCGTTCAGCAGTGTGTCGTACAAAGCTCCTGTTGCTTCCGCCGTCATATCATCCAGATTGCAGCTGATTTCCGTTACAGTATCTGAAAAATCATCTTCCCCGGAAGTATTTTCCCAAACAGTATTTCCCAGGAACAGACGGACGCAATTTGCCTGGGCATACTGCCTTGTACCCACTCCGTATCCTGTTTTTTCAATTTCCATAACCGGCATCCCGCCGAAATTATCTGCAAAATGCTTTAACAGCGCCGCGCCGGTAGGCGTCAGCAGCTCTCCGTCAAAATCACTGGCATAAGAGGGCATTCCTTTTATGATTTCAGCAGTTGCAGGCGCAGGTACCGGCAGTATGCCGTGAGCGCAGCGTACCTGACCGTTTCCAACACAAACCGGTGAAACCGTTACCTGTCCGGCGCCAATCCGGTCCATAAGCCAGCAGCAGCCCACAACGTCAGCAAGGGCGTCCAGCGAGCCTACTTCATGAAAATGAATATGTTCCAGAGAGGTCTGGTGCACCTTGCTCTCTGCGTCCCCGATCAATTTATATACAGCCCCGGCGTCTGCTTTTACCTTCTCAGGCAGATCCAGGTGTCCGATCCGGTGCAGGATCTCCTGATAACTGTTGTGCTCATGGCCTCCGTGGTGGTGGTGACCCTCGTGATGGTGGTGGTGACCCTCGTGATGGTGGTCGTGCCCCTCGTGATGATGGTCGCGGCCCTCATGGTAGTGCTCGTGATCCTCATGGTGGTGCTCATGCCCCTCATGATGGTGTTCATGGGCATATTCATCTTCTTCTTTTCCAAAGACTTTTACCTCCATACGGGTCCCGGATATATGATTTGAGGATCCGCTTATTGCCCGAACAGTAATGTCCGGCCCGAACAGCCGGTTCATAGTATCCAGAAAGTCCTGCTGTTCTTCCTGAGGAAGCAGCTCATACAGCGCCCCCATGAGCATATCCCCTGCCGCTCCCATTTTGCATTCTATATATAATGATTTCATCTGCTAATCCACTCCTTCTCTTGGTCTTAAATCCAGGAGGATGTTCTGAAAATATCCTTCCATCCCTGCTGTCACTTCCCGGTGCAGCATAGCCGCTTTTTGAATCTGGTCTTCCGGCACCTGGATCAGTCCCGTATCTTTCCGTTCATTTCCCCGGACCCGTACCCGGAAATCCGAAAATCCCAGTTCCGTCATAACTTTTTCACAGGCTGCCACCTTGTCCAGCAGCTCTTTTGTGATCTCCATTCCTTCCGGTATCCGGGTAGCCAGACAGGAATTGGAAGGTTTGGCCGCTGTAAAAAGCCCTGCTTCCTTTGACAGACGTCGGATCTCACTTTTTGTCAGCCCGCACAAGCGCAGGGGAGACAAAATTCCCAGCTCCTGCAGCGCCCGGTATCCCGGCCGTCCTTCCGGTGAATCCGAGGCATTGGTCCCTTCCATCACTTCTGAAAATCCCGCTTTCTCACAGGCCTGTTTCAGACTCAGGAACATGGCTTTCTTACAGTAATAGCAGCGCTGACTGTCATTTTTCTTTACATCAGGCTGCCCCAGTATATCTTCCTTTAAAATATTCAGTTTCACTCCCAGCTGATCGCAAAATCTCCGGGCATCCTCTGCCTCCTGCTCGTGCTGAAAAGGAGTCAGAAAATACCAGGCCTGTACCTCTTTTGCGTATTTTGACGCCTGATACAGCAGAAACGCCGAATCCGTTCCTCCGGAAAACGCAACGGCGGCTTTGGGATGCATTCCGAAATAATTTTTCATATCCATATTGTGTTTCTCAGTACTTTCTTAAATTTTTTATTATACCGCAAAACAGCAAACCAGGTGAATGTTTCCATTCCGTTGGTATTAGCTGCTCTGGGGCTAGTATATCATATTTATCATGCGGAAAAAACCCCGGCACGGGGTGCCGGGTATCTGTTTCCGCCAGTGTTTTTGGCTTCTGCTGTCTGTTTTTCTATCTGATCGCGTCTTTCATGCTTTTTACATATTCTCCCACAGGTCCTGCCGCTTCTTTTCCGTATTGTCCGGCCAGTTTTACAATGGCGGAGCCTACAATCACGCCGTCGGCCCATTGCGCCATTTCCGCTGCCTGCCGGGGCGTTGAAATTCCGAATCCCACTGCGCATGGCAGATCCGTATTCTCTTTTATCAGTTGTATAATGGAGCCGATGTCCGTAGTGATCTCGCTGCGCATTCCGGTGACTCCCAGACTTGATACTACATACAAAAAGCCTTTGGCCTCTTTTGCAATCATGGCGATCCGGTCCCGGGATGTAGGCGCGATCAGAGATATAAAATCCAGGCCGTATTGACTGCAGACTCCGGCGAATTCTTCTTTCTCCTCAAAGGGCACATCCGGCAGGATCAGCCCGTCGATCCCCACTTCAGCGCATGACGCCGCGAACTTTTCCGTCCCGTAGGAATACACTACATTGGCGTAAGTCATAAAAACCAGAGGGATCTTCACATCCTGGCGCAGTTCCCTGACAAAAGCAAAGATCTTCTCTGTTGTCACGCCTCCGGCCAGAGCGCGTATATTGGCCCCCTGGATCACAGGCCCCTCTGCAGTGGGATCGGAAAAAGGAATTCCCAGTTCGATCAGATCCGCTCCGCTTTTTTCCATTTCCCTGACAATTTTTCCCGTTGTCTCCAGATTCGGATCCCCGCAGGTAATAAACGGGATAAACGCTTTTTTATTGTGAAAAGCTTCTGCTGTCCTACTCATCTTTTATATCCTCCCCTCTGTATCTGGCAATAGCAGCGCAGTCTTTGTCGCCTCTTCCGGAAATGGTGATCACGGCAATCTGATCCTTTCTCATCTTCGGAACTTCTTTCATGGCCCAGGCCACTGCGTGAGACGATTCAATGGCAGGAATGATCCCTTCCGTCCGTGAAAGATATTCAAAAGCATCTACCGCCTCGTCATCTGTTATGGGCACATACTCTGCTCTGCCAATGTCATGGAGCCATGCGTGCTCCGGTCCTACTCCCGGATAATCCAGTCCCGCTGAAATGGAATATACAGGGGCAATCTGTCCGAACTGATCCTGACAGAAATAAGACTTCATGCCATGGAAAATTCCCGGCCGGCCTGTGTTGATGGTAGCTGCCGTCTCCAAAGTGCCGATTCCTCTGCCGGCGGCTTCGCAGCCGATGAGCCGTACTTCCTTATTCTGGATAAAATGATAAAAAGACCCTATGGCGTTGCTGCCTCCTCCTACGCAGGCGATCACCGCATCCGGCAGCCTTCCTTCCTTTTCCAGCATCTGCTCTTTGATTTCTTTGGAAATCACTGCCTGAAAATCACGGACGATAGTTGGGAAAGGATGGGGGCCCATAACAGACCCCAGACAGTAATGGGTATCATCCATCCGGCTGGTCCATTCCCGCATTGCCTCGGAAACCGCGTCCTTCAGTGTGGCGGTTCCGGTTTTGACCGGAACCACCCTGGCTCCCAGCAGACGCATTTTATATACATTGAGAGCCTGGCGCCTGGTATCTTCCTCGCCCATATAGACTACACATTCCATTCCCATCAACGCCGCCGCGGTAGCTGCAGCCACTCCGTGCTGGCCGGCCCCGGTTTCCGCAATAAGTCTTGTTTTCCCCATTTTCTTGGCCAGAAGCGCCTGGCCCAGTACATTGTTGATCTTATGGGCGCCGGTGTGGTTCAGATCTTCTCTTTTCAAATAAACCTTTGCTCCGCCCAGATCTTCTGTCATTTTTTTTGCGTAATAGAGTCTGCTGGGACGTCCGCCGTAGTCCTCCAGCAGATTTTTCAGCTCCTCCTGAAATTCTCTGTCTTTTTTGTAATGATCGTACGCTCTTTCCAGCTCGATCACCGCGTTCATCAGAGTTTCCGGAATATACTGTCCTCCGTGCATCCCGAATCTCCCTCTGGATCCTGCCATAATTATCTTCCTCCTGTAGCTTTCCGTCAAAATGCCCTTTTTCTTATTGGCTTCTGACTGTTTCTGTAAATTTTTTCATTTTACGATAATCTTTCAGCCCGTCTGTTTCCACCCCTGAGCTCACATCCACTCCCATGCATCCGGTGCGCCTTATGGCTTCCCTGACATTTTCCGGAGTCAGTCCTCCTGCCAGCAAAAAAGGTCTGCCTGTATTTTCCGCCAGCGCCCAGTCAAAGGTTTCTCCGGTCCCGCCGCTTCCCGCATCCAGCAGGATCAGGTCTGCCGGGGATGCCTGCGCCCTTTTGATATCCTCCGGGCTCTCCGCGCAAAAGGCTTTTATGATCCGGGCTTTGGTCATTTCCCTTAATCTGCGGATATAGAGCTCATCCTCGCTGCCGTGGAGCTGTATTACATCGATCAGCCCCTGTGCCGCATATTGAGCCGGAAGCTCCAAAGGGGCGTCCGCAAATACCCCTACTGCCAGAATCCCCGGATCCAGTTTTTTTCTCAGCACTGCCCCCTGCTTTTGGGTCAGAAACCGGGAGCTTTTTTTCGCGAAAACGAATCCCGCCATTTCCGGCCGCAGCCGATTAACATACCTGATATCCTCTTCCCGTTTCAATCCGCATATTTTAATTTCCGTCATAATTTCCTCTCAGTTCATCCAGCATCCGCTTTTTATCCGGCGCCCGCATCAGCGTTTCTCCGATCAGCACGCCGTTTACCTTTGCCTCCTGCAGTCTTTGGATATCTCTGCTGCTGCGGATCCCGCTTTCCGCTACGAACAGTACGGAGTCCGGCACCAGTTCCCGCAGCCTTGTACTGTTTTCCACATCTACGGTAAAATCTTTCAAGTTCCGGTTGTTTACACCAATGATCCTTGCTCCCACTCTCAGAGCACGGCGGATCTCCTCCTCATCATGAGCCTCCACCAGTGCTGACAGCCCCAGCCGGTCGCAGACAGTCAGGTAGGATTTCAGCCGTTCCTCATCCAGCAGCGCGCAGATCAGCAATACCGCGGCTGCACCCAGTGTTTTCGCTTCATATATCATATACTCGTCTACGGTAAAATCTTTCCGGATACAGGGAATAGACACCCTCTCTGTGATCTCCTTGAGATATGCGTTCTTTCCAAGAAACCATTTTGGCTCTGTAAGCACGGAGATGCAGTCCGCTCCAGCCTGCTGGTATTCTCTGGCAATCTGTACATAGGGAAAATCCTCCGCGATCACTCCTTTTGAGGGGGATGCTTTCTTGCACTCGCAGATAAAACTGATCTCCTCTTTTCCAAGCGCCTTTTCAAAGGGAAAGCCCGTATTACAGTCCATGGCTAACGCCCGCGCCTTCATTTCTTCCGGCGAAATCTTTTCTTTCGCTTCCCGGATACGTAATTTTGTGTATTCCCCGATAGTATCCAATATTGTTGACATAACTTATTCCTCTTCTTTCATTTTCTGGGACGCCGCCCGGAATTCTTCCAATTTTTCAAACGCCTTTCCGGAATCGATCAGTTCCCCGGCCAGCTTGACCCCTTCTCTCATATCCCGGGCTTTTCCGGCGATAAACAGAGCGGCTCCTCCATTCATTAAAACTGTATTTCTCCTGGGCCCTTTTTCTCCCTGGAGCACACGCTCTGTGATCCGGGCGTTTTCTTCCGGCGCGCCGCCCTTTAAGTCTTCCTTCCGGCATCTTTCAAATCCGAACTCTTCCGGCGTCAGGATCCCCGAGTGATACTGGCCGTTCCGGAAGGCGCAGTATGTGGTAGGCGCGCACATGGAAATCTCATCCAGTTTTTCCTGTCCGTACACAACCATTCCCCGCTTTACCCCAAGGCTGGTCAGTACTCTTGCCAGAGGATCCACCAAAGACTCATCGTATACGCCCAACAGCTGCATAGACGGAGACGCCGGATTGGTCAGCGGCCCCAGAATATTAAAAACCGTCCGGATTCCCAGCTCCTTTCGGATGGATCCTACATATTTCATGGAAGTGTGATATTTCTGAGCGAAAAAGAAACAGATCCCCACTTCCCGCAAAAGCTTTACGCACTGAGCCGGCGTCAGACGTATATTGACTCCCAGAGCTTCCAGACAATCTGCGGTGCCGCATTTGGAAGAGGCTGCCCGGTTTCCGTGTTTTGCCACCTTCACCCCTCCCGCCGCAGTTACAATAGCCGCAGTGGTGGAAATATTAAAACTCTGGGACCCGTCCCCTCCGGTGCCCACGATCTCCAGCACATCCATATTGTGATCCACTTTCAGAGCCGCCGCCCGCATGGCAGCCGCGCATCCCGAGATCTCGTCAATGGTTTCCGCCTTTGTGCTCTTTGTGGACAGCGCCGCCAGAAACGCCGCGTTCTGAATCTGGGTGGTCTGTCCGCTCATAATCTCGTTCATTACCTGATATGCTTCCTCATAAGTCAGATCCTGTTTATCTACGATTTTAACAATTGCTTCTTTTATCATGATTCTCAGCCCTCCTGTCTCAGAAAATTGCGTATGATCCGCTCTCCATCCGGTGTCAGGATGGATTCCGGATGAAACTGCAGTCCATATACCTCATACTCTTTATGCTGCACACCCATGATCTCCCCGTCTTTTGTCCTGGCCGTCACTTTCAGACAGTCCGGCAGGGAAGCCTCCCGGGCCGCCAGGGAATGATACCTTGCCACCGGCATTACATCCGGGCATCCCGCGAACAGCCTGCATCCGGGATCTGTCCGGATATCCGACTGTTTCCCGTGCATCAATTTTCTGGCATAGGTAATGTCCATCCCATATGCCTCGCAGATTGCCTGATGTCCCAGGCATACCCCCAGAATAGGAATCTCATTTCCCAGTTCTGTCACGATCTCTTCACAAATGCCCGCGTCCTTTGGTCTGCCGGGCCCCGGAGAAAGGATAATCGCCTTGGGAGACAGCTCCCGGATTTCCTCTGTGGTTATGGCGTCGTTGCGGGCCACCTGAATATCCGGATCCACCGTTCCCACCAATTGGTACAGGTTATAAGAAAAACTGTCATAGTTATCAATAAGCAGTATCATGCTTCCACCTCCTGAGCTGCCTGCAGCGCTTTTAAAACCGCCGCCGCTTTGTCGATGCATTCCTGATATTCTGTTTCCGCCACAGAATCGGCTACAATACCCGCCCCGCTTCTGGCAAATACTTTTCCGTTTTTCCTGTAGGCAATCCGTATCGCAATGCAGGTATCCATATTTCCCGTAAAATCAATATAGCCTACAGCTCCGCCGTAAATGCCCCTTTTATTATTTTCAAAGTCATTGATCAGCTGACAGGCTTTCAGTTTCGGCGCCCCGGACAGGGTCCCCGCCGGCAAAACAGCCTCAATGGCGTCCAGGGCGTCCATTCCCGGCCTGAGCTTGCCTTTCACTGTAGAGCCTATATGCATCACATGGGAATACCGCTCAATACAGTGATATTTTTCCACTTCCACTGACCCGAATTCGCTGATCTTTCCAATATCATTTCTTCCCAGATCCACCAGCATATTATGTTCCGCCAGTTCTTTTTCATCGGAAAGCAGTTCCTTTTCCAGCGCCAGATCTTCTTCTCTGGTCTTTCCTCTGGGTCTTGTGCCCGCCAGGGGAAATGTATGCAAAACGCCGTCCTCCAACTTCACCAGTGTCTCCGGAGAAGCCCCTGCGGCCTCCACGTCCGTCCCTGAAAAATAAAACATATAAGGGGAAGGATTCATGGTGCGCAGCACCCGGTACGTATTCAAAAGGCTCCCTTCAAATCCTGCTTCCAGACGGTTGGACAGCACGATCTGGAAAATATCGCCTTCCCGGATATGCCTTTTGGCCCGCTCCACCATAGAGCAGTATTCCTCTTTTTTGAAAAGAGGAACGATCTCACTGGTGAGACGCCCGGGCTCCGGATCTCCTGCAGCGCCCTTTTGGATCAGGTCTTTCATCTGCTTCAGCTTCAGCACTGCTTCGTTATAGCCTGCCTCTCCGTCTTTTAAAAACATATTGGCGATCAGTATGATCTTCTGTCTGAAATTGTCAAAAGCAATCACCTTGTCAAACAGCATCAGATCCAGGTCCTTGAAATCCTCAGTATCTTTTGCGTTCAGATCCAGCACAGGTTCCGCGTATTTGAGATAGTCATAGGAAAAATACCCTACCAGACCTCCTGCAAATGCAGGCAGATACCCGAACCTGGGGCTTTTATATTCCTCCAGTATCTGGCGGATATAAGCTTTCGGACTGTCCGTATGGAAACATATGGAACCCGCCTTCATGATCCCGTCTTTACATGTCAGCTCCATTTTGGGATCAAATCCGAGAAACGTATAACGTCCCCATTTTTCGCTTTCCACTACCGATTCCAGCAGATAGCAGTGGGTGGAAACACGTTTCAGGATCCGCAGCACCTCAATAGGCGTTCTGATATCCGAAAGGATCTCCATACTTACCGGAACCGTTTTGTATTTGCCTTCCTGTGCCAGTTTTTTTACTTCTTCATAAGCCGGACGTATCATCCCTCATATTCTCCTTTCTGTGTCCCGTAGGGTGCCTCTGCCGGCAGCGGATTCCAAGGCCGGAAAATAAAAAAGTCCCTGACAGAGATACTCTCTCTGTCAAGGACGAATCTTACATATTCGCGGTGCCACCTTGATTCGCAGTCTTTCCCATAAAAACTGCGCCCTTTGCAGGATACCATCATATCCCCGGCAACTGACGTATGCCCTCACGTTGCAGAATACTCGGCTGTAAGCCTTTGACTGCACCCTCAGCGGTCCATTTGATGACTTGTTTTCCACCTGACTCTCAGCGCCGCAGGCTCTCTGTAGGAGCATCATCACCGTTATCTCCGCTTCAACGGTTTGACCTTATTTTTTGTTTTTTCATGCTACCACATACTTTTTGTCCCTGTCAACCCCTGATTTATGAGAAAATTTCATGATTGCCAGTATTTTTTCGCATAAATATTCTGAAAATCCCCTTATTTCCTGTACTTTTCCCAAAGGAAACTATTTGTATTCAACAGCCAATCCGTTTATAATTAGGTTCAGATATACTTTATTTTTTAAAGGAGAACGCACTATGGCTATGACAAAAAAAGACTTTATGAAACTGCAGAACGGAAGCGATATCCGGGGCATCGCCTGCGAAGGGATTGAAGGCGAACATACCAATCTGACATCCAGGGCCGCTTATCTTATCGGACAGGCTTTTGCCATCTGGCTTATGGAGAAAAAAGGGATTGAAGGAAAAGACTGTATCATCGGCGTAGGCACTGATTCCAGGATCACCGGCCCTCAGCTGAAAAAACAGCTGATCCAGGGAATCCTTTCCCAGAATGTTTATGTTGCGGACTGCGGCATGGCTTCTACCCCTGCCATGTTCATGTCCATTATCTATCCGGAAACCCAATATGACGGCTCTGTTATGATCACTGCCAGTCATCTGCCCTTTAACCGGAACGGCTTTAAGTTTTTCGACGCAGACGGCGGTCTGGAAAAGGCAGATATTACCCGTATCCTGGAAATAGCTGCTGAAAGAGACGCCTTGGTCAGCGATGCGGAGATCAACAGCACAGTGGTAAAAAATCCTGCTCTTGTGTGTGAATTTGATCTGATCTCCCTCTACAGCGCCAACCTGTGCATGAAAATCTGCGATGGCGTACAGGCCGAAGAGCATGACGAGCCCTTAAAGGGACTGAAGATCGTTGTGGACGCTGGAAACGGGGCCGGAGGATTTTTTGCTTCCCAGGTGCTGGAACCCCTTGGAGCGGACATTACCGGAAGCGCCTTTTTAGATCCGGACGGCAGTTTCCCCAACCATGTCCCCAATCCGGAAAACAAAGAAGCCATGAAAGCCATCTGTGACGCTGTTGTCAAAAATCACGGAGATCTGGGACTGATCTTTGATACAGATGTGGACCGGATGTCAGCAGTCCTGTCTGACGGTACTCCCTTAAACAGAGATTCCATCATCGCCATGATCTCAGCGATCCTGGCTCCTGATTATCCGGGCAGCACCATCATCACAGACTCGGTTACCTCCGACCGGCTTACGGATTTCCTGGAAAAGGAACTGGGACTAAAGCACCTGTGCTACATGAGGGGTTATAAAAATGTGATCAATAAATGCAAGGAGCTCAATGCCGCCGGGGAGATCAGTCCTCTTGCCATGGAAACCTCCGGCCACGGCTGTCTGAAAGAGAACTACTACCTGGACGATGGAGCCTTTCTGGCTGTGAAACTGGTGATCGCCGTAGCCAAAGCTGCACAGGCCGGCCATACGATTGACCGGCTCATTGAAAAGCTTTCTCTTCAGTACGCGGCCAGGGAAGTGCGTTTCAAAATCAACGCCGAAGATTTCAAGTCTTATGGCAGCCAGATCCTGACCGCATTTAAGGAACGGGCAAAAGCGGCGGGTTATGAAATGCCAAAATCTTACGAAGGCATCCGGATCCGCTTTAGCGGCGTGTGCACCGGCTGGATGCTGCTGCGGGCTTCCCTCCATGACCCGGTTATGGTCCTGAACCTGGAAGGGCAGACCCAGCAGGATCTGGATCTGATCACAGGTATCGCCCAGACACTGGTGGAAGGGTTTGACAAACTGGATATATCCACACTGTAATATGTGTAGTTTAAAAAGACAGAGGATCACATGCTTTAACGCTGCAATCCTCTGTCTTTTTCCATTCTATATCTGTTATCCATATTTTTCTCTATTCTTTTTGGGGCTACTTCATAAATTTCTTTATGGTCTCTCCAAATTCCGTGATCTTATCATAATCTTTTTCTTCCGCTGCATGTACGATACAGTGATTCAGATGATCCATCATCAGCACTTTTCCCGCGTTCTGGATAGCAGAACGCACCGCTGCGATCTGGGTCAGTATTTCCGAACAGTCATCTCCTCTGTCCACCATGCGCTTTACCGCCTCCAGATGGCCGATGGCCTTTGCCAGCCTGTTGGACACTGCTTTGGAATGGGGATGATTGTGCATATGTTCCAAAGAAGGTTCTGTTTTCTTGTCATTTCTCAGTTTTTCAGCATTTTCCATCTGTACATTCCACCTTTTTCGCGCATATTTTTGTGGCCAGACAGGCCGCTCCGTATCCGTTATCAATATTAACCACCCCGATACCGTTGGCGCAGCAGTTCAGCATGGACAGCAGCGGCGCCAGTCCGCCGAAGTTCGCTCCATATCCCACGCTGGTGGGAACGGCGATCACAGGCACTTCCACAAGTCCCCCCACTACACTGGCAAGGGCGCCTTCCATTCCGGCGATCACAATGATCACATCCGCCTCCATAATCCGGTCCATCCGGTCAAACAGCCGATGGATCCCGGCTACTCCCACATCAAAAATACGATCCACCGGATTTCCGAAAAATTCCGCTGTCAGAGCTGCCTCCTGGGCTACAGGAATATCGGATGTGCCTGCTGTGAGAATGGCGATCCTGCCCCGGGACGGATCCGGCTGTGTCTTTCCGCCTGCAATGATAATGCCGGCCTCCTGCTCAAATACCGCGTCGGGAGCTGCTTCCAGGACTTTTTCATAATCTTTCTCGTCCGCTCTTGTGATCAGGATTTTTTTATTTCCTTTTCTCATATGACTGACGATCCCGGCGATCTGCTCCGGTGTCTTGCCCTGTCCAAAAATCACTTCTCCCTGACCGGTCCTTAAATTTCTGTGCTGATCGATATTGGCGTATCCAATATCCTCATAGGGCAGTTTTTTCAGTTCGGTCAAAGCCTCGTCAATATTTGTCTTTTTTTCCGCCACCTGCTCCAGCAGCTGTCTTAAATATGCTACATCCATATTATTTCTTCCTTCCTGTTACCTGATACTGCATCGAAAATCCCTGTTTCGGGTTCAGGATCTTTCTTTTTTATATGTTGCATTTTGGAAACACTTTGTGCAACACGCATTTACAACAAAATGTATATCTGCTATACTGTTTAGATGAAAACTTGATCACTTTATTATTACGCCAGGAGGTAATACACATATGAACCAGTATATGGAAATCAGGCGTATTCTTGAAATGCTGCAGGATACCATGAAATTGTCTTCCGATCCGGTGATCACCGAGAAACTTTCGGACATCCGGCAGGAACTGCTGCTGTTTCTGGAACACGACATTGATTTCAAAGAAGTCATTGACGGTCTGGACGACAGCATTTTTATCACAGACAACAAAGGAAATGTCCTTTATGTCAATCCCGCCTATACCAAAAATACCGGTATTCTTCCTGCGGAAGTACTGGATCACAATATCAAGGACCTGATCGGCGTTGATAAAGTATATACCGGCGGAGCGGTCCCTGATGTTCTGGAAACAGGAAAACCCGTTTTCCGTCTCTCCAATACCTATAAAGGAGGCCAGGAAAAAACCGGTTACGTTTCCGGCACCCCGATCTTTGACTCCGAGGGAAACCTGCGCCAGGTAGTCGCCTTAAGCCGTCCCATTATCAATCTTACTTCTCTCCAGAAAGACTTTAATACCTTTGTTCAGAAAATCCATGATCTGGAAGACAGTCAGAAGACCATCACCAAAAATTCCGAAGAACATCTTTCTTCTCAGATGATCGGCAAAGATACTTCTCTGTCCAACATCTGGACTCTGATCAGCCATGTGGCACCTTCTGACGCCACTGTTTTGATCACCGGGGAATCCGGCGTAGGCAAAGAGGTTATCGCCGATGAGATCTACAAAAACAGCAACCGCAGCAACGCTCCCTTTATCAAGATCAACTGCGCTTCCATTCCCGCTCATCTGCTGGAATCCGAGCTGTTCGGCTATGAAAAGGGCGCTTTCTCCGGAGCCAGTTCCAAAGGGAAACCCGGTCTGTTCGAGCTGGCCAACAACGGCACACTTATGCTGGATGAGATCGGCGATATGCCAATGGATCTCCAGGTAAAATTGCTCCGGGCCATCCAACAGCAGGAGATTACCCGGATCGGCGGCACCAAACCCATCAAACTGAATATCCGTTTTCTTGCACTGACCAACTCCGATCTGGAAGAAAAAATCGCCAACGGCACATTCCGGCAGGATCTCTACTACCGTCTGAACGTGATCCCCATCCATGTGCCCCCTCTCAGAGAACGGCTGTCTGATATTGAGCCTCTCTGCGATTACTTTATCGGCGTTTTTTCCGCAAAGTACCACCGGCCTTTCAGTCTTACCCCAAAGCAGTACGACTATATGCGCCAGTATCAGTGGCCCGGCAACATCCGTGAACTTGAAAACATCATCGAATATCTGGTGCTGTGCAGTTCCGGTGTGGAACAGGTAGACAACAGCCTGATCACCAGCCTTTTACATATTTCCAGCGAACAGGAAGCCGTTCCTTCTTCTCCGGGAGACTTTAACGAAGCCGTAGCCCGGTTTGAAAAACAGCTTCTGGAACGGACTCTTTCCGAGTCCAGCAGTCTGCGGGAAGCCGGCAGGAAACTAAACATCAACGCTTCCACCATTTCCAGAAAAATCAAACAGTATAACATTCACTATCCCGCTTCCGGGAAGTCATCTGGTGAATAAAATATAGAAAGCAGGGTGCGGATTCCGCCCCCTGCTTTCTTTTCCGTCAGCACGCTTCGTCTGTATATTTTCCGAAACGGGCATCAGATGCGGCCTTCACCATTTCCTCCCAGGACGTGAATCTGGTGCTCTCTTTTACAAAATTGTCCATTAAAAGCTGCGCGTATACCATTTTGTCTGAATTCCAGTTTGTGATCACCGCGCTGGAATACTTGAATCCTTCAAAATTATCAAAATTCGTATTCTCTTTCATGAATTCATCTGTAAAAATCGTACCCAGCAGTTTTTTAAACTGTGCGTCTGCATTTACATATACATAACCATCCATTATTTCTCCTCCGGATGCTCCTTATAGTACTGTTCTGCTGCTTTAAATACATAGTCACGCCATACTGCGGCATCTCTTGCCATACACGGCCGGATGATCTCTTCTTCCTGATCTCCCATGCCGTTGATGACCTCTTTCCTCTGTACTGTCAGATAAAGAGCCGGTTCATTTGGCGGGCATCCTAAGATCCAGTAAGCATTTGGATGATCTTTCAGATATTTCCTTGTACAGTTTCCGTGAAGGACGATCTTTTCATCGGGTATATCTTTCGGAATCTCATTTTTTCCGCCGATTACAATGGTCATGCCTTTGTTCTTGTCATATTCGTCTACTGCTTTCAGTTCTTCCATGTTGATAGCAAGCAGAGCCTGGCAACTGGAGCATGCGCCTTCGCATTTTACATCATATTCCGGCCACCGTGTACTCATGTCGCCGATATACGGGATCCACATTTTCTTGTAGCAGTCTTTTACAGAATCGCCCACTACTTCAATATCGTCCATAGAATAATTTCCAAGTCCGGTTTCTTCCGCTACTTTGAAATAATCCACACAGCTCGTATCAATACCTGTTACTTCACATGCTACACGGTCGATAGCAACCGGATCTTTGGAACCCAGGATCATATTTGTCTCGATCGGCACCGGCATATGCGGGCTGTATCCGCTGGCTGCGCGCATAGCGTCCATAATGTTGATATCCGCCCGACATGCGCTCCATACATCCATCATTGCCATTGTCAGGTTCTGCTGATGCATCTGCATATGTACTTTATCCTGTACTACGCCTTTGATATTTTTTAATGCTCCTGAAAATACCATACTTGCGTGAGCTTTCAAGATCGGCAGGTTGATCAGATGATCTGCTTCCAGTAAAAATTTCGGAAGAAGTACATGGTCGATATTGGAACGATAATCTCTTACCGCAATATTTACCAGTTCTTTATCCCGTTTGATATCTTTTAATTCTACTCCCTCTTCTTCCGCTACAGCAGCGATACCGCTGACTCTGAAGCATTCCTCCGTATCGCATCCGATAGCTGCCGCTTCCGCGATGATGATTCTTTTCGGTTCTGCTTTTTTTACTTCCCGTACTACAGCCCGGACTACTTCCGGATTGGTACATACGGATGTTTCAGGGGGTTCTGCATGTCCTGCGTTTGGTTTCAGTACAACTGTAGAATTTTTGCGGATCACATTTTTTACTCCGCCCATCAGGTCAAATACCCTTGTGACATTTTCCTGAATGTCTGTCCCTTTTACCAGGGCCACCAGTGATTTTTTTGCCATAATTTTCCTCCGTTATATCTGTTATGCTTCCTGTTCCTTTTTCTGCCAGTCAAGGTTGAATTCTTTATCTTTTGTCAATGCGATAAAGAGAATATTGATAATTGCGATGATCGCCAGAACCAGATAGCTCCAACGCAGGCTTCCTGTTGCGTTCAGACTGATACCGTCTACCAGGAAAGCGCTGGCTGTGATGATGGACTGGATCGGGAAGATCACACTGTTTACTGTTTCAAATCCATGACGTCCGAATACGGATGACGGGAATGATGTCATAAAGTTAGCGGAACCGCCGATGGAGATACCGATCATAAATACTGCCAGGTACATACCCCATTTTGTATCTGTTACGTTTGCAAGGATTGCCAGAGCATACCAAATACAGAAAATGATCATAACCTTTTTCGTACCGAACATATCGTCGAAGACACCGATCAGCCAGGATCCGAAAATACCGATCACTGCGATCAAAGTCATCATGGAAACTGCCTGTGTAGGAGACATGCCAAGCTCCTGGTTTCTTACTACCAACTGGCTCATAACGCCGGTAGAGCAGCACTGAAGGATACCTGTAGCAATCGCTACTGTCCACATTGCTCTTGTGCTGAGAAGTTTCTTAACTGTCCAGCGGCTGTCATGTTCAGAATCATCTGTATCATATTCTTTTGCAAATACTTCATCTGATACGCCGTCCGGATTGATGCCTCTTTCCTGAGGAGTATTTCTCATGAAGATCCATCCGATTACTGCCAGAATTGCAACCAGTACGGAAGGAATGATAACACCTTTTTCAAATCCAATACGGTTTACGATCATTGTCATCATCGGTACCCATGTAGCGGACGCGATGTTCAGCCCCATTGTGGTATATCCCATTACCACACCTTTACGTTTCGGGAACCACTGCGCTACTAAAGCGCCGCCTACTACGTATCCTGCTGACATAATAGAACCCATCAGGCAGATGTACGCGATCGTATATACGGCAAGATTCGGGCAGTTACCCATCACGATATAAGCTACGCCAGAAATCAGCAGAGCGATACCGGATACTTTGCGGGCGCCCATTTTCTTTGTCAGCTGTCCCATCAAAATATAAAATACAACGCCGATCATACCGCCGTAAGAATTCATCTGCAAAACAGTACCTGATTCAATCCCCAGATGTTCGGCTACTGCCGGTGCGGTAACATTATTTCCGTCTGTACAAAATCCTACGAAAAACCAGAACATTGCCATACAGAATATAATGGTTCCCCATCCGGCTTTTCCAAAGTTAAACAAAGAATTGTTCTTCTGTTTTTTACTCATCTACTAACCACCATTTTCCTTTCAATCTTCCTGCTCCCGCTCACAGCCCCTTATGCTATTATCAGCTTTTTTGCTTCATATTCTCTGAGCGACTCTCCCCTTTGCTCAGCAGAGTTCTACTACAACGGCAGTACCCATGCCGCCGCCGGCGCACAGTGTCGCTGCGCCGTATTTATTGTTTCTGCGCTTCATTTCATGAAGCAGAGACACTACCAGTCTGCATCCGGTGGCTCCTACCGGATGTCCCAGAGAAATACCGCCGCCGTTTACATTCAGCTTGTCGTCCGGGATGCCCAGTTCTTTCTGACATGCCAGACACTGAGCAGCGAAGGCTTCGTTGATCTCAAAAAGATCAATATCGTCAATAGACAGTCCCGCTTTTTCCAGAGCCTGTCTGGTGGCGCTGATCGGTCCGATTCCCATCAGTTCCGGTTCCACGCCGGTAGTGGCAACGCTTACCACGCGTCCCAGGATCGGGCAGCCCAGTTCTTTTGCCTTTTCCTCTTCCATAAGGATCACGCCGGAAGCCGCGTCGTTCATGCCGGAAGCATTTCCCGCTGTTACTTTACCGTCTTCTTTGAAAGTCGGTTTCAATTTCTGAAGCGCTTCCAAAGTAGCGTTTCTCCGGGGATATTCGTCTGTATCATATACCGTATCACCTTTTTTGGAAGGAACCGTGATCGGTATGATCTCTTCTTTGAACCGTCCGGCGTCAATAGCTGCTACCGCGCGTTTTTGAGAACGGAGAGAATATTCATCCATCTGTTCTCTTGTTACATCGTATTTATCAGCCACATTTTCTGCCGTAATGCCCATTGCCGGTCCCACTCCCAGATTTGTCAGGGAATCCCACATGGAATCTCTCAGTTCCATATGGCCGTATTTCTTTCCGTAACGGGCATTAAATACCATATGGGGCGCCGTGCTCATGCTGTCCGCGCCTCCGGCCATAATGCAGTCCGCTTCTCCCGCTTTGATCTGATAGTATCCCATCTGGATCGCAGACATGGAAGATGTGCAGTTTCTGTGAATCGTGATACCCGGAACCGTTACCGGAAGTCCGGCTTTCACTGCTGCCACACGGGCCAGGTTATTCTCTTTATAAGTTCTCTGGTAATTACATCCCCAGATCACATCATTGATGATCTCTCCCGGAACATGTCCCCGTTCGAGCAGGTTCTGCATAACCGGAATGGACAGATCCAGCGCAGTCAGTGTTTTAAACTGACCGCCAATGGTTCCGATAGGCGTCCGGCAGGCTGCAACGATTACTACATTTCTCATAGCGCTGTCCTCACATTTCTTATAATCTTCCCAGGGCTCTCGCTACTTTGATCAGCCCTTCTGTCAAATCTTTGTTTGCTTTTTCCACTTCCTCAGAGCTCCAGGTCATGAGGCCTTTTCCCGTTTTAAAGCCCAGATTGCCTTTTTCAATGTTATCTGTCAGCAGTCTGGAGGGAGTTGTGGAATTCTCCAGATGAGGGAACAGATATTTGTGGATATTATAAGTCAGGTCCAGGCCTCCCATATCCATAACTTCTACGGGAGCGCAAATGCCAAGACGCATTCCGAATCCATACTTGATAGCGTCATCCACATCTGCCGGATCTGCGATATCCTGTTCAATAATAGACAGCGCTTCACGAAACAGGGCGTGCTGCATACGGTTTGCCAGGAATCCCGGTACGTCTTTTTTTACGATAACCGGACGTTTTCCGGCTTCTTTCAGCAGATCGTATGTGATCTTTACTGTTTCATCAGAAACATATTTTGTTTTGATCACTTCTACAAGAGGGATCAAATAAGCCGGATTCCAGTAATGGGTTCCGATGATCCTTTCTTTATGCTCTGCTTTTTCAGCAATCTCCGTAATGCTGATCGCGGATGTATTAGTTGCCAGCACTGTTGTCACCGGGAATATTTTGTCCATCCGGGCGAAATAGTCCTGTTTGATCTCCAGTTTTTCAATAATTCCTTCAAATACAATATCCGCGAAATCCGCTGTTTCTTCTATTGTATCTACAAAACTGATATGGCTCAGGATTTCCGGGATCTGTTCTCTGGTGATCACTTCATTGTCAGCCAGCACTTCCAGGTTGCCCCGGATCACTTCTCTGGAATCATATCTTGTTTTGTCATCGTATACATAGATAACTTTTACTTCATGTCCTCTGGTGGCAAACAGCTGGGCAATGCCCAGGCCCATTTTGCCTGCGCCCAGCACAGCCACCCTTTTCTTTTCACTCATTTAAACAAAGACTCCTTTTTATACCTGAATGAAATGTTTTTAGTATACGCCGTATTTGTATACTCTGTCCGGTACGTCTTTATTGATCTTGTCTTCATCAATAAACGCAACGGCACGTACAATTGTTCCGTCTCCCATGTACCATCTCAGCGGGAATGCGCAGAACATAAATCTCTGGCCTTTTACTTTTTCGATATCGCCCCCAAGGTTTTCGATACCCATAACGTTATTGCCAAGAAGGATTTCATGTACCGGCTCCCATTCCGGGAAGTCTACGCTTGGATCATGACCGAACTCTTTTCTGTACTGTTCGATGATACGCGGTACGTACGGGCCAGGGCCGTGGTCTGCGGCATATGTATAAAGGATATGATCCAGTGCCTGCATATCAAAGCCTACGCCTTTTACTTTTTTGCTTACCAGATATTTTGCTCCTTCGATAGACATACCCGGGCTGTATGCAAAGTAATCATCATTTTCACCCCAGCGTTTGTTCATGCCTGTGCAGATCAGTACCCAGTCGCCTTCTTTGATGCCGCCTTCAACTTTTGCGGCAGCATTGTCAATGTCTTCGATTGTGATCAGTTCCCAGTGTTTTTTCGGGATATCCAGACATACTGCTTCGCCGTAGTAATTTTCCAATGGAAGTTCATGTGTATAAGGAGCTTCCGGAATTACATGAGACGGAGAATCCGCATGTGTACTGTTGTGCATATGAAAATCATTAAATGTCTGAAGTAATCTATAGTGCATTGGCATATGCTGCACTCTGTCAATATGAAAGTCTCCATTTGACGGCCATAATGGATTTCCTCTACCGAACGGATGTGATAAGTCAACTAATACCTGTTTTCCCATAATTTTTTTCTCCTTTTCATCTTTGTATTTTCTTTTAACAGAATCGCTTTTATATAATGCAAAACCCGTGCCAACTTTTCTTTCCCCTAAAACAAGCATTTTCTCTAAAAATTTTCTTATTTTTCGTTGCGTTTTGGAAACATGAACCAAAAAGCGTTGCAGAACAGAATCACCCCCCTGGCGGGTTATTGCAGCCCGCAAAAAAGGGAAACAGAAGATACGCCTTTCGCATCATCTGTTTCCCAAACTCCCGGCCTTTCGCCGAATCTTTTTTACAGATCTTTTTTAGCAGGTAGCTCCGCCCTTTAAGTGCTTCTTGGCCGCCAGATTTTCTTCTTTATGTTCCAGCAGTTCATCGGACAGCAGCTGCCGTTCGATTTCTTCGATACCCATACGTTCCACCATATCCGCGAACCGTTCTCCGGTAATGCCCTGATCCCTGAACAGCAGGATCGCTTTTTCCACTGTTTTCATGACTTCTTCTTTATCGGTAAAGATTTTTTTCATGGGAATGCCGTGAGCTGTCTTTTTACCCCAGCGTCCGCCCAGATAGATCCGGTATCCGTCTGTTTCCGTTCTTACCGCGTCAAAGGGGCACATGGATATGCATCGGCCGCAGTGATTGCAGGTTTCCATAGGAATCTGTACGATCCCGTCTTTTCTTTCCGCCGCTTTGATCGGACATCCTTCGATCACCTGACATTTTCCGCAGCCTCTGCATTTCTCCGGATCAATGGACACAACCCGCTGTCCTACGATCCCCAGATCGTTCAGATCCGGCTTCACGCAGTTATTGGGGCATCCGCCTACCGCAATCTTGAATTTATGAGGCAGTTTTACCTGATGATAGCCTTCGTAAAAACGCTGATGGATCTCTTCGGACAGCGCGAAGGTATCGATCAGTCCGTATTGGCAGGTAGTTCCCTTACAAGACACCACCGGACGGACTTTGGATCCCGTTCCGCCGGTTTCCAGTCCCGCTGCTGCCAAAAATGCGCGCAGCGGCTCGATATTTTCATAAGGCACTCTCTGGATTTCCACAGTCAGCCGGGTAGTCATAGTGATCTCTCCGCTGCCGAACCGTTCCGCCGCCTGTGCCAGCACCCGGCTTTCTTCGGCTGTGATCTTTCCGTTTCTTGTGATCACCCGGGCGTTAAAGCAGTCCGGCGTCTGTTTATCCTGCAAAAATCCCAGGCCCTTCACTCTGGTGATCTCTTCCGGAGGAACACTGGATGCTGCGCCTTCTACTTTTACATCATTGAAATACCGGGCCCCCTCCAGCACTACCGTATTGGTATAACCGTAATATTTCAGCCGGTTCTGCAGGAAATAGCTGCGCTTTCCTTTCAGGCACACAAGGAGGATCTTGTCATCTTTCTCCAGTCCTTCCACAGGGCCTGTCACTTTAGACAGATCTACGTATTTCGCTCCCGGTATCATAGGCTGGGGACATACGTCCACTACTTTATAGCCTTTTGCCTTGCCCGCCGCGTATTCCGCCGGCGTCATGCTCACCATTTCCCCGTTCATCTTGTTGAGCAGGATATAAACCGCCTGCACAAAGGGATGGATCGCTGTGGAAAAAGGCGGCGCATATGCCAGATCCAGATTTTCCAGATCTTCCAAAGACGCCTGCAGACTGATGGCCGCAGCAGCGATATCTGTGAT
>CAKNLF010000021.1 GCA_930989305.1 uncultured Roseburia sp. | reverse complement strand
GACTTATAAAAAAATAAATGCTGCACAAAAAGAAACCGCGCGGTTTGTGAGAATCGCGCGGTTTCGTTATTTTATTTGAAGATTCAAAATGACTGGTTCACGCCGTTTTCTGTTCAGATTCAATGAACATGAACAAGAGAGTAACATTGGCGGATCACGGTTTTGCATATCTGATTGTGGTAACTCAGGTAAGCCTTCTTCTTTTCTCTTTCAATACGGTTTTGCTCCTGGAAATCTTTCCAGTAAGCACAATTTTTATGACAGCCTTCAAAATATTTTTCACAATCATTTCTGCATGGGATCATGATACACACACTCCTTTGAACAAAAAAATCATCCAAGAGCCGATGACGGATGAGCACAATCAAAAGTCCGTCTCAGGCTCCTGAGATTATATGTATTCATTGTATGAGGAAAATGCAAAATATTCCACCGTGTTCTTGTTAAAATTCAGAAAAATCAGAGAAAAAAGCAAAGTTGAGAAAAAAAGGAACCTGTTAAAATCAGCGAACCGGTTTTTCTTGCGTGGGCCGGACAAATTGCGTATACTGAAAACAGGAAACTTTACGAGGAGGTATGGGGATGAATGTTATCAATTTCCAGGACGCCAACTGCGCCCATTGCTATAAGTGCCTGCGTCACTGCCCGGTAAAAGCTATCCGTGTCAAGGGAGGACAGGCGCAGATTATTCAGGATATCTGCGTATACTGCGGCCATTGTATGGAGGTCTGTCCGCAGAACGCGAAAACATTTGAGACCGATCTGGCATATGTAAAACATATGCTTTCTCAGAAGGAGAATATTGTGATCTCACTGGATCCTTCCTATAAAGGACTGCTTCATTACGATAAACCGGGACAAGTGGTTTCCGCTTTGCTGAAGCTGGGATTTTCTCAGGTCCGGGAAACGGCGGAAGGAGCAGCTCTTGTGACAAAAGAATACTGCAGCCTGATCGAAAAAGGAGAAATGGACAATATCATTACTACTACATGTCCCGGTGTCATATCGCTGGTGGAGAAACATTATCCGATGCTGATCCCGTATCTGGCTCCTGTTATTTCCCCTATGCTGGCTCACGGGAAACTGATCAAGGAAATACTTGGGGAAGAAGTTAAAGTCGTATTCATTGGGCCCTGTGTGGCAAAAAAAGTAGAAGCGGAGCTGGATCCCCGGACAAGAGGAGTCATTGACGCGGTGATTGAATTCAATGAACTGGAAAGCTGGCTGGAAGAAGAGGGCATTGATTTTATGGAATGTGATGAAAAGCCTTTTGCAAATCCTGATCCTATGGTGAATCAGCTTTATTCCGTAAACCGCGGCGTGATCCGCAGCATTAAAGCAACGGGAAATATGGGGGCCTATCTGGATATATCTGTTAACGGACTTGCGAACTGCAGAGAACTTCTGCACAGTATGAAACGGGGGTATATCCACAATTGTTTTATTGAACTGAACTGCTGTGACGGGGTCTGTGTAAATGGACCAGGTGTGAATAAACGGAGGGGATTCCGTTTTAAGGCAAGAATGGATATTGAAAATTCCGCTGTATTTGCTGCGCCTAATCTGCCTTATGCTTTGCCAAAAGAGAAAATGCATCGGGACTATACGGCTCGTCCGGTAGTTGAAAAGATGCCTACAGAGGAAGACATCCAGAAAATATTAAAGACGATCGGAAAGAGCAACAGCAACAAAGAATTTAATTGTGGCGCCTGCGGCTATCCCACATGCCGTGATAAGGCTATTGCCATATACCAGGGGAAAGCGGAGTCCTCCATGTGTCTGCTGCGTTCTTTTGAAATGGTCCGTTCCAAAGCCAATGTGGTAATGGAGACAACGCCGAACCTGATCTTTATTTTTGACAGGGAACTGCGTATCCGGGAATTCAACCGGAGAGCGGAGGAGGTGTTCGACACAGATCGTCGTAAAGCCCTTCAGATGTACCTGTTTGATTTTATTGATCCGTCTGATTTTGAAAATGTATTAAAAACAAAGGAGAATGTTCTCAGAGAAAAGCGTCATTGGCCTATGTACCATATGACAGTGCTGGAAACGATCGTATATATAGAAGAGTCGGATACCTGTCTGGCGATTATCGAGGATGTTACAGCGGAAGAGAAAAAAGCTGAATGGACATTAAATCGGAAACTGGAAACAGTAAAAGTGGCCCAGTCCGTTATTGATAAACAAATGCAGACGGCCCAGGAAATTGCCGGCCTTCTGGGAGAAACAACAGCGGAAACAAAGGCAATTCTTACCAAGCTTCGTGATTCGATTCTGGAAGATGAGGTGTAGCATATGAATGTATCAGTTGATATGGCATATAAAAGTCTGAATAAAAGCGGAGAAGAGCTTTGCGGAGATAAGGTGGAGATCGTGCAGACTGCCTCTTCCAAGATCATGATATTGGCGGACGGCATGGGCAGCGGCATTCGGGCTAATATTCTGGCCACACTGACCTCCAAGATCCTGGGAACGCTGTTCGTAAATGATCTGAATATTGAAGAGGCTGTCAGTACGATAGCCAAAACCCTGCCGGTGTCGCCGATAAACGGAGTGGCGTATTCTACATTCAGTATTCTGCAGATCTTTGATAACAAAGAAGCCTATCTGGTGGAGTTTGATAACCCCGGCTGTATTTTCATACGGAACGGATGTCTGCAGCAGATTCCTTTTACCAAAAGAGAGATTGAGGGCAAGGAGATCCGGGAGTTCCGTTTTCAGGTGCAGGTCAATGACGCATTTGTTCTTATGAGCGACGGATGTATTTACTGCGGCACCGGGGATATTATGAATTACGGATGGGACTGGAACAGTATTTCCACCTATGCGCTGAAAGTATATGCTCAAACAAATACTGCCTCCCATATGGCCGCATTGCTGAACAAGGCCTGTGAAGATCTGTATCTTCAGGAACCCAGCGATGATACTACCATAGCAGTGGCACGGGTGATTGAAGAAAAAACAGTCAACATCCTGACCGGCCCTCCGGAAGATCCAAAAGATGACTGGAAGATTGTCAGAGATTTTATGAGAGAACCGGGAATCAAAATTGTCAGCGGAGGCATTACCAGTCAGATCGTAGCCAGAGAACTTCATGAAGAACTGGTCATGTCAGTAGGCGCTCTGGATCCGGAAATCCCCCCCATGTCTTCTATACGGGGAATTGATTATGTGACAGAAGGGGTTATCACTTTGAATAAAGTGATTGAGATTTTAAGGCAGTATAATCAGGAGGATGTTCCCATTGAAGTGTTCGATGAACTGGCGAAAAGCAATGGGGCTGCAAAAATCGCCAATGCGCTGATCGATCAGTGCACAAAAGTAAATCTTTTTGTGGGAAAAGCGGTAAACGAGGATTACAGTAATAAAAATCTTCCTTTTGAGATTACAGCCAGAAAGAATATCATACATGCATTGGAGGACGCTCTGAGGGCGTTAAATAAAAATGTAGTGCTGCATTTTTACTAAATCAGATCAGGCGGATCCGCATGGCTTTCCTGCTGAATAAAAGACAGGGTGAACAGTTAAATCAGAAGCTGTTCACCCTTTTTTGTTTATAGAAGGTGTCTTCCCTTGGGAATAAAAGTTTTGCCGGCTGTACAAAAGAAATTTGTTTTTCGTTTTCCTATTTTTTGAAGAAAATATAATTAATTGTGCCATAAAATAGCAAGTCCGTTTTTCGATTATATATAAAATTTTATGTTTAAGAATACGGATTAACATAGGTAAATGACAATAGTCATATAAATTATTATAATTAGACATTATCATCGTTATCGGGGGGATTGTTATGAATGCAGAGAATTTTTATCACACGGTATGCTCGATCAAGGATAAAGAATTACTCCGGAAATTATCAGTTATTACAGAATTTAAAAGTTTAAAAAAAGGGGAAATAATTGTACGTGACGGTGAGATCCGAAATGAGATTCGCTTATTGGAATCCGGGATTGCAAGAGGATATTTCCTGAATACGGACGGTAAAGATGTAACAGATTGTTTTATGTACCGTCGGGGCGAGGGGATTATGTCATATTGCCAGTTGGAATTGGACGTGCCATCTCCAATGACGATTGAAATGCTGGAAGACGGAAGTTATTATTGCCTTCCTATTTCGGGTATTTTAGAACTGCTGAGGTATTATCCGGAAATCATAGTTTATTACAATCATTTGCTGACCATATCTTTGAATACACACTGGAAACTGCAGCAGGTATTAAATCAATGTACTGCAACACAGAGGTATCAATGGTTTCTTACCTTTCCGGAATTGGCAATCTTTTTGCCAAAGATGAACTGCAATATAACGGAAATAATAGTTGCAATTGTGTAGACAGTGGGAACAAGTGCCGGATTCCAGCCCAGCGTACCGGCATTCACGTTAGCCATTACGTTTTGACCGAAGTTATTTATAGTAACATAGCAGATAAATGCCAAAAACTGATAGATCAGTACCATCCAGCCTCTAAAACCAAATCCGATATTTTTTCTCATAATGATCTCCTTTCGTTGATTTGTTAAGTCCCCATACAAAGTATGTAGATGAAAGATTGTGCAAAGGAATTAAATACCCAGCACAGACTCCGCATTTTTATGGAAAATAAGCTCCTGTTCTTCCGGTGAAAGAAAACAGGATTTTATACATGAAAAAGCATCCGAAAGTGAAACAAATGGATAATCTGTTGCAAAAAGAATGCGGTCAGCTCCAACTGCGTCAATCGCGCAGCGCATGGCGGATGGATGATATTTTCCGCTGGTTGTAATATAAATATTAGATTTAAAATATTCTGATGGCTTTTTGCGCAGAGGCTTTTTCAAATGTGCGATCCCGGTTTCGTATCCTTCATCTATTCGCCCTAGCATGTATGGAAGTCCTTCCCCCATATGTCCTACAATGAATTTTACTTTTGAAAATTTGTCGAAGATACCGTTAATGATAAGTCTCATAACATGGGTTGCAGTTTCAAAGTTCCAGGTCCAAATTGGCCCCATTAATTCCTGACATCCATTAATGATTCTCATGCCTGCCGGCTGAGTATCTATGACATGGAGCGACAGCGGAACATTTAACGATTGAGCGGTTTCCCAGATAGGAAAAAAGATTTCCTCGTCAAGGAAATGGAAATTCTGGTGTCCTTGAATCATGGCACCGCAAAATCCAAGTTCTGTTACACAGCGTTCAAGCTCCTTGGCTGCCGCTGTCGGATCTGCTAGCGGAAGTGTGGCAAACCCTGAAAAACGGGAAGGATATTTCCTTTTTGCTTCCGCCAGCAGATTGTTGCTCTCTTTTGCGAGCCATACCGCATCAGCTGGATTATCAAGCGCCTGTACCGATGGAGAGCCGCTGGAGAGGACCTGCATATGCATTCCGATGGCATCCATTTCGGGAAGACGAAATATTTCAACTGGAGAAGTAAGGCGCGGAAACACATTTTCTTTCATCAATTCCATGTCCAGCATTTCCGGACGGTTCGTTTTTTCGGCCCATTCCATACGAATCTTTCCCATTACTGGTAATTGATAATGTTCTTCGATTCCGATTATTCTCATATAGTTTTCACCTCTTTTCTATTCTTTCAATCTAATATAATGTTAGCATAGTTGGAAGTGCTTTAGAAATGTCGGATTTGCCGCTTGCCATAACAAAAATGAATGTCTATGATGGTACAAGGAGGAGAATTTATATGGATGTATATAGTCTAAAACTATTTCTGGAGGCAGCCCGAACATGCAATTTTACAAAGGTTGCAGAAAATTTTTATACAACGCAGCCTGCGGTTACTCGCAGAATAAAAGTACTTGAAAAAGAATTGGGGTATAAATTGTTTCAACGAAATCACCAAGGCGTATCGTTAACGAAAGAAGGGGAACTGTTCCTGCCCTTTGCACAAAAATCTATGGAAACTTTAAATTTAGGTATAACAACAGTGAATAACTATCTAAATGCTAGAAAAAAGACGATTACGATTGTCTCTATGACGCCGATGACTAGTACTTTTTTACCGATGATTATAGATACATTTACCAGGCAAAATCCGGATTGCGGATTTGAAATTCTCCGTATGTTTTCAACGCAGATAAGAAAGAGTTTATCAGAAGGAAATTTTGATATCTATATTGGCGAAGAAAGCGATATTATAGTGGATGATTCATGGGAAAAAACAATTATTAAGTCAAACCCCCTGGGATTGATTGTCAGAAAAAATGAAAATTTAGATTCTCTATCAGAAATAAAGAAGTTCATATTAGAGCATCATGTTTTTTTGCTGCCGGAAGAAGATGCTCCGGCTATGACCAGATTAAGCAGGAAGTTATTAAACTCCTATGGAGCGGATTTCTCTTTGTGCGAGGAAATAAGTCCGGTGGAATCCATTATGTTTAATATTGTTTCAGGTATCGGATATTCTTTCCTCCCGGAAAATAATGTTTTATTAAAGGCATTTGATTTGCAATATATACCTCTTGACACAAATGAGAGACTGAATATGGCTATAGCATATCGGAAAAACGCACCTTCACATGTTCACAAATTTTCCAATATGGTCATTAATCAGATCGTTTGACAAGATATGTGTAGATTTGTCAAACATATGTTATATCATAGTGATAGACGATGTCTCCTGTTTTATGCTATACTAGCCATGCGGGGAAGTCCCGCTAACTATTTTTTTACTTTGTGATGATCCAAATTTAAGAGTGATAAGATAAAATGAAAACAGAGAAACAAATGAAAGAGAAGAAACATATATCCGGCTCCCAAAAAGGAGGGCAGACAACAGAAAAGCTGAAAAAACGTATCGCTGACCATAAACTGATGGTCGTTGTGGCAATCATCATTGTGATCGGGATCATTTATCTGCTTGGAACCCTTTATTTCAGAAATCATTTTCTGCCACGCACAGTAATCAACGGTGTTGCCTGCGGAGGCAAGAATATAGAAACGAGCACTGAGCGTTTTGCCCAGGCGGCAAAAGAGTACCAGTTGACCCTGAAAGAGAGAGATGACAAAGAAGAGACTATTTCCGGTTCGGATATTGATCTGGAGGTAGATCCGGGGGAACAACTGGAGCAGCTGATGGAGAGCCAGAACAGTTTTGCCTGGGTCGCCAATATTTTCAAGAAGAACGAAAACAGCGCGGAGACGGCTGTTACTTATGATTCTGAAAAATTGCGTCAGGTCCTGGAAAGTCTGGAATGCGTAAGCGGCGCAGAAATCCGTGATTCTCAGAACGCGTCGCTGTCAGACTATCAGGATGGTGTCGGATATGAGCTGACAGATGCCGTGTATGGAAACCGTTTGGACGAGAACGTGTTTTATGAAAAGGTTGATGAAGCTGTGAACATGATGGCTTCTGAACTGGATCTGGACGGATCAGGATGTTATGTGGACCCTGTTTATACCGCAGATTCCAGGGAAGCGAAAGAGATGCTGGAAAAGGCGAATCGTTATGTAAATACCACGATCACCTATCAGTTTGGCAAGAAAGAGGAAGTTCTGGACGGATCCGTGATCAGTCAGTGGATCCGGACAGGTGATGACTGTTCGGTATCCCTGGACAATGAAAAGGAAAAGGAATATGTGTCGCAGCTGGCAGATAAATACGATACCAAGTGGAAATCAAGGACGCTGGTGACTCATTCGGGCAAAACAGTAACAGTCCCTGCCGGGGGAAACTACGGCTGGCGGGTTAATCAGGATGAGACCATCGCGAAGCTGAACGAATACCTGGAAGCCGGTGAAGATTATACTGGAGAAGTGGTATATTATCAGAGAGCAGCTCAGTATGAGGAGCCGGATTACGGAGATACCTACGTAGAGGTCAGCATTTCCGAACAGCATTTCTGGTATTATCAGAATGCAAAGGTAGTACTGGAGTCTGATTTCGTTTCCGGAGATCCTACAAAGGGGCGGGATACGCCAAAGGGCGCTTATCAGCTGGCTTATAAAGCCAGAGATCAGGTGCTGCAAGGGGAAGGATACAGTTCTCCTGTGGATTACTGGATGCCTTTTGTCGATGGAGTGGGGTTCCACGACGCTTCCTGGAGAGACCGGTTCGGCGGTTCTATTTACAAGGGGGACGGTTCCCACGGCTGTCTGAATCTTCCGCCCAGTGTGGCAAAGCAGCTGTATGATAAGATCGAGGCAGGAACAGCAATTTTGGTTTATTAAAAAGGGGACAGGTAAGTTATTTTTGAAATAAATTAAAAGATCGTAACCATAAGAAAGCCCGTAAATTCAAGGAAATTACTTCCGTCATGCATCTCGCGAACAGGTTCGCTTGGTTGCGGCTGCCGCCGGATAGGGCTAATTAGAAAAAGAGCCAGTTTAAGCGGGACGCAGCCGCTTAGACTGGCTCTTGCCGTACCTTTGACTTTCTGATAGGAGTCTTCATCTTATTTTGTCAGATAAAAGGTGAAGGACGAGAAAATCAACAAAATCTTTGTTTTATTTATCCTCAATCAGAATTGCGGCCACTGCGCAGTCAGCCTGAGCCTGCCTCATTCTTTCCTGAAGAGATTCCGGAATTTCATCATATAAAATATCAATACAGTGATTCTCATAGTTTCTCTTAAACAGATCCGGATAAAGATCTTCACAAATACCGCACCGGATACAGTAATCTGCTAATCTGGCCTTCATATTATTTCCCTCCTTTCACGTATGCTGCTGCCATATCTCCTGCAAGCAGACCAATCGGCATAGATCCATATACAGTTCCGCCGGCATTGGAAGGCGCGTCGCCATAAAGACTTCCAACGGTCATGTCCCCGGCTGCATACAGTCCTTCGATGGGAATATTATTCTCATCCACTACATTTGCATTTTCATCAATGATGATTCCTCCCAGGGTATCATAGCCGCCGGGCATAATGCGGTAACAGTAAATCTGACCGGATTCTTCCCGGACAGGTCTTATGTATTTCGGAGCGGTGTGGAAGTCTTCATCATAGCCAATTTCCGCCGCATGATTATATTTTGCAATAGTCTTTTTTAAAGTTTCTTCATTAATACCCATATATTCACATACTTCATGAATCGTATCAAAGTGACAGACATGTTTATTTCCCTTCGCAATCATTTCATCCATCTGACCTCGGATATTTTCACATTTCACGCCTTTGAAGATGAAGTATACATAACCTTCCTCCACAGATTCTGCCAGATGTTTTGCGGTATCTTCATCAAAAATCATATAGAACGCCATGTTGGGGTTATTTAAAGCACTAGCGGAGGACATGGCCGTGTGGTTATTGGACATTTCCTCATTTATAAAACGTTTTCCAAGTTCATTTACACGCAGATAAGGCTGTTCCGTAATGATTTTCGTCTGATTGGCATTCAGCCAGGGGGTATTGGGGCCGATGCGGACCATGGGGTTGGGAACCTGGGGATCTGCGCTGATGACAATGCCGCCTTTTTTCCCGCCGATTTCCCATACAGCTTTCTGACCGTCTCCATCCTGGCAACTGTCGGGAAAGTGGACATTGACCTGGCCGCCATCTTTGTATACATCCTCATATTTTGTGTTGATAATTCCCAGTTCCTTCATCATTGGAAGATTTCCGGTCAGTCCGCCGGAGGCCACGATAAGAGCCTTGCATTTGATTTCGATTTCTGTACCATCTTTCTCATAGGCAATGGCTCCTGTTACTTTGCCGTTTTTTTCGCGGATAATTTTTTTGATCGGCGTAGACCAGTAGAACTGAACACCTTTCTTTTCCAGCATAAACCGCATTCTCAGCATAACGAGAGCGAATGCATGTCCCTGTCCCCGGCCATTGAGGAAATAAATATCTCCCACATCCAGTCCGTTTGCATGTCCCATAGTATAGCCCCGCTGTTTACCATACTCTTCCGGTGGGCGCTTTACACACATGGGGGACTCGATTTTACATTCATCCAGGACAATTTTCGGCAGCTCTGAAGAGTATTTTACTACTCTGCTGATCAGCCCCATGTTTGCTGTGTAATTGGAAAATCTCGCCAGCACTTCATAAGCGCTTTTCTGAGCTTCCGGCGTATCTGGTGTGGAACAAAAGCACATGGGGCAGTTAGAAACTGCTCCGCCTTGGGCCGGATATTTTTCAAATACTGCGATTTTCAGACCGCCTGCGTTGGCAAGCTTGTAGGCCGCACCCATTCCGGCCACACCGCTGCCCATGACAGCAACATCAACATCAATGTTTTTTTTCATCTTTACATTCTCCTTTCCCTGTTTAGGGGCAGTCTGCCCGTAAAGTAGCCTCCGGAGGAGCTTATTGAGTTTTCCGCCAGAGGGGTTTCGGTTTACCAGACCTTCTGTATTGTTTGATACATTGATTATACCCGTTTTGCCGGATGAAAAACTGTAATTTTTTACAGTTCCGATCCTTTTTTTCTGTGCTTTCTTATAGAAAACATTTCGCCGTTCCAGTATAATACAGACAGGAGGGATACCTATGCTGTTTACACTTGCAATGATACTGGATGAACTGGCTGGTCTGGATCCGGTCTGTAACCATAAAACACAAAAAGACGTGGAAATACAGGGATTTTTCCGCTATGCGGAGGGGCAGAAGGAGTTTCACCGGAACAGTATATATGTCTGTTCCAACGAAGAACTGAAAAACTGGGATAATCAGGATAATTCAGTTATTTTTTTCACCTACGGGCTGGAACCGGAGGAGATCCGGAATGTAAAAAATTACTGTTATATTTTTAGAAAAGCTGGCTCAGAGATTGATATTTTCAACCGCTATATGGAGTTGCAGGCAGAATATAATTACTGGGATAAAGAGATTCATCTGGATATCATAAACAGCTGTTCTCTGGAGAAAATGCTGGAGTATGCTTCCATGATCATCGAATATCCGATCCAGGTATATGATCCCAGTTTCCGGATCCTGGCGACTTCCAGACATCACAGAAAGCAGCTCTCGGATTTTCAGCAGGCATCGGCGCTGGGATATACGCCGCCGGATTTTATCAGCGAGATCCAGAAGCGACACATGCTTCCGAAAATCCAGGAAACCGGACGTGTCATAGTTGCCCCGGCTGTCAATAATCCTGGACATATCAATCTGTACCGCGCCCATAGGGCCGATGGACAACTGCTGGGATATTCCTGTGTTTTCTGTGGGGAGGATCATCCTACCCGGGGATATCTGGACAAGGTGGAACTGATCATGCAGAATCTTGATTTCTATTTTAAGGAAAATCAAAAACATATGGTTCTGAGTAAATATATGTATGAATCATTTCTGATTTCTCTGTTGTCCGCCAGACTTCCCATTGATTCCAGAATAATTTCCGACCGGGCAAAGATCGTGCGCCTGCCGCTGAAGGGGGAATTTGTTCTGGTTCAGCTGAATTTTAATGAAAAGGATCATTTCCTGCTTTATCTGTGCAGACTGATCCAGAAGTATGTGCCGGAATATAGTGTATTTGTATATGAAGAATATATCTATCTGCTCATTGTAAAAAAACATTCGGAAAAATCCGTGGAAGAACTTGCGGCAGGGATTATCCGGCATCTGCAGGAGACACTTTCGTACTATCATTTTTCCTGTTGTGTCAGTAATTTATTTTTTGAACTAACCGCCATTTATGACGCTTACCAGATCTGCGTCAGACTGGAAGCCATGCGGAATTATTTTTCCTTTGATCCAGGAATATACTCATACCGGGACTGGAAAACGGCACTTCACTATCTTGAGTATGGAGAAGATGTGGATATCCGTGCGCTGCTGATGCCGGAGATTCATAAAATGAAATTATATGATGCGGAATATCACACGCATTATCTGCGCACGTTGTCAGCCTATTTTGAAAACAATTGTAATCTGAAGCAGACAGCAGACGCACTGGATCTGCACCGGAATTCGGCGGCCAACCGGATTGAGAAAATCCAGCAGTTGTTCCGGCTGGATCTGAATGATTTTAAAACCTGTTGCAACCTGTGTGAGACGCTGCAGATGATGAATCTGCTGGAACCGGAAAGACAGAATAGTTGAAAAAGAAAATGGCATACGATGGAGCGGTGCCTAAGCACTTCCCTTGAAATAGTTGTAGTGGACTTGCCAAGTTCTGCAGCGATCTGAGAGAAACTCTTTCTTTCTTCCAGAAGGACTTCGATACGGATCCGTTCAGAGATATGCCACCCATATTTGCAGGACTTACTGCAATAGCAAATGCAATAGAAGGTATTTTGGTTATCAAAAACTTGCATTTACTTTTTCATTCAACCGTTAAAAAATTTAAAAAAATTAGCACTCGACTCTTGACAGTGCTAACAACAAGTGTTATAGTATGCATAGAACAAAGGAAAAGGGTTCCGGAGTTCCGAAAATAAGATAATAAACAGGACCGGCATGGGCCGTATAGATGAATGGAGGAATGACATATGATGATGCCTAGTATTTTTGGAGAAAACTTATTTGATGACTTTTTTGATGATTTTTCATGGCCAGTGTTCAATGTTTCCACCAGACCGACAGCTTCCAATCTTATGAAGACGGATGTAAAAGAGACAGAAAAAGGATATGAGCTTGATATTGACCTTCCCGGATATAAGAAAGAAGATGTTCAAGCAGAATTGAAGGACGGTTACCTGGTCATTACGGCGAAGGCAGATACCAACAAGGACCAGAAAGATAAAGATGGAAAGTATATCCGCCGCGAGAGATATTCCGGAACCTGCAGCAGAAGTTTCTACGTAGGCGAGGCAATGGAACAGTCAGATATCAAAGCGAAATTTGATAACGGCATTCTGAAGATTGAGGTACCGAAAAAGGATGCGAAACCGGCTGTGGAAGAGAAAAAATATATCACAATTGAAGGCTGATATTATTTTACAGCTTTTGGTTAAATGATCAGAACGGGAATACTGTGAATTTGGAATGCCAGATTCAGGTATTCCCGTTTTTTATAAACGTTGACAGGAGGCGAACCAAATGGCGAAACAAGATTATTATGAGATCCTTGGTGTCAGCAGATCTGCCGATGAAAAAGAAATAAAAAAAGCATATAGAAAACTGGCGAAAAAGTATCATCCGGATACGAATCCGGGTGATAAAGCAGCGGAGCAGAAATTCAAAGAGGTTACAGAAGCCTATGATGTGTTAGGAAATCCTGAGAAAAAGAAACGATATGATCAGTTCGGAATGGCTGCCTTTGACGGAAGTATGGGGGCAGACCCGGGCGGGTTCAGACAGGACGGTCCGTTCAGCGGCAGGAGAGGCTACACATCCGGATTTGATGGCAACGGTCAGTATCGACAATATTATTATACATTCGATAATATGGACGATATAAATATGGATGACCTGTTTTCAGATCTTTTTGGCAGTATGTCCGGAGGACATGCAGGCAGAAACAGAACTTACAGAGACAGATTCAGACAGGGATTTGGAAATTCTTTCCATGGCTATAGCAGTTATAGCCGGCAAAACCAGCGGGGAGAGGATCTGCATGGAGAAATACAGATCACTCTTGAAGAAGCGGCTCTCGGCTGCGATAAAATTTTGCAGCTGAAGGGATCTCGTCAGGAGAATATCCAGTTTCATATTCCGGCGGGGATCAATGAGGGCCAGAGCGTGCGGCTGAGAGGAAAAGGACAGCCGGGGCGGGGAAATGCGCCTGCAGGTGATCTGCTGATAAAAGTCCACGTTCTGGGCAATGCTGTATATCATCGAAAGGGGATGGATATTTATACATCAATCTCCATCCCGTATGAGACTGCAGCCCGGGGCGGAGAGGCTTATGTTCAGACGTTGTACGGTCCTGTAAAATGCAGGATCCCTGCAGGTATCCGCTCAGGAGGAAAGATCCGATTAAAAAATAAAGGGATTGTTTCCATGAAAAATGCAGATATACATGGGGACGAATATGTTACAATACAGGTAGAAAATTAATTTGAGAGGAGAGGAAATCAATGCCAAAGCAGGAACTGAGTGTAAATCATGAACCGGAAAAGATTAAGATTCATCCTTATGAACACCGTACGCAGTATTATGAAACAGATCAGATGGGGATCATCCACCAGACCCACTATATGAAATGGATGGAAGAAGCCAGAATGGATCTGATGAACCAGATCGGTCTTGGTTATAAACAAATGGAAACACTTGAAATTATCAGTCCTGTTCTGAATGTCAGTATTGACTATCGGAGCATGATACATTTTGACGAAACGGTGATCATTGAACCAAGAATCATTAAGTATGACGGGATCCGGATGGATCTGGAATATATCATGACAGATAAAGATACAGGAGAAGTCCGGGCTGTAGGCAGGAGCAGCCACTGTTTCCTGAACCGGACGGGAACGCATATTTCACTGAAACGGATTTATCCGGAACTGGATACGAAATTTTTTGAATTCAAAGATGCAAAAGCTTAATATAAATAGATTAGAAAAGGAACCATGAGAGACAGAGAATGCTGTATTGTCTGTAAGGAAATGGTTCTTTTTTATTATAATATTGGCAATTCTGATTTAACGCATATATACGTATATATATCTATTGCTTGAAATTGCAGGTTCGTGATATAATGACCGGATGAAAGTACTGACGTGCGTTTAAAAATCATACGAAAAGAACATAGAAAGTGAACGATTGTAAATGATGGATAATGAGAAATGGAAAGCAATATTGAGCGATATCCCTGATGTTCCGCCCCAGGAAGAACCGGAGCGCCAGTATTATTTTATGAAAAAAGCCCGGATGTATGTCAATCAGATGGAGCAGGAATTAAAACGTCCGCTGACCTTTTTCGTGAAAACATTCGGCTGCCAGATGAACGCCAGGGATTCTGAAAAACTGACCGGAATTCTGGAGACTATTGGCTATCAGCCGACTGATTCGGAAGAAGCGGATATTGTAGTGTACAATACCTGTACAGTACGGGAAAACGCCAATAATAAAGTATATGGAAAGCTTGGGTATCTTCACGGATACAAAAAGAAAAATCCTCATATGATGATCGCCCTCTGCGGATGTATGATGCAGGAAGAACAGGTAGTAAACAAATTGAAAAAAAGTTATCGGTTTGTAGATCTGATCTTTGGCACCCATAATATTTTCCGTTTTGCGGAACTCCTGGTAAAAGCCATGGAAGAAAAGCAGATGACAGTAGAGATCTGGGAAGGCACACAGCAGATTGTGGAAAATCTTCCCAACGAGAGGAAGTACTTTTTTAAATCCGGTGTCAATGTTATGTACGGATGCAACAATTTCTGCAGCTACTGTATTGTTCCTTATGTAAGGGGCAGGGAACGGAGCCGGCAGCCGGAAGAAATCTTAAACGAAATCCGGGATTTTGCCGGGGACGGGGTAGTAGAAATCATGCTGCTGGGACAGAATGTAAATTCTTATGGAAAAACGCTGGAACATCCTGTATCTTTTGCCCGGCTGCTGGAGGAAATTGAAAAGATCCAGGGCATAGAAAGGATCCGGTTTATGACTTCTCATCCCAAGGATCTGTCCGAGGAGCTGATCCAAGTGATGGCCCAGTCTAAAAAAATTTGCCGGCACATCCATCTGCCCCTGCAGTCAGGCAGCTCCAGGATTTTAAAGATCATGAACCGCCATTATACAAAGGAACAGTATCTGGAACTGGTGGAAAAAATACGCAGAGCCATGCCGGATATTGCCATTACAACGGATATTATCGTAGGTTTCCCCGGAGAAACCGAGGAAGACTTTGCGGAGACTATGGATGTGGTGGAAAAAGTGGAATACGACAGCGCTTTTACGTTTATTTACTCTAAACGTACAGGGACTCCTGCAGCTGCTATGGAAGATCAGGTTCCGGAAGATGTGGTAAAAGAACGTTTTGACAGACTGCTTACCCGGGTGCAGGAGATTGCTTCCCAAAAAGCGGAAAAATATACAGGAAGCATTCAGAAGATCCTGGTGGAAAATGTGAATGAACAGGATGACAGTCTTGTGACCGGAAGGATGGACAATAACAGTGTTGTTCATTTCCCGGGAGGAGCGGATCTCATCGGAAAGATCGTTCCCGTGAAACTGACGGAATGCAGAGGTTTTTATTATATCGGAGAACGAATTTAAAATGAGACGGAAGGAACAGATGGAAAATACAGGGAAACGTTTTTCAAAACGGGACGCCTGGCTGCTGGCCGCGGCCGCGTTGGTGATCCTTGTTGTGTTTGTGATCTTTCGGCAGTTTTCGGGAGGATCCGGAAGCACAGTTACTGTTACGGTAGGCGGAGAAGTGTACGGGACTTATTCTCTGGATGAGGATCAGAAAATCGATATCAAGATCAATGGAACCGTGACAAACGTTCTGGTGATCCGGGATCATCAGGCGGATATGACAGAAGCGGACTGTCCGGATCAGCTCTGCGTCAGACAGAAAGCTATTTCAAAAGACCATGAGACGATCGTGTGCCTGCCTAATCAGGTGGTGGCCGAGGTGTCAAATCCCAACGGGGAAAATGAACTGGACGATGTTGCGAACTAAAGAGGATGCTTTATGAGTAAAAAGAAAAACATTGCTTTTATGGGAGTGTTTCTGGCTCTTGCTCTGGTATGCAGCTATGTGGAATCTCTGATCCCGTTTTACTTTGGCATACCGGGTATGAAGCTTGGACTTACTAATATCGTGATCATTATCATACTCTATTGTATGGGAACAAAAGAGGCTTATTGTCTGTCTGTTCTCCGGGTTATTCTGGCGGGATTCCTGTTCGGGAATATGTTCAGTATCCTCTACAGTATGGCCGGGGCCATGTTGAGTCTGACTGTAATGTATCTGCTGAAAAAAACAGGGAAATTTAAAATCGTCACAGTCAGCACCCTAGGCGGAATCTGTCACAATATCGGACAGCTGACTGTGGCTTCTTTTGTGGTGGAAAATTATTATGTTTTTTACTATCTGCCATTTTTGCTTATCGCAGGTTTTATTACGGGTCTGCTTATCGGGATAGGCGCGCAGGAAATCAGTCTGCGTGTAAAACGCTTTTTTTAAGGCAGAAGGACATATGGAGGTATTATGTATTCATATATAAAAGGAACGCTGGAGGAAACAGATAATGACACCATTGTAGTGGAAAATAACGGGATCGGATACAACATATCCGTATCCGGCCGTGTGCTGGACGAGCTTCCGGATATAGGAGAATCTGTGAAGATTTATACCTATCTGCATGTAAAGGAAGACTGTTTTGCTCTTTACGGATTTTTAACCCGGGACGATCTGATGCTGTTTCGGATGATGCTGAATGTAAACGGCATCGGTCCCAAGGGAGCTTTGGGGATTCTTACCGTATTGTCGGGAGATGATCTGCGGGCCGCGGTAGTGTCAGACGACGCCAAGGCTATCGCGAAAGCTCCGGGAGTAGGCGCCAAAACCGCTCAGAAACTGATTATTGAACTGAAAGATAAAGTACATCTGGAGGATATCCTGGAGACAGAAAGAGAGGGAGAAAAGTATCCGGTGGGAACCCTTTCTGCCGTAAAACAGGAAGCCGTGCAGGCGCTTGTATCCCTTGGGTATTCCCAGAACGAAGCGCGGAACGCGGTGGCCTCTGTGAACGCTGCAGAGGGTATGGACATAGAAGAAATATTAAAAGCTTCATTAAAAAATATAGCATTTTTATAGGTGGTACATCAGTATGGAAAGACGAGTGATCTCCACTCAGATACAGGAAGAAGATATAAAAAACGAAAAAACCCTCCGGCCTTTGACGCTGGACGAATATATAGGCCAGGAAAAAATCAAGCAAAATCTCAGAGTTTTTATCCAGGCCGCAAAACAAAGAGGCGAAGCCCTGGATCATGTGCTGTTTTACGGGCCGCCGGGCCTTGGGAAGACGACCCTTGCGGGGATCATTGCCAATGAGATGGGGGTTCATCTGAAAGTGACTTCCGGACCGGCCATTGGCAAGCCCGGAGAAATGGCGGCTATTCTGAGCAATCTTCAGGAGGGGGACCTCCTTTTTATCGACGAGATACACAGGCTGAACAGACAGGTGGAGGAAGTACTTTATCCGGCAATGGAGGATTTCGCCATTGACATTATGATTGGAAAAGGATCTTCCGCCCGGTCTATCCGTCTGGATCTCCCTCATTTTACGCTGGTGGGAGCCACTACCAGAGCGGGCCTTTTATCGGCGCCTCTGCGGGACAGGTTCGGCGTTGTACATCATCTGGAATACTATACGCCGGATGAACTTCAGACGATCATTCAGCAGTCCGCCAAAAAACTGGATGTGGAGATTGACGGAGAGGGAGCAAAAGAGATGGCCTCCCGTTCCAGAGGCACGCCGAGACTGGCAAACCGGCTGTTGAAACGGGTTCGGGATTTCGCCCAGGTCCGGTATGACGGTGTTATCACAAAGGAAGTGGCGTCTTTTGCGCTGGATCTGCTGGAAGTAGACAGTCTCGGACTGGACAAAAACGACCGTATGATCCTGATGACAATGATTGAAAAGTTCGGAGGCGGACCTATCGGACTGGATACCCTTGCCGCTGCGGTAGGGGAAGATGCGGGAACCATTGAGGATGTGTACGAGCCTTATCTGGTGAAAAACGGATTTATAAACCGGACCCCCAGAGGAAGAGTGGTTACGGAATATGCATATAAGCATTTTAATATCCCGCATGAAGAAACTTGATACAGATAGATTTTTTGTCTCAAAATAGAAACCGGAATTTATTTTGAGACATTCTTTTTGGAGGGCTGAGAATGAAAAAGCTGGAATTACTGGCGCCGGCAGGATCACTGGAGATCTGCAAGGCTGTGATACAGGCGGGCGCGGATGCTGTATATTTGGGCGGCAGCATGTTCGGAGCCAGAGCGTATGCGCAGAATTTTAATGAAGCGCAGCTGAAGGAAGCGCTGGATTATGCCCATACATATGAGCGGAAAATATTTCTCACAGTGAATACCCTGTTGAAAAACCGGGAACTGGAAGAACAGCTGTACGAATATATGGAGCCTTTGTACAGATATGGTCTGGACGCCGCTATTGTACAGGATTTCGGTGTACTGGAATTCCTGCACCGTAATTTCCCGGATCTGCCTCTCCATGCCAGTACGCAGATGTCTGTAACAGGCAGATACGGCGGAGACTTTTTAAAATCCTGCGGAGTGACCAGAATTGTTACAGCCAGGGAAGTTTCTCTGGATGAGATAGAGAAATTGTACCGGGAAACAGGCATGGAGATCGAGAGTTTTGTCCATGGGGCTTTATGTTACTGCTATTCGGGACTGTGTCTTATGAGCAGTGTGCTGGGAGGACGCAGCGGCAATCGCGGAAGATGTGCCCAGCCATGCCGGCTGGGATATCAGGTTATGGACCAGAATGATCGGATCTGTAATCCGAAGGAGCCTCACCCTCTCAGCCCGAAAGATCTGTGCGCGGTGCGCCTGATCCCGGATATGGCCCGGGCGGGAGTGTATTCCTTTAAGATTGAAGGGCGCATGAAACAGCTGGAGTATGCGGCAGGCGTTACAGGTATTTATCGGAAATATATGGACCTCTATGAACAGGAGCCCCGGTCCTTTGACGTATCGAGAGAAGATTACCGGCGTCTGCTGGATCTTGGAAACCGCAGCGGTTTCACGGAAGGATATTATAAGGAACGAAACAGCCGGGGAATGATGGCGTTTGAGAATTCTTCCCACAAAAGTGTTCCCCAAAAGGAACAGCCAAAAGAGCCGGCACGTAAGATCCTGCTGGAAGGCAAAGGAGAATTCCTTACAGGAAAACCCTGCAGTCTTACATTGAGGGATGGAAAACATCAGGTCTGTGTGGAAGGAGAAATTGTTCAGAAAGCCAAGAAGCAGCCTCTGGGAAAAGAAGAACTGGAAAAACGTCTGAAAAAGACCGGAGATACCCCTTATGAACTGGAAAAGCTGGAGATTACGGCGGATCCTGACGGATTTTTGCCGGTAGGGCAGATCAACGGATTGAGGCGCGCCGCTCTGGAAAAATTTCAGGAAGAAGTTTTGGCGGCGTACAGACGGCCGGCCTCTGACAGACGGGAAGAGGCTCTGAACGTATGCGGGAAAAAAATCCAGGAGAAGCAAAAACAGCCGAAACTGTCTGTGCTGGCCCGGAGTATGGACCAGCTGACAGCGGCGCTGGAATATCCCCGGGCGGAAAGCATATATATAGATTTCGGTCTTTTGGAAGAAACAGGATACGATATTTCAGCTGTGGGACAGCGGATCCGGCAGACCGGGAAAAAGGCGTTTTTGTGTTTCCCAGGGGTATTCCGGGATAATTCCGCAAAAAGGTATGAAGAAATTTTTGATAGCATCCGAGAGTCTGTAGACGGAGTGCTGGCAAGAACTTACGATTCCCTGGGCTTTGCCCTGTCAAAGCGGCCGGACAGCAGCTTTGCGGTAATCGCGGATCATTCCCTGTACACCTTTTCCGACCGGGCTTTCAGAGGCTTTTCGGACAGAGGCGTGCAGCTGGTGACAGCGCCTTTTGAGCTGAATGAAGGAGAACTTCGTCACAGAGACAACAGCGGGACGGAAATGATCGTATATGGGTGGATTCCTATGATGATCACTGCCCAATGCATATACAAAAACTTTGACAGCTGTTATCGGAAAGATCCTATGAATGGGAAAAGGCTGTATCTTCAGGACAGATTTCTTAAAAAATTTTTAATAACCAGAAATTGCAAAGACTGCTATAATATGATATATAACAGTCAGCCGCTGTATCTGATGCATCAGGCCTTAAAGCTGAAAGATATGGGGTTTGCGTCCTTCAGGATCGAGTTTCTGACAGAGACAAAGGAGGAAGCGAAGGGAATCCTTGATACCTGGGCCGGAGCTTTTCTCGAAAATCGCAGACCGGATCTGTCGGCTTTGGAAAATCAGTATACCAACGGACATTTCAGACGGGGAATCGAATAAGGAGTTTTATGATACATTTAATTACAGAATTTTCAAAATATCTGATGATCATTTTGTTTGCTGTATATACCTTTTACAGTTATACAGTGCTTAAACAGAAGGACGGCAGTCCCCGGGCGCAGATGATATACAAAAGGCAGACTTTCTGTATTTTCCTGCTTCATCTGGACGCTTATACTGTGATCTTCGCCAATACCATGGAGTTTCGGATGTGGATCTTTTACGGCGCTCAGGTGGCTTTTATTCTGTTTTTGTTTTTTATCTATAAAGTTGTTTATAAAAAATCCACAAAGCTGATCGTAAACCATATGAGCATGCTTCTGGTCATAGGATTTATCATACTTACCAGACTGGATTTCACCCTGGCCCTGCGGCAGTTTGAGATTGCCTGCATTGCGGCGGTGCTGTCTATTTTTGTGCCCCTTTTGATCCGCAGGATGAAAGCTCTGCGCAGGTTTACCTGGCTGTACGCAGTGATCGGCATACTCGCTCTGGGAGCGGTATTCGTCTTTGCGCCGGTGAGCGGCGGAGCCAAGCTTGCCATATTCGGCGTTCAGCCTTCGGAATTTATTAAAATCCTGTTTGTATTTTTTGCAGCCTGTATGCTGTATCAGGTTAGGGATTTCAGACAGATTTTGATCACGACTATTGTTGCGGCGCTGCATGTACTGATTCTGGTGGCTTCCAGGGATCTGGGCGCGGCACTGATCTTTTTTGTTACGTATATTGTTATGCTTTATGTGGCAACCAGAAATCCGCTGTATTTCCTTGGAGGACTGGGACTTGGAGCGCTGGCGGCTCTTGTGGCCGGAAAATTATTTTCTCATGTCCGTGTCCGTATTCAGGCGTGGAAAGATCCCTTTGCCAATATAGAAGGAGGAGGGTGGCAGGTCGCCCAGTCTCTGTTTGCCATCGGAACCGGCGGATGGGCTGGCATGGGACTGTATCAGGGAATGCCCGACAGTATTCCGGTTCCGGAATCGGATTTTGTATTTGCCGCGATCTCCGAGGAAATGGGTGGAGTATTTGCGCTGTGTATCATCCTGGTATGTTTCAGCTGTTTTCTTATGACGCTGAATATTGCCATGCAGATCAAAGACCAGTTCTACAAACTGATCGCCCTGGGGCTGGGGACCGTGTACGGGTTTCAGGTATTTCTCACCATCGGAGGCGTGACGAAATGCATTCCCTCAACGGGGGTTACCCTTCCCTTTGTCAGCTATGGAGGCAGTTCCCTGCTGTGCACGATGATCTTGTTCGCAATTATCCAGGGACTTTATATTTTAAGACAGGATGAAGGAGAGTCTGATGAAAAAAGCAACACCGTTCAGAAATCCAAAAAAAGAAAAACAATCAAAACAGCTGAGCAGACGCCGGGAAAGACAGGGCGTCCGAAAAACGATCGAAATGATCGATCTGGATCAGGACAGCGAAAAGGAAGAAAATCGCGGTTCGACGAGGAGGATATCGACGAAATCTGGTAAAACAGGACGAAATCGGGAATTCGCGGTGATCACATACCTTTTTCTGGCTATTTTTCTGATCCTGATCGCCTATTTTATTTACTTTCAGGTTTTCAGAAGTGAAGAAGTCATCAACAGTCCTTATAATGCCAGGGCAGATCTGTACGCTGAACATGTAGTCCGGGGGGATATTGTTTCCAGCGACGGGGAAGTGCTGGCTGAGACTGTTGTGGGAAGCGACGGGACAGAAAGCCGGAATTATCCTTACGGAGATATGTTCGCCCATGCTGTAGGCTATGTGAATAATGGCAAATCCGGTATAGAATCCCAGGCCAATTTCCGCCTGCTCCGGTCTCATTCCTTTTTCCTTGTGCAGATCATGAACGATATCCGGGATGAAAAAAATCAGGGGGACACAGTGGTGTCCACACTGGATTACCGGATACAGAAAGCAGCTTATGATGCCCTTGGCAATCAGGACGGAGCTGTAGTAGTGCTGGAACCTTCAACGGGAAAGATACTGGCTATGGTGTCCAAACCGGATTTTGATCCCAATACACTGGAAGAACAATGGGATTCCATCGTATCCGACGAGGACAGTTCCGTGCTTTTAAACCGCGCTACTCAGGGACTTTATCCGCCTGGATCCACTTTTAAGATCGTTACTGCTTTGGAATATATCCGTGAAAACGGCGTAAATAATAATTTCACCTTTGACTGTGAAGGAAGCGTGGAAGCTGATGGCCAGGTGATACACTGTTACAACAACAGCGTTCACGGACAGGAGGACTTTAAAACGGCGTTTGCCAAATCCTGCAACAGTGCTTTTGCCACTATCGGACTGGATCTGAACCTGAAAAAATACGCTTCTCTTGCGGACGATATGCTGTTTAATAAGAACCTTCCCACTTCGCTGACCACAAACAAGAGCAGATTTTCTCTTGGAACAGACGCCAGCACCGGCGAGATCATGCAGACTGCCATCGGACAGGGAAAAACTCTCGTTACGCCTTTGCATATGGCGATGATCGCAGGCGCGGTAGACAACGGAGGGGTTGTGATGAAACCTTATATCATAGACCGGATCGAAAATGACGGAGGCATTGCCATCCGCAATTATAAGCCTTCCGAGTACGGATCTATCATATCGGAGAAAGAAGCGGGGATCCTGCAGGAACTGATGGAAGGAGTGGTATCAGAGGGCACCGCTTCCGCCCTGTCAGGACAGAGTTATGACGCAGCGGGAAAAACCGGTTCCGCGGAGTATGATGAGCAGGGACACAGCCACGGATGGTTTGTAGGCTATGGATCAAAAGATTCTTATGAGGATATCGCCATTGCGGTGATCGTAGAAAAGGGCGGATCCGGAAGTTCATCCGCAGTTCCTGTGGCGAAAAAAGTATTTGATACTTATTTTAATACAAAATCATAACCGGTCCGGAGAAGGCGGAAGCCTGAAACACAGTTGCATGTTCTCCTTAAAAGAGGTATACTGAATGCAGATTTATACCACATCAGGAGGGATTGCAATGATCGAAGCAACCAGTTGTGGTGGTGTGGTTATATTCCGAGGAAAGATCTTAGTATTATACAAAAATTATAAAAACAAATACGAGGGATGGGTTTTGCCGAAAGGGACGGTGGAACCGGGCGAGGAGTATAAAGATACTGCTACACGAGAAGTGAAAGAAGAAACGGGAGCAGACGCTACGATTATCAAATATATCGGAAAAAGCCAGTATACCTTTTCCATTTCCCAGGACACAGTGGAAAAGCAGGTGCACTGGTATCTGATGATGTCGGACAGCTATTACAGCAAACCCCAGAAAGAAGAATATTTTGTGGATTCCGGATATTACAAATATCATGAGGCCTATCATCTGCTGAAATTCGCCAACGAAAAGCAGATACTGGAAAAGGCCTATAACGAATATCTGGATCTGAAAAAAAGCAATTTGTGGGGAAACAAGAAATATTTTTAAGAGATTCTGGCAAGAATTCCCAATATAAACGGAGGAATTTTATGTTATGGAGTGACCGGATCTTTCTCGGGCGGGGCGTCAGACGGAATTACCGGCGTATAAAATGGAAAATTATGCACAACATAGCACAACAGGGGGTTTTTCTTCTGGTCCTTCCCATGGACCGGGCGGGAAATCCGGAAATCATCCCGTCGCCCTTCCTGCTTCAGAAGAATTATCCGAAAGAGGAGCTGTGCGTGATCGGGCTGGCTGAGAGCAGACCGGCGTCTTTCGCCCTGCTGGAACAGATTACAGCTCAAATGTATGAAAAAACAAAAACAATTGATTATTACAGTTTTTTTGAATTGAAAAGACCGAATAAAAATTGAGGTAAGTAATGGCAGTATTGCTGAGCATTCTTAAAATAACAGGAATCGTCCTGCTGATCATCCTTCTGGCTTTTCTTGCTGTTGTGGCCTGTATCCTGTTTGTACCGGTACGATATCAGGGAAGCGGCGATATTGAGGCCAAAAAATATAAGGCTCGAATCAGCTGGATGCTCGGGCTGATACAGTTTCGGGCGGAACATACAGATCAGGAGGAGCTTCGTTACGGGATATATATTCTGGGAAGACGTACCGGAATACTGGATCCCGGACAGCGGGAAAAAAGGAAAGACAGAAAAGAAAAAAAGCAGGCAAAAAAACGAGAAAAAGAAAAAGCGAAATTTCAGAAAAAACGGGAAAAGCAAAAATCCAGGATCATACTGGATCCTGAAGGCGCGAGAGAGAGGAAACAGGAACCGGCGCGGAAACCGGAAGCCCAGGGGCAGACAGAAGCGTCCGGAAAACAGCCGGAACAGACTGTGGGTCCGGAAATGAAAAGTACGGCTTTTGAACCGCAGGAGGAGAATCGGGTTTCCAGAGTGTGGAAGATATGTAAAAAAGTGCTGGAAATTGTAAAAGATATCCGGGATAAAAATCTGATCGGACTGCTGCTTCCAAAGGTAAAGCGTCTGTTTTATCATATCCGTCCCAGAAAACTGAAAGCCGAGCTGACCTTTGGTTTTTCAGATCCTTCTGTTACGGGAAAAGTACTGGGAGGGATCAGCTGGCTGTTTTTTCTTTACCAGTACGAAGAATTTATTCTGGTGCCGGATTTTGAAACGGATGAGACTTATATCCGGGGAACGTTTCAGATCAGCGGACATATCCGCATCATACATCTTCTGATATTTGCCCTGGGGATTTTAAAGGAAAAAGAGTTCCGGGCATTCATAAAATCATTAAAGCTAAATTAGAAACGGAGGTACTGCAATTATGACAGACAATTCATTTCATACAACAGTGGATTCCCTGATCCAGGGGATGAACAGCTTTCTTTCCTCAAAAACAGTGGTAGGAGAGGCCATCCATATTGGCGAGACGATTATCCTGCCTTTGGTGGATGTATCTTTCGGAATCGGCGCCGGATCTTTTTCGGGGGAAAAGAAGCGCAACTGCGCAGGCGGTATCGGAGGAAAAATGTCTCCCTGTGCAGTGCTTGTGATCCAGAACGGAATCACGAAAATGGTCAGTGTAAAAGACAACGACGGTATCTCAAAGCTTCTGGATATGGTGCCTGATTTTGTGGACAAGTTTATGAAACAGATTCAGAAAAAGAAAGATCCCGAAGGTGCGAAAATGGAAGAAGAAGCCCGCAAAAAGGCTGCGGAAGAAATGAAAACAATCTTAAACACGGAAGAATAAGCCAAAAGAGCAGAAGAGATGGAAAGAATCCTGTCATTCCTTCATATAATGTAAAACAGATATCAAATCTGGGACGTGAGCATGATGAAGGAAATGATAGGATTTATTTTATTCTGGGTTGCCGCGGGGATGATACTTATGATGCTGATGCCCAATATTTTTGTGGGGATCATTATCATAGCCCTCTTTCTGATCATCGGATATAATCTGTACTGCTGCGGAAAACACTGGAAGTGAGAGCAGCGGTCTCCGGGCGGCTTGTTTTGGAGAATATAGAAAAAGGCTGTCCGAAGACAGCCTGCATTCTCTTTCTGATTATGCTCTTTCTACTTTATTTGATCTTAAACAAGAAGCACAAACATATAAGGATTTATGTGTACCATTAACGTTACATTTCACTTTTTTGATGTTGGATTTCCACATTCTATTTGATCTTCTATGAGAATGGCTCACATTGCATCCGAAATGAGCGCCTTTTCCACAAATACTGCATTTTGCCATAATTGCACCTCCTTGCGTTTACTAAGCCTCTATAAGCTCACAACAAGAGTATTCTAACAGATACATTTACATAATGCAAGAATATTTTAAAAAAAATAAAATATTTTTCAAATTGTTATTTTCATTTGTTAGGAAAATGGTTATAATATCCTAAGTGAATATAACAGTTTCAATAACTGGAAAAACATAAAATCAGGATGATTGGAGGATAATTATGAGAGGAATCATGAACAATGCGCTGGGTACGGTAAGTATCGAACCGGAAGTTGTTTCTACATATGCCGGGACGGTTGCCGTAGAATGTTTCGGCATTGTAGGTATGGCTGCAGTCAATGTAAAAGATGGGCTGGTAAAACTGTTAAAAAAAGATTACCTTCATCATGGAATCTCCGTATCGATCAACGACAACAAGATCACACTGGATTTCCATGTGATCATTTCATACGGTGTAAACATTGAAACTGTAGCGGACAACCTGATCTCCACTGTAAAATATAAAGTAGAATCTTTTACGGGCATGAAGATCGAAAAGATCAATATTTTTGTAGAAGGAGTCAGAGTGATCGACTAAGGAGGACGAGATTGTGAAAAATGCGACATTAGATGCAAAGCTTCTGGCAAAAATGTTTTTGGCCGGAGCCAAAAATCTTGACGCAAAACAGGAATGGATCAATGAATTAAATGTGTTTCCGGTTCCGGACGGAGATACCGGCACAAATATGTGCATGACGATCATGGCTGCCGCCCGGGAAGTAAGCGCGATAGAAAATCCCGATATGAAATCTTTATCTAAAGCAATTTCTTCCGGGTCTCTGCGTGGAGCGAGAGGAAACTCAGGGGTTATTTTGTCCCAGCTCTTCCGCGGATTTACAAAAGTGATCAAAAACTGCACGACAATTGATAAAATCGTGCTCTGTGACGCCATTGAGCGTGCCTGTGAGACTGCTTATAAAGCGGTTATGAAGCCGAAAGAGGGAACAATCCTCACAGTGGCAAGAGGCGCTGCGGACAAAGCGATCGAGCTTTCCTGCAACGACAAGTATGATATGGCCGCCTATATGCAGGCAATTATCGCGGAAGCGGAACGGGTGCTGGCAAAAACGCCGGACATGCTTCCTGTGCTGAAAGAAGCGGGTGTGGTAGACTCTGGCGGACAGGGTCTGGTGGAAGTGCTGAAAGGCGCTTACAACGCTTATCTTGGAAAAGAGATCGATTATTCCATTGATACTCCGTCTGCGTCATCCGGTGTGATCAAAATATCTGAGGAAACAGAAAAAGAGATCAAATTCGGTTACTGCACCGAATTTATTATTGTATTGAAAAAACCGCTCAGCGAAAAAGAGGAAGAAGAATTCAAACAGTTCCTTCAGGAACTGGGAGATTCCATTGTGCTGGTGGCAGATGACGAGATCGTCAAGGTACATGTACATACTAATGACCCCGGTCTTGTTATCCAGAAGGCGCTGACACATGGATCCTTAAGCAGGATCAAGATTGATAATATGCGGGAAGAACATCAGGAAAAACTGATCAAAGACGCCAGCCGTCTGGCTGCCCAGCAGGCAGAGGAAGACGCCCGCAAAGCAAAAGAAAAGGAACCTCCCAAAGACTTCGGATTTATTTCCGTATCTATTGGAGAAGGTCTGTCGGAAGTGTTCAAGGGTCTTGGAGTAGATTATATCATTGAAGGGGGACAGACCATGAACCCCAGCACAGAAGATATGCTCAATGCCATTGACAGCGTAAACGCAAAAACCATTTTTATTCTTCCGAATAATAAAAATATAATCCTGGCGGCTCAGCAGGCGGCATCTCTGGCAGAGGACAAACAGATCATTGTTGTTCCCACAAAAACCATTCCCCAGGGTATCAGCGCCATGATCAATTTTATTCCGGAGCAGAGCGCTCAGGAAAATCTTGCTTCCATGGAGGAAGCGATCGGACAGATCAAGACCGGTCAGGTGACTTATGCAGTCCGGGATACGGTGATCGAAGGCAAAGAGATCACAGAAGGGGACTATATGGGAATCGGAGATTCCGCGATCCTGTCAGTGGGATCGGATCTGAAACAGGTATTAAAAGATCTGCTGGCTCAGCTGGTAGATGAAGAATCTTCTTTTATCAGCGTTTATTACGGAGAAGATGTAACCCGGGAAGACGCGGAAGAATTTGGCAGCTACATTCAGGAAAAGTACCCGGAGTGTGAAATGGATATCACATTCGGAGGCCAGCCGATTTACTACTATGTTCTTTCCGTAGAGTAACAGGAGGCATATATGAATCTAGATTCCAGTATCAGAGAGATCAAAGGGATCGGAGCAAAAACAGAAGAAATGTTTCATAAAGCAGGAGTATACACAGTACGTGATATACTCCTGTATTTTCCACGGGATTATGAAAAATTCCCGGAACCCGGACCTGTGGGGCAGGCTGTTGCGGAACGAAAATGCGCGGTAATCGGGAAGATTGCAAAGAAACCGTCCATGGTGCCTGGCAGCCGGCTTCAGCTTGTGACCGCAGATATCCGGGATGATTCCGGCAGAATGCGGCTGAACTGGTTTCGCAGCCCCTATGTGCGCAGTTTGCTGGAAGCGGGAAAAAGTTATATTTTTTACGGCATTGTACATCAGAAAAAAGGGATTTTGACTATGGATCAGCCGGAAATCTTTGAACCGGAAAAATACCAGGCGGTCAGCCGGACGCTGCAGCCGGTTTATCCGCTTACAGGAGGACTTACCAATCATCTGATCCAGAAAACCGTTCACACCTGTCTGGATGATATCGCCCTGGAACTGGAATATCTTCCGGAAGATATCCGGGCAAGAAATCATTTATGCGAATATAATTTCGCAATGAAAAATATCCATTATCCCCAGGATGAAGAAAGCTGTATTACGGCAAGGAACCGGCTCGTCTTTGACGAATTTCTCTTTTTTGTCCTGGGGATGCGTTACGGGAAAGAGGCAGCTGCAAGGACCAAATCCGCATATTCCATCGGCGACAGCGGACTGTGCTCCAGAATCCTGAAAAAGCTTCCCTACAGTCTGACAGACGCCCAGCTGAAAGCTCTGGAAGACGTAAAAAGAGATATGCGCAGCGGCTATGTAATGCAGCGGCTGATCCAGGGAGACGTAGGATCCGGAAAGACGATCGTGGCTTTTTTAGCTATGTTTGATGTGGCGGATCAGGGATATCAGGCGGCGATGATGGCTCCCACCGACGTGCTGGCCAGACAGCATTATGAGAAACTTACCGCTCTGTGCAAGGAACAGGGACTGGATTTCCCGGTGATATTGCTGACAGGTTCTCTGACGGCAAAGGAAAAGAGAGAAGCCTATGAAAAACTCAGAGAAGAATCTCCTGCTCTGATCATAGGCACCCATGCGCTGATCCAGGAAAAACCGGAGTATGAAAACCTGGCCCTTGTCATTACTGATGAGCAGCATCGGTTTGGGGTCAGACAGAGAGAAAGTTTTTCAGACAAAGGGCAGCGCCCTCATATACTGGTAATGAGCGCTACGCCGATTCCGCGGACTCTTGCGATCATCCTGTACGGCGATTTGGATATTTCAGTGATCGATCAGGTACCGGCTGCGAGACTGCCCATAAAAAATTGTGTAGTCAACACCGGTTATCGGAAAAAAGCATATGAATTTATCGAAAAAGAGGTGATGGCAGGCCACCAGGCCTATGTGATCTGTCCCTTTGTGGAAGCTTCCGAGACCATGGAAGGGGAAAATGTGCTGGATTACGCAAAAGAACTGAAAAAGATCTTTCAGGGAATATGCCAGGTGGAGTACCTCCACGGGAAAATGAAACCGGAAGAAAAAAACCGGATCATGGAAGCGTTTTTAAAAAATGAAATACAGGTGCTGGTCTCCACAACTGTAGTAGAAGTAGGAGTGGATGTGCCAAACGCAACCGTTATGATGATCGAGAACGCGGAACGGTTCGGCCTGGCTCAGCTCCATCAGCTGCGCGGACGGGTAGGACGGGGAAAAGACCAGTCTTACTGTATTATGATAGACGGTTCCGGAAACAGCCGGCAGAACAAAAGGCTGGATATCCTCAACAGGACCAATGACGGATTTGAAATCGCCAGCCAGGATCTGAAACTTCGGGGACCGGGAGATTTCTTCGGGATCCGCCAAAGCGGCGATTTTTCCTTCCGTCTGGCGGACGTTTTTCAGGACTCTGATCTGCTGAAAACAGCAGCTTACGAAGCGGGGATGATCATGCAGGAAGAAGACGCCTTGGATCAGGAACCTTATAAAAAATTAAAAAAGAGACTTCTTGCTTATCAGAAAGAATTCGGTGAAAAAATGAACCTGTAGAGGGTTCATTTTTTATTTTGAAAAACAGCGTTTCTGTACAGCAAAAGGTTCTAAAGAAAAATCAAAAATACCGGATTTTACCTGTGTAAGTTTGTCACGTAACACACATACTATGACTGCAGCTGCAAAGAAAAAACATGTTTTTTTCCGAAACTACAGAAAAAATAACAGTTCAGTTACACAGGAGGAAACAAAAATGTCAGGAACATCTTCAAACAAAGCTTCTGTACCGGAAGCGAGAGCCGCTTTAAATAAATTTAAATATGAAGTGGCGAATGAGATCGGCGTACCTTTGAAAGAAGGATACAACGGAGATCTTACTTCCAGACAGAACGGCTCTGTCGGAGGATATATGG
>CAKNLF010000020.1 GCA_930989305.1 uncultured Roseburia sp. | reverse complement strand
TTGGCATGGAGGGAGTCCTTGGGAAAAAATATTTCCTTCGAAGCCGCAGACGTTACCGTACTACTATTGTGTCTCTGACCCTGAGTATTATACTGTTCCTGTCTGTAAGCAGCTACAGTATGTATCTGCGCAGCACTTTTGAAATCGGAATGAACACTGGAAATTATGATGTAATGTATACGCTGCCTTATGAATATGAGGAAGGAATGCTGAGGGACCTGAAAGATGCCAGGGGGGTGGAGGCTATGGCCCGAAGCTCTTTGGATATGGGAAACGTTATGATAGATGAGTCTTGGCTGGCTGAAAGCTATATCAGTGCCCAGGAGACAATGGAGCGGGAAGCTGGAAAATATCTGAGTAATTCCGGGGACGGCAGATGGGTGCTGAATCTTTACACCTTTTATCTGGATGATGAGGACTATGAAGATTTTGTGCGCCAGCAGGGACTGGATGAATCTGTCTATCTGGACCGGGAAACAGTCCCGGCTCTTGTGTACAATGAAGGGACGGAAACTTACTGGTCCATGGATGGGGGAGAGAGGCTTACAAGCCGGTATGAGTATCTGAAATCGGATGTGAGCGCTATCCGCCTCATAGATCCGGCGCCTGAGAAAGACGGATACCGGGTGGAAACAGCGGCCTGGATCACCGGAGAAAACGGAAAAAAAGAATATGTATATCAGTATGTGCCGGAAGATACGCCGCCGGAAAACGTTATATATTCAGAAGAAGGAACCATAGAGGGGGCAATATGCGTTCCTGTGACAACGGAGGAAATCCAGCTGGGAGACCGGGTAACAGAGCTGCCTTTGGGAGTGGTCGGAGAGAGCGGCGACAGTATGGTGCTGATTTATCCACGGAGAATGCTGGATCCCAATAAAGGCCTGGGGGACACCTGTTATTTTAAAGCTTCGGATTACGGAGAAATGATGCCTGCTCTTAAGGCAGTACTCCAGTCCTATGGAGAGGCCGTGGATGACGATACCTTTTATGATCTGCGTGCTCAGGAGGAGAGCAATCGGAATATTGTTCTGATTATAAACGTATTTTCATACGGATTTATTGTGATTATGACGCTGATCGCGATCGCCAATGTTTTTAATACAATGACTACCAATATCGCTCTGCGCAGAAGAGATTTTGCTATGCTGGCAAGTATCGGCATGTCCCGGAAGGGAATACGCAAAATGCTCCGGTATGAATGTATCCTGTACGGCGTGCGAGCACTTCTTTGGGGGCTGCCCATATCCTTTGTGGTGACAGTGATCCTTTACTGTATTGTGCTCAATACAGTGGACTCTGTATTTACGCTGCCATGGGTTTCTGTAGCCGCCGCTGTGATCTGCGTATTTCTCGTAGTTTTTCTTTCCATGATGTACGCTCTGAAGCGTCTGGAAAAGGAAAATGTGGCGGATGCCCTGAAAGACGACAACGTATAAATGTAAAAATAGAAGATATAGAAGATAAAGGAAAAGGTCCCCGACACAGATCCGAAAACAGGATCGGTGCCGGAGACCTTTTCTTTGCTTTTTTGTATGATTGTTTCAGAAATTGTATTGGTAAAATTAAGTATTGTTATGATATTAATTGTTTTGTATTAATGTTTTGCTTTTTTGTACTTCTGAGGATTATTTATCCTCAGTATCTTCTTCGTCAACTACAAAGGAGATAAGCAGGTCGTCCTGATTTACGCTGTCTCCCGCGGATACGTAGATCTTGTCTACCTTTCCGTTGACCTTGGAAACAACGGTAGTTTCCATCTTCATGGCTTCTACAGTCATCAGAGGCATATTGACGGTTACGGTATCTCCTTCTTTTACAAGGATCTTGCCCACTGTACCCGGTATAGAAGAACCAAGATGTCCTGGATTGGACTTGTCTGCTTTCAGCTTGTTGTCGGATTTTACTTCCAGATTCTTATCCTGGATACGTACAGTACGCACGGAGCCGTTTACAAGGAAGGAAAGGATACGTACGCCGTTGGGATCCGGATCGCTTTCTTCCACATATTTGATAAGCACCTGTTTGCCTTCGCCCAGGGTCAGATAAGTTTCTTCGCCTTTGCGCAGACCATAGAAATATACGTGGCTTTCCAGACGTGTCACATCGTTGTACATTTCAAAATGGTCGCAGTAGTCTTCGTAAACTTTCGGATACAGAGCATAGCTGATGGCTTTCTGCTCCATGACCTCATCGCTTTTATCCTCATAGTGGTATTTTTCGATCAGGTGCTTCTTGATTGCTTCCAGATCTACCGGAGGAAGAAGCTTGCCGGGACGCTCCGTAAGGGGCTCGATGTCTTTCAGTACGATCTTCTGAAGCTCCTTGGAGTCCGCGCCGTCGGACAGCTGCTTGATCAGGGAATCCGCCGTCCGGCTGTCCCATCATGCCGTGGAAATAGTCCACAACAGAATCCGGGTAGGAGAGGCTTGCTCCGTCTGTCAGGATATTGTCTTTTGTCAGACCGTTTTTATACATAAAAATCGCCAGATCACCTACTGCTTTGGAAGTAGGAGTAACCTTTACAATATTGCCCAGAAGTTCATTTGCATCTTTGTAAAGAGACTTGATGGCCTCAAAATCATCTGCGGAACCCATGCTTGTAACCTGAGCAAGAAGGTTGGAATACTGACCGCCCGGGATCTCGTATTTGTAAATCTCCGCATTTGGAGCTTTCATATCGCTTTCAAAGGCCGCGTATACTTTTCGAATCCTGCCGTAGTAACGGCTGAGCTCGTCCAGTTCTTCAAATTTCAGCCCTGTATCGCGCTCTGTGCCTCTTAAAGCTTCCACAACAGCGTTCATAGAAGGCTGGCTGGTAAGGGAAGACATGGATTCGATAGCCAGGTCCACAATATCCACACCTGCTCCCGCGGCCATGAGTACGGTGCTTACGCCGTTCCCTGTGGAGTCGTGAGTATGTAAATGCAGGGGTACATGGATTTCTTCTTTTAAAGTGGAAACAAGAGTCCTTGCCGCAAGAGGTTTTAACAGTCCGGCCATATCTTTGATGGCGATGGCGTGACAGCCCAGGGCTTCCAATTCCCGTGCTTTTTTCACATAGTAATCCAGAGTATATTTGGTTTCGTCAGGGCTGGAGATATCTCCGGTGTAGCAGATGGTTCCCTCTACGATCTTGCCTGTTTTCAGAGCCTCTTCAATAGGCATCTTCATATTTTCTACCCAGTTGAGACTGTCGAAAATACGGAATACATCAATGCCGCGTTTGGCGGAAATACGGATGAATTCCTGTACCACATTGTCCGGATAGTTGCTGTATCCTACTGCGTTGGACGCCCGCAGGAGCATCTGGATCAGGGTGTTTGGCATCCTTTTTCTCAGAAGTTCCAGACGTTTCCATGGGGATTCCTTCAGGAAACGGTAAGCGGTATCGTATGTGGCGCCGCCCCATGCCTCTACGGAAAATGCGTTCTGCATAAAGGCGTTTGTGGCGTAAGCCGCGCCGCACAGGTCTTTGGAACGCATTCTGGTAGCCATAAGGGACTGCTGGGCGTCACGCATAGTTGTATCGGTTACATACAGCTTTTTCGCGTCTTTGATCTTTTGCATGAAATCCTTCGGACCCAGTTTTAAAAACTCATCTCTGGCGCCGTAAACAGGAGCTTCTTTATCGTATTTTGGAAGCACCCGGTTTTCGAAAAAGCCTTTTGGACCGTTATTGGAGTTGACGATCCTGTCACCGAGAAATTCGATGATCTTGGTGGCGCGGTCCTGGCTCTGTTCCAGCTGGAACAGTTCCGGAGTCTCCTCGATAAATGTGGTGTAACATTTTCCGCTTATGAAGGTAGGATGGTTCAGCACATTGATCAGGAACGGAATATTGGTTTTGACGCCTCGGATACGCATTTCACGCATAGCGCGGATAGATTTACGCACAGCGCCCTCAAAAGTACGGTCGTGGGAAATAGCCTTTACAAGGAGGCTGTCATAAAAGGGAGAGATGACAGCGCCTGTATAGGCGTTTCCGCCGTCCAGACGGATGCCGTTTCCGGAACCGGAACGGTATACCGTAATCTCGCCTGTGTCAGGGAGGAAGTTATTGCTGGGATCCTCTGTGGTGACACGGGTCTGGATGGCATATCCGATACAGTGGATAGAATCCTGGGAAGGAATGCCGATTTCTTTGGAATCAAGGCTGTATCCCTCAGCGATCAGAATCTGTGACTGTACCAGATCAATGCCTGTGATCATTTCCGTAACGGTATGTTCTACCTGAATACGGGGGTTCATTTCTATAAAGTAAGGATTGTTATCTGCGTCAACAAGAAATTCCAGGGTGCCGGCGTTGCGGTAGGACACCTTTTTGGCCAGGCGGATCGCGCTGTCAAATATGATCTGTCTTGTTTCGTCCGGAACAGAAAAAGCGGGAGCGTATTCCACAACTTTCTGATGACGGCGCTGCACGGAGCAGTCACGGTCAAAAAGGTGGACTACATTGCCGTAATTATCTCCCAGGATCTGCACTTCGATATGTTTCGGACTGCGCAGATATTTCTCGATAAAAATCTTGTCATCCCCGAAAGCTTTTTTGGATTCGTTTTTCGCCTCTTCAAATTCTTTGGCAAGGTCTTCCACGCAGTTGACAATACGCATACCCCGGCCGCCGCCGCCATTGGATGCTTTCAGCATAATGGGGAAACCGACCTCAAGGGCGATTTTCTTTGCTTCTTCGTATTCCTTGATGGCATGGTCAACACCTGGAATGATCGGGACCTGGGCCTCAATAGCCATCTGCTTGGAAGATATTTTATCTCCCATGGCGTTCATAATGCGGCTGGAAGGTCCGATAAAGATAATGCCGTTTTTTTCGCAGGCATCCACAAAGTCGGGGTTTTCCGATAAAAAGCCATACCCCGGATGGATTGCGTCTACATTTGCCGCAAGGGCGATCTTGATAATGGTGTCAATGTCCAGATAAGCGTCAATGGGACCTTTTTCCGGATTTAACGGATAAGATTCATCCGCTTTGGAACGAAAGAGCGCGTAGCGGTCTTCTTTGGAAAAGACACCTACAGTAGTGATCCCAAGCTCGTTCAGCGCCCGGAATACACGGATGGCGATTTCGCCTCGGTTCGCCACCAGAACCTTTTTGAATGGTTTGATCGTTTTGTTCATATTTTAAATCCCCTCAGATTTATTTGTCAGAGTCCTGCATGTAAAAAACAGATAAAAACTCTAACAAAATAATTATATTGGAAAAGTCAAAAAACTGCAAGATGAAAATTTATTTCATGCAAAAATTAGGAAATATGCTGGAGATTGTTAAGAAAAAGACAAGAAAAATGAAGGAAATGAACTCAAATTATTCATTTTTTGGAGGCATAGTGACGGGTATACCGTCAAATGATAAAAAAATGAAAGTAAAGAGTATAAAAATGTCAGTCCCGGAAGCATTAACGGGACTGACAGATGCCGCTACAAATAAACAAGGGGCTGGCGAAATTCGTTTTTTACACTGAGGCCGGATTTCCGGGAAAGGACCCCGTTGTAAATATGAGCGCTGCGAATATCCAGATCCAGCAGGGCTTTTTGGCTTTCGGTAAGATCCCGGCAGTCTGAGGAAAGTTTCCGGATTACCGGAATGCTGCTGCCTTTCAGCACATCCAGCAGCGGGGCGGCGGATCTGCGAAAACCGAGAATACGGGCGTAGGGTGCCCAGTGAAGTTCCTTCAAAAGATCCATTTCCTTTTCCCTGATGTCCAGGAGTATGCGGATCATGCAACGGCTCACTGCGGTATAAGTGCGTTCTTTTGATTTGCATATGCTGCAGAAGCTGTCAAAAGAAGTACAGGATTCCCACAGCCGGGCGAGCCGGTTGGCGAACGTCCGGTTTCCGTCGGTAAAATCTTCATAATGTCCAAAAGAGAGCAGAAGCTTGTACTGCAGCAGAGAAGAAAAGTCGTTTTCTTCCAGAAAGGAAAAGTATTCTGCCCATTTCAAAAGAGCGCAGGCGCAGGCCGGAGGCATCTGACGGGCAAAGAGCCGGGAAAGGTCTCCTCCTGCGCGGATCTCCCGGCGCAAAGCGGTGGCGGAGCAAAAGCCTTTGCCGGTATTGGTGCTGTGATAGTCCTGGCCCCTGCGCCGGATAAAGCAGGGAGAGAGGCTGGAGGTTTCCAGTGCCTTCAGGTATTCGATAGCCAGGATGTTGTTTGGCCGGGACAACAGGTCCAGACATTCTTCGGAACGCAAATGATCCGCCGCAGCTTTGGCCCTTGCCGCGGGAAAGGAATATCCCTGTTTTAAATAGGAAGATAGTCCTCTGGAAAATGCGGGAGGCTCCTGGGCGAACAACCGGGCAAGGGAGGAAAGAAGCTCCTTTCTGTCTGTTTCGCAGCCAAAGCTGAGGAAATTTACGCAGTTCAGACTGTCAAGGAGACGAACCCCTGTCCGGGCAAAGGTTTCCGCGCTGGAGACAGCTGCGCAGACCGGCAGTTCCAGCACCAGATCCGCGCCTCCCAGCAGAGCCGTACGGGTACGGATGTATTTGTCGGAAGACGCAGGGGCGCCCCGCTGGACGAAATCACCGCTGATGACTGCGATAATGTAATCGCAGCCTGTCTGTTTTCGTGTTTCTTCTATATGATAGGCATGACCGTTATGAAAAGGATTGTATTCTGCGATAATGCCGGCAATTTTCATAAAATATCACATTCTTTCTGATTACTTATGTTGTGTTGAAATTCTACCAGATTTTTTGCTCCGCCACAAGATAAGGGAGCCGGCTGCTGCTTTGGGATTGACGAAAAAGTATGGGGAAAAGTACATAAAAAACTGTGAAAATCCCAGAATATGTCTTGCCAATTTGTGAGATTGTACTATAATAAAAATGCATACTTATTTTCGGACTGGTAAAGTTTAATAAAGGAAACCCAAAAGGCATTTCCGGTCCGGAAAATCTGACAGAGGTCAAGATAAATTGAAGGGAGTAAAAAATAATGAATGTTTTAGTAATTAACTGCGGAAGTTCTTCACTGAAATACCAGCTGATCGATTCCATTTCAGAAGAAGTGATGGCAAAAGGACTTTGTGAAAGGATCGGTATCGACGGACGTCTGACTTACCAGAAAGAGGGACTGGACAAAGAAATCACAGAAGCTCCGATGCCTACTCATAAAGAAGCGATCCAGCTTGTTCTTCACGCTCTGGTAAATGAAAAAACCGGCGCTATCAAGAGTCTGGACGAAGTAGGAGCTGTAGGACACAGAATCGTACATGGCGGAGAAAAATTCGCTTCTTCCGCTATCATTACCGATGAGATGCTGAAAGCAGTAGAAGAATGCAACGAGCTTGCGCCTCTGCACAATCCGGCCAACCTGATCGGCATTAACGCATGTAAAGAACTGATGCCGGGCGTACCGATGGTAGGTGTATTTGATACCGCTTTCCATCAGACAATGCCGGAAAAAGCTTATCTGTACGGACTTCCTTATGAATATTACGAAAAATACAAAGTAAGAAGATATGGCTTCCATGGTACAAGCCACAGCTTTGTTTCTAAACATACAGCAAAATTCCTTGGAATGGATCTGGAAAATTCCAAGATCATTGTTGCGCATCTGGGCAACGGCGCTTCCATCAGCGCAGTATTGAACGGAAAATGCGTAGATACATCCATGGGTCTGACTCCGTTGGAAGGACTTGTAATGGGAACACGTTCCGGAGATATTGATCCGGCTATCATGGAGTTTATCGCTAAAAAAGAAAATCTTGATATTGACGGCGTAATGGACGTGCTGAATAAAAAATCCGGCGTATACGGTATTTCCAAACTGTCCAGCGATTTCCGTGATCTGGAAGACGCAATGGAGCAGGGAAATAAACTGGCAGCTGCAGCTATCGAGGTATTCAGCTATCGTGTGGCAAAATACATCGGCGCATATGTGGCAGCTATGAACGGGGTGGACGCGATTTCCTTTACAGCCGGAATCGGTGAAAACGGTCCGATTGTCCGTGAAAAAGTACTGGATTATCTGGGATACCTTGGCATCACACTGGATGCGGAAGCAAATGAAAAACGAGGCTTTGACAATATCATCTCTACTGCGGACTCAAAAGTTAAAGTCTGCGTGATCCCGACAAATGAGGAATTGGCTATCGCAAGAGAAACAGTTGCTCTGGTGAAATAATCCTTTTGAAAAATACTTTATGAAGTGCCCGCAGGGCTTGAACAGAGAGTAAAGATATAATTATGTGGGAGATTGGCTGAGCGGATCTCCCACATCTGATATAAGACAGTATCTGGAAAACCTGGAGGAGAAAAGCTTGAAAATAAAATACGAATATAACGGGAAATTCATGACTGTAATACAAAAGATCGTAGGCACCATCATACTCAGCGTGCTTTGGCTGGTGTGCTGTATACCGGTCTTTACCATCGGACCCTCCAGCAGGGCCCTTTATCACGCGGCAGACTGGGTGCTGGGACATGACCTGGGATATCCTGCGAAAACCTTTTTCAGGGAATTTCGGAAACAGTTCAAGAAGACTGTGGCAGTATGGATTCCTTTTATGATAATTTCCGCGCTGATTCTGATCAATATGTACTTATGGAATCATATGCAGACATCGAGGACTGTAGGCCTTACCGTTTTGGTGATCCTGAGCGTCTTTCTTTTATTTGTGTTTGTATGGTGCGCGTATCTGTTTGCGTACCTGTCGTTTTTTGACGGGGACAATAAACGTACTTCTGTAAAGACCAGCTATTTCATGCTGCTGACTCATCCGCTGAAATCACTGGCTATATTTGTGCTGTTTGTATTGTGCGTAATGGTATTTTACAGATTCCCATTTACGATCATTTTCCTGCCGGCGATCATTGCGTTTCTCCAGTCAGTGCTGCTGGAAAATGTGCTGAAAGAATATACGGATCCGGAGCTTTGGGAACAGCGCAGAGAGTTTTTCCGGATAGAAAAAGAAAAATATGATCAGGAGCTGGATGACAGGGCTCAGGAGGTACTCCATGGCTCCGGCGGCGACGATTATATTGACCGTATGCCCTAAAGGGGATAAATGGAAAAAGTAACAGAAACAGGAGTAAGTATGGAAAGAGCAGAACAGACACAGTCCGTGGGACTTGGATTTTATATTAAAAATATTATTTTGATCAGCATTTTCTGGGTGGTGTGCAGTATTCCCGTTATAACTATAGGAGCGTCCTGCAGCGCCATGTATCGAACGGTCCACCGGGTGCTGTATCAGAAAAAAACAGAAACGTGGAAATATTTCAAAGAAGGATTTAAAGAACATTTTAAACATTCTACAAAATGCTGGATCGTTATTCTGATACCGGGATTTATCCTGTGGGCCATCAGCCGTTATCTGCTGGTGCTGAACGCCGGCACCGACTCCGCAATGGGAATGTACGGATTTATGTTTTTTGTAATGTTTTTATACGTGTGTGTATGGGGCATGTATACATTTGCTTACAGCGTACGGTTTGACGACAGCGCCAAAGTAGTGCTGGGAAACTGCCTGTATCTGGTAATCCGACATTTGTTCAGCTCTATTATTATGGGGATCATCATGGGATTTTTTGTTGTTGTGACGATCCGTTTCCGGGGCATTCCGCTGATTGTGACCCCGGGGCTGGCTACATTTTGTATCTTCCGTATTATGGAAAAAGTATTCTCCCATTATATGACTCTGGACGAATATAAGATGGTTCTGGGAGAACTGACACCGGAAGAAGTGGCAGAGCGGAAAAGGCAGATGGAAGCGGAAAAAGAGATGTCCGCCCAGGGTGAAAATGAGAAGTTGTAAAATGATGAATAAAATACATTGACAAAATCGCAAGATATATGTATAATCATTTGAGTGTGATTAAAAGCGTACATTGTTGGATTTGATATGTGATAGACAAAAGAGAGCCGGACAGGTTTGGATTTGTCTGTAGGATACGGGAGATCCAATGAGTATAGATTGTTCGTAAATGGAGGTGTAAACATGTCTATTTGTCCAAAAAATAAATCTTCTAAAGGAAGAAGAGATAGAAGAAGAGCAAACTGGAAAATGAGTGCTCCTACTTTAGTAAAATGCAGCAAATGTGGTGAATTAATGGTTCCTCACAGAGTATGTAAAAACTGCGGTTCTTATAACAAAAAAGAGATCATTTCAGTAGACTGATCCTGTTTTGGATTCTGTGTATTGAAAAACAATAGGAAAACAGAGCGTCTGAAAGTTGCATGACTTTGGGACGCTCTGTTTTCATTGTACAGGAAAATCCATTTCTGTGCAGCAGAAAATCCGGTTGAATTCCATGCGCTGTTATAGTATATTTCTACTAGACAGAATGAAACCAAAGGAGGATGAAAATGTCTGAAATCATAAAAGTGGCAGTGGACGCCATGGGCGGAGACAACGCTCCCACAGAGATCGTAAAGGGGACGGTGGAGGCTGTCCAGACAAGAAAAGATATAAAAGTATTTCTGGTAGGCCAGGAAGATGTGGTAAAAAAAGAACTTGAAAAATATACATATGAAAAAGAACAGATAGAAGTAGTACATGCCGAGGATGTGATCGAAACGGCGGAACCGCCGGTAAACGCCATCCGCAAAAAGAAACAGTCTTCCATTGTGATCGGAATGAACATGGTCAAAAAGCAGGAGGCGGACGCTTTTGTATCCGCCGGCAGTTCCGGAGCGATCCTGGTTGGAGGCCAGGTGCTGGTAGGACGGATCAAAGGGGTGGAAAGACCGCCTCTGGCTCCTCTTATTCCAACGGAAAAAGGAGTGGCTTTGCTGATCGACTGCGGGGCAAACGTAGATGCAAGGGCTTCTCATCTGGTACAGTTTGCCCAGATGGGATCCATTTATATGGAAAATGTTATTGGAGTGAAAAAACCCAAAGTGGCCATTTTAAATATCGGTGCAGAAGAAGAAAAGGGCAATCAGCTTGTAAAGGAGACGTTTCCCCTTCTGAAAGAATGTGAAGATATTAATTTTATCGGAAGCATCGAAGCGAGAGAAATCCCCCACGGCGGCGCGGATGTAATCGTCACAGAAGCCTTTGCGGGCAACATTGTGCTGAAGCTCTATGAAGGGGTTGCGGATACCCTGCTGCGAAAAGTAAAAGAGGGACTGATGTCTACCCTTCGAAGCAAGATAGGCGCGCTGCTCATCAAACCGGCTCTGAAAAAGACACTGAAAGCTTTTGACGCTTCTCAGTACGGAGGAGCGCCTCTGCTTGGACTGAACGGACTGGTAGTAAAGACCCACGGAAGCGCCAAAGCCGGAGATATACGCAATTCCATTATCCAGTGCGTCACATTCCGTCAGCAGAAGATTAACGAAAAGATCAAAGATCATATCGGAAAACACGAAGAAAAACAAGATCAGTAAGAAAATACTCTGACAAAGTACCCTGATAAAACAGAACGCAGGCGAAAGCAGAGAGAAGAGGAAAAGATCATGGAATTTGAAAAACTTCAGGACATTATATCTCAGGTCCTAGGGGTCGGGGCGGAAGAAATCACTCCGGAGGCGTCTTTTACAGATGATCTGGGGGCAGATTCTCTGGAAATCTTTCAGATCATTATGGGGATCGAAGATGAATTCGGAATTGAAATACCCTCCCATGAGGCGGAAACAGTAGTTACGGTTTCCGATGCTTTTGAACGGATAAAAGAAGCGGTATAGAGTCAGAAAACGGAATGCGGCAGGGCTGTTTTAAGGCAGAAGACTGTTTTAAAACAGCCTGTTCGCTGTAAAAAACAGGAGGATGTTATGGAAAGCTTAAAAGAATTTCAGAAAAAAACAGGATATACTTTCCGGCAGGAAGGATTGCTGCGCCAGGCGCTGACACACAGTTCCTACGCCAATGAAAAGCATCTGAAAAAACTGTCAGACAATGAAAGACTGGAGTTTTTGGGAGACGCGGTGCTGGAGATCATCACCAGCGAATATTTGTATCATGCCCACAGAGACCTTCCGGAAGGGGAACTGACAAAAATGCGGGCAAGTATCGTATGTGAACAGACCCTGGCCTTTTGCACCAGAAAACTGGATCTGGGCAAATATCTGTTCCTTGGAAAAGGAGAAAATCAGACAGGAGGCAGACAGAGAAAATCGATTCTTTCCGACGCGTTTGAAGCGGTGATCGGAGCGATCTATCTGGATGGTGGTTTTGCTAATGCAAAAGAGTTTATCCACCGGTATGTGCTGGATGATCTGGAGCATATGCAGCTCTTTTATGATAGCAAGACTATCCTGCAGGAGATTGTCCAGGCGGAATACAACGGAGAACTGGAATACTGCATGGTCGCTCAGGAAGGCCCGGATCATGATAAACGCTTTATCATGGAAGCTAAAATAGGAGATAAGACTCTGGGAAGAGGAGAAGGTCATACGAAAAAAGCGGCGGAACAGGAAGCAGCTTATCAGGCTATTTTAAAACTGAAACATAAGGACGGAGGAAAATAATGTATCTGAAGAGTATTGAGATACACGGATTTAAGTCTTTTGCCAACAAGATCATATTTGAATTTCACAACGGTATTACCGGGATCGTAGGACCTAACGGAAGCGGCAAGAGCAATGTGGCGGACGCGGTGCGCTGGGTGCTGGGAGAACAGAAAGTAAAACAGCTGCGAAGTTCCAGTATGCAGGATGTGATCTTTGCCGGAACGGAAAACAGACGTCCTCAAAGTTACGCTTACGTAGCGATCACCCTGGACAATTCGGACCACCAGCTGGCATTGGATTACAATGAAGTCACTGTGGCCAGGCGTGTCTATCGTTCCGGGGAAAGCGAATATCTGATCAATGGAACGGCGTGCAGACTGAAAGATGTAAATGAACTGTTCTATGATACCGGTATCGGTAAAGAGGGATATTCCATTATCGGTCAGGGACAGATCGAACGGATCCTTTCCGGCAAGCCGGAGGAGCGGCGTGAACTTTTTGATGAGGCGGCAGGAATCGTGAAATTTAAGCGCAGGAAGCAGACCGCCCAGAAAAAGCTGGAAAATGAGCAGCAGAATCTGATCCGTGTCAACGATATCCTGTCGGAGCTGGAAAAACAGATCGGACCTCTGGAACGACAGTCGGAGACGGCCAGAACATATCTGAAGAAAAAGGATGAGCTGAAAACCTATGACGTAAACCTGTTTCTGATCGAAACAGGGGAAACGGAAAAGGAACTGGAAGAAGTAGAAGAGAAGACCCGGATTGCCAAAGAAAATCAGAATGAGGCAAAGGAAGCCTATGACAGGATCCGAAGCCGTTATGAGCAGATGGAAGAGAGCATCCGTCAGTCAGAGCAGGAAATCGAGCAGATGCGCCGGGATCTGGGATCTGCCCGGACAGACAAGGAGAAGCTGGAGGGACGGCTGAATGTTTTAAGGGAACAGATCAATTCCATTGAAACCAACAAAGAGCATCTGCAGGAACGGCTGGAATCAGTGAAAAAAGAAGAAGAAGAACGAAAATCATCTGCCGGAGGCTATGAAAAAGAAGCGGAGGAACTGACCGGACAGCTGGAGGAAACCGGACGGAAAAAGGAAGAGATCTATAGCCGGATCTCGGCGCTGAAAAATGAGATCCTCCACTGTGAGGAAGAAATTGAATCCGGAAAGAACGAAATGATGGAGCTGCTGGATGAGCGGGCGTCCGTTCAGGCCAGACAGCAGCATTTCGATACGATGATGGATCAGGCCAATATCCATAAAGCCCAGTTAAACCAGAGACTGCTTTCTCAGAAAAGCGAAGAAGAGGCATTGAAAAATGTGCGTGATCAGTATCAGGCGCAGCTGAAAGAGGGAAAACAGAAAGCCGCGGAGCTGAAAGAGCAGGAACAGCAGATCGGAAAGAAGCTGGACGGATGGAAGGAAAAATCCAATGAGACTGTAAAGAAACTGGAGCAGGCCAGAGAACAGTACCACAAAGACCGTTCCAGACTGGAATCCCTGAAAAATATCGCCGAGCGGTATGACGGATACGGCATCAGCATCCGGAAAGTCATGGAAAAGAAATCCCAGGTGCCGGGAATAGAGGGCGTAGTAGCGGATATTATACAGGTGGAAAAGAAATATCAGACAGCCATTGAAACCGCTCTGGGCGGCAGTATTCAAAATATTGTGACCAGAGATGAGGAAACAGCAAAACAGATGATCGCCTACCTGAAGCAGAACAGGTTCGGACGGGCAACCTTCCTTCCCATGACAAGCGTGAAAAAGAGAGACAGCTTTAACCAGGAAAAAGCACTGGGGGAAGAGGGTGTCATCGGCCTTGCGGATACTTTAGTACAGTCTCAGGAAAAATACAAAGGTATTGTAGGTTATCTGCTGGGAAGAACGCTGATCGTGGATCATGTGGACCACGCTTCGGCGCTGGCGCGGAAGTACCGTTATACTCTCAGGATCGTCACACTGGAAGGAGAACTTCTGCAGCCTGGAGGCTCTATGACCGGCGGCGCGTTCCGCGGCAGCAGTAATCTGCTGGGACGCAGCGGGGAGATCAGCCAGCTGGAGCAGAAGGTGAAAAAAGCAGGAGACTTTTTAAAGGAACAGCAGGAGCGTCTGGAAGACATACGTACAGCCAGAGAACTGCTGAAAGAAGATCTGAGTTCTGTGCGGGAACAGATGCAGAAAAATACGCTGTACTGCAACACGGTGCAGATGAACCTGCAGCATGCCCAGGAGGAAATGCGTCAGCAGGAGACTTTTTATGAGAATATCCGAAAAGAAAATCTTCAGATCCAGCAGCAGCAAAAAGAAGTGGAAGAGGGCCGGATCCAGGTAAAGGAAAGAATGGAAGCGGCGCAGAAACGTATTGCTCAGATCGAGGAGGAAAGGGCGGTATTTCAGAAAAAGCTGGAAGAACAGTCCCAGATGGAGAAAAAAGAGCAGGACGCTCTTTCCCAGATCCTTCTGGAAGAAGCGCGTCTGCGTCAGAAAGAGGAATTTGCCAAAGAGAATATGGAAAGGATCGAAAGCGAAAAGTCCAGGCTGGCCCAGGAACGGGAAACAATCTGCGCTTCCCTGGAAAGCAGCGATTCGGACGTACAGGCGAAAAACCGGGAGATCGAAGAAGCCAGAGCGGCGATACTGCTGGCTGTCCGGACCAGAGAAGAACTGGAAGGACGGCTCCGGGAGCAGACAGAGAAAAAAGAAAAAATGTCTGTGGATTATAAAGGATACTTTACAGAGCGGGAAGACGCTTCCGCCAGAATGAACGATCTGGACAAAGAGCTGTTCCGTTTAAATGCCCAGAAAGAAAAACTGGAGACTTCTATGGAGCAGCAGAACAGTTATATGTGGGAAGAATATGAGCTTACTTATCACGCCGCCATGCCTTTGCGCAATCCGGAATACAGCAACGCCGGAAGTCTGAAAAAGCAGATCAGCCAGATCAAGGAGGAAGTCCGCCGGCTCGGCGCCGTTAATGTCAATGCCATTGAAGAATATAAGGAAATATCCCAGCGGTATCAGTTCATGGACAGACAGCGCTGCGATATCCAGGAAGCGGAAAAAACACTGGAAGGGATCATTACAGAACTTGACGAGGGCATGCGCAGACAGTTCAGAGAAAAATTCGCCGAAATACAGAAAGAATTTGACAAAGCGTTTAAGGAACTGTTCGGCGGAGGAAAAGGAACTCTGGAACTTACGGAAGACGGGGATGTGCTGGAATGCGGCATCCGCATTATCGCCCAGCCTCCGGGCAAGAAGCTTCAGAATATGATGCAGCTGTCCGGCGGGGAAAAATCCCTGACAGCCATTGCGCTGCTGTTTGCCATTCAGAACCTGAAGCCATCGCCCTTTTGTCTTCTGGACGAGATCGAGGCTGCTTTGGATGATTCCAACGTGGTAAGATTTGCCAGATATCTGAACAAGCTGACAAAAAATACCCAGTTTATCATTATTACCCATCGAAGGGGAACCATGAACGCGGCGGACAGACTGTATGGTATTACTATGCAGGAAAAGGGTGTGTCCACACTGGTATCCGTAAGCCTGATTGAAAACGATCTGGACCAGTAGAGGGAAACAGACAGATCACATTATTTTATATACAGGAGAATCGAACAATGAAAGAAGAGAAAAAAGGATTTTTTGGCAGACTGGTGGCAGGACTTGCCAAAACAAGAAATAATATCGTATCGGGATTTGAGTCTGTATTCAGCGGATTTTCCAGGATAGATGATGATTTTTACGAGGAGCTGGAAGAAATCCTGATCATGGGAGATATCGGAGTGCGGGCCACTGAGGAAATTCTGGACAGCCTCCGGGAAAAAGTAAAAGAAAATAAGATTAAAGATCCGGCGGATTGCAAAGAGCTGCTGATCGAAAGCATTAAAGAACAGATGAACGTAGGGGAGACCGCTTATCGCTTTGAAGAAGAAAAATCCGTTGTGCTGGTCATCGGCGTCAACGGGGTGGGCAAAACCACCACAGTAGGAAAACTGGCGGGAAAAATGAAGGCCCAGGGGAAAAAAGTAATCATGGCCGCGGCGGATACGTTCCGGGCGGCAGCCGGTGAACAGCTGCAGGAATGGGCCCACAGAGCAGGCGTGGATATTGTAGGCGGACAGGACGGCGCGGATCCCGCCGCGGTAGTCTATGACGCAGTCCAGGCGGCAAAAGCCAGAAAAGCGGATATATTGCTGTGCGATACCGCAGGAAGGCTTCATAATAAAAAGAATCTGATGGAAGAATTGAAAAAGATCAACCGGATCCTGGAAAAGGAATATCCGGACGCCTACAGGGAAACGCTGGTGGTATTGGATGCCACTACCGGACAGAACGCCCTGGTCCAGGCGAAACAGTTTGGAGAGGCGGCTGAGATCACCGGTATCGTGCTGACGAAAATGGACGGTACAGCCAAAGGGGGTATTGCGGTTGCTATCCAGGCAGAGCTTGGAATCCCTGTAAAATACATTGGCGTGGGAGAGACCATTGACGATCTGCAGAAATTTGACGCGGATCAGTTTGTTGACGCATTGTTTGACGTAAAGACAGAAGAATAGGAGGCGGATGAGATGAAAGAAATGCTGACACTGGAAGCCTTTGAGGAAGCCTGCGAGGCTGTAAAAAAAGTAACTCAGGAGACGAAACTGGTTTACAGTGAATATTTAAGTGAACAGACCGGAAACCGGGTATATCTGAAACCGGAAAATATGCAGTTTACCGGAGCGTACAAAGTCCGGGGCGCTTATTATAAGATCAGTACGCTGACAGAAGAAGAAAGAGAAAAGGGACTGATCACAGCTTCCGCCGGAAACCATGCCCAGGGGGTAGCATATGCTGCGAAACGTTTCGGAGTGAAGGCTACCATTGTGATGCCTACCACCACACCGCTGATCAAGGTAAACCGCACAAAAAGCTACGGCGCTCAGGTGGTGCTCTACGGAGATGTGTACGATGAGGCCTGCGCCAAAGCCTATGAGCTGGCGGATGAAAACGGCTATACCTTTATCCATCCCTTTGACGATCTGGCGGTAGCCACAGGACAGGGGACAATCGCTATGGAGATATTCCAGGAGCTGCCTCTGGTAGATTATATTCTTGTGCCGGTAGGCGGCGGCGGACTGGCCACAGGAGTATCCACCCTTGCCAAACTTCTGAATCCCAAGATCAAAGTGATCGGAGTGGAGCCGGCGGGAGCCAACTGTATGCAGGTCTCTTTCGCAAGTGGAAAAGTGGAGACGCTGCCAGGGGTGAATACCATTGCGGACGGCACGGCGGTGAAGACTCCGGGAAGCAAGATCTTTCCGTATATCCGCCAGAACCTGGACGATATCCTTACCGTAGACGATGACGAGCTGGTAGTGGCGTTTTTGGATATGGTGGAAAATCATAAGATGATCGTAGAAAATTCAGGCCTTCTCACAGTGGCGGCGCTGAAACATCTGAATGTAAAAGATAAAAAGATCGTTTCCATCTTAAGCGGAGGAAATATGGATGTGATCACCATGTCTTCTGTGGTACAGAAAGGCCTGATCATGCGCGACAGGATCTTTACGGTATCTGTGCTTCTGCCGGATAAACCGGGTGAGCTGAGCCGTGTAGCGGCTATCATTGCTCAGGAACAGGGAAATGTTATCAAACTGGAGCACAATCAGTTTGTAAGCACAAACAGAAACGCGGCGGTGGAACTGCGGATCACAATGGAAGCTTTTGGTACGGAACATAAAAACCAGATCATAAAAGCTTTAAAGGAAAACGGATATAAACCGCGGGCAGTGCAGGCGATATTATAAAAAATAAAAAAGAGTAGGACCGAAAGGAAGGAACAAAGAAAATGCAGGTACGGACAGCTGTGGAAATGGATATGAGGAAAGTGAAAAGGCTGTACAAAAAAGCATTTCCCGCAATTGAAAGAAGACCGTTTTTTATGCTGAAGCAGAAAGATAAACTGCTGGTGCTGGACGACGGGGAATTCAGCGGATTTTTTTCTCTGGCTTCATGGGAAGACATCCTTTATGTGGAATATTATGCCGTGTCAAAAGAACGCCGGGGCAGAAAGTACGGGAGCAAGGGCCTTGAGGAACTGAAGAAGCTTTATCCGGACCGGAGGATCTTCCTGGAGATCGAGAGGCTGGATCCCGCCGCGAAAAACGCGGTGCAGAGAAAAAGACGAAAAGCTTTCTATCTGAGAAACGGGTTTGAAAGTTCCGGCATATTTGTCAATGTCAAGGGGTGCGATTACGAGCTTCTTTGTCTGAACGGAAAGATCACTTACGAGGAATATCAGAAAGTGCTGGAGGCATCTATGGGAGAGCGCCTCTACAAAAAAGCGAATGTCCGGGAGATAGAACCGGAATAAGAAAAAACGGGGTGTCAAGAAAAAATGCTTGACACCCTGTCTCTTCTGTGATAATCTACCAAAGGTGATCAGAAATGGAGAAAATTGCGCATCAGGCTTTTCTTTATGATTTTTACGGCGAACTGCTGACAGATCATCAGAGAAGAGTGTATGAAGATATTGTGCTCAACGATATGTCTTTGAGCGAGATCGCACAGGAAATGGGAATCAGCCGTCAGGGCGTGCACGACATGGTAAAGCGCTGTGACAGGATCCTGGAAGGGTATGAAGAAAAGCTTCATCTGGTAGAACGTTTCCAAAACAGAAAGAAACAGATAGAAAGAATCTGTGAACTGACGGAAGATCACCGTGAGGATACAGACAGAGCCATGAGGGAGATCAGAGAGATTTCCCGCAATATGTTGGAGGAGCTGTAAGAATGGCATTTGACAGTTTATCAGAAAAACTGCAGAACGTATTTAAAAACCTGAGAAGAAAAGGCCGTCTCACGGAGGAAGATGTAAAGACCGCTTTAAAAGAAGTAAAAATGGCGCTGCTGGAAGCGGACGTTAACTTTAAAGTGGTTAAGAACTTTATAAAATCCGTCCAGGAACGGGCTGTAGGTTCGGACGTAATGAACGGACTGAATCCGGGACAGATGGTCATCAAGATCGTAAATGAGGAAATGGTAAAACTCATGGGGTCGGAGACTACAGAGCTTGCGCTGAAGCCGGGAATCGCCATTACAGTTATTATGATGGTAGGTCTCCAGGGCGCAGGTAAGACTACTACAACGGCCAAGATAGCCGGCAAGCTGAAGCAGAAAGGGAAAAAACCTCTTCTGGCAGCCTGTGACGTATATCGTCCCGCGGCGATCGCTCAGCTGCAGACAAACGGCGAAAAGCAGGGCGTGGAAGTATTTTCCATGGGAGACGGACATAAACCGGTGAATATTGCCAAAGCGGCAGTGGAACACGCTTCCAAAAACGGTTTTAATGTTGTCATTCTGGATACCGCAGGCCGTCTGCATGTGGATGAGGATATGATGAACGAGCTGATCGAGATCAAGGAAAACGTGGATGTGTCCCAGACGATTCTGGTGGTGGATTCCATGACCGGCCAGGACGCAGTTAATGTGGCCAGCACCTTTGATGAAAAGATCGGAATCGACGGAGTCATACTTACAAAGCTGGATGGAGATACGAGAGGCGGTGCGGCGCTGTCTATCCGCGCTGTTACCGGAAAGCCGATTTTATATATTGGTATGGGAGAGAAGCTTTCAGATCTGGAACAATTTTATCCGGACCGTATGGCCTCCCGTATTCTTGGAATGGGTGATGTGCTTACCCTGATAGAAAAGGCACAGGAAGAGCTGGATGAGAGCAAAGCAGCAGATATGGAAAAACGTCTGCGCAAAGCCCAGTTTACATTTGATGATTATCTGGAATCAATGAACCAGATGAAGAAAATGGGCGGGCTTGCCAGTATCCTGAGCTTGATGCCCGGAATGGGCGGTTCCCAGATGAAACAGATTGAAGACGCCATGGATGAAAAGAAAATGGCCCGGATCGAGGCAATGATCTACTCCATGACCCCCAGAGAACGTCGGGGAGAAGATTCTCTCAATCCAAGCAGAAAACACAGGATCGCCAAAGGCGCCGGTGTTGACGTCAGTGAAGTGAACCGTCTGGTAAAACAGTTTGAACAGGCAAAGAAAATGATGAAACAGATGCCTGGAATGATGGGCAAAGGAAGACGCGGTGGTAAATTTGGAGGCCTGGGAGGACTCAAGCTTCCTTTTTAACCGATATATTTGAAATGCATGACCCAAGGGAGGTGAAATGAAATGGCAGTAAAGATCAGATTAAGAAGAATGGGACAGAAAAAAGCTCCTTTCTATAGAATCGTTGTAGCTGATTCCAGATCTCCGAGAGACGGAAGATTCATCGAAGAAATCGGATACTATGATCCGACAAAAGATCCGTCAGTGATCCGTGTAGATGAAGAAGCTGCGAAAAAATGGTTATCCAACGGCGCACAGCCTACACAGACAGTAGAAAGAATCTTCAAAACAGCCGGTATCGAAAAGTAAATTAGTGAGGTGTCAATAATGAAAGAATTAGTAGAAGTAATTGCAAAATCACTAGTTGATTACCCGGATGAAGTCACTGTAACGGAAAAGGCGAAAGAAAAAGTGCTGGTTCTGGAACTGCATGTGGCCCAGTCTGATATGGGTAAGGTAATCGGTAAACAGGGAAGAATTGCAAAAGCGATTCGTGCTGTTGTAAAAGCAGCGGCATCGAAAGATGACAAGAGAGTCCTGGTGGAAATTGTATAATACAGGATAATGGGGATGTAGCTTGCTATATCCCCATTTTAACTAAGTACAGGAAAAACGGGAGAGAATATGGAAGATTTTTTTCAGGTAGGCGTAATATCCAACACGCACGGCATCGGGGGAGAAGTCAAAGTTTTTCCCACCACAGACGATGCGGCGCGTTTTAAAAAATTAAAAGAAGTCATTCTGGATACAGGAAAAGAACGCCTGACGCTGCATATTGTACAGGTAAGATTTTTCAAACAGATGGTCATACTGAAATTCCGGGAATTTCAGAATATAAATGAAGTGGAGCGCTTTCGGGGAAAAAGCCTTTATGTTTCCAGAAAGAATGCGGTAAAGCTTCAGAAGGATGAATATTTTATTGCGGATATAATAGGAATCCGGGTATACACGGAAGAAGGAGAGGACCTGGGCGTGCTGTCCGATGTGATACAGACCGGAGCCAATGATGTATATACAGTGAAAAAAGAGGGAGAACGGGAACTGCTGATCCCCGCCATCAAAGACTGCATCCGTCAGGTGGATGTGGAGGCAGGCAGGATGACGGTGCGTCTGCTGCCCGGACTGAGGGATTAATATGACATTTCATATACTGACATTATTTCCGGACATGATCAAAAACGGATTGTACACCAGTATAACCGGACGGGCCATAGAAAAAGGGCTGCTGTCGGTGAATGCGGTGAATATCCGGGATTATACAGAGGATAAGCATAAAAAGGTAGATGATTATCCATACGGGGGCGGCGCGGGCATGGTCATGCAGGCGCAGCCTGTGTATGACGCATGGAAATCTGTAACAGAGCACCTTTCAGAACCTCCCAGATGCATTTACCTGACGCCCCAGGGAAAGACTTTTAATCAGCAGATGGCAAAGGAGTTTGCCAGAGAAAAAGATCTGGTCTTTCTGTGCGGACATTATGAGGGAATTGACGAACGGGTGCTGGAAGAAATCGTTACAGATTATGTATCCATCGGCGACTATGTGCTGACAGGGGGAGAACTCCCGGCAATGGTCATGGCGGACGCTATTTCCAGAATGGTGCCCGGGGTGCTGGGAAATGAGGAATCCGGAGCAGGAGAAACCTTTGAGGGCAGTTTGCTGGAATATCCCCAGTACAGCCGGCCGGCCCGCTGGAAGGACAGGGAAGTGCCGGAAGTGCTTATGTGCGGGGATCATAGAAAAGTAGAAAAATGGCGCAGAGAGCAGTCGCTCCTGCGTACAATGGAAAACCGTCCGGATCTGCTGGAAAAGGCCAGTCTGAGTCTGGAAGATGTGAAATTTATCCTGAAAAATAAACAATCAGAACAGTAAGAAATGTGCCCTGAGGGGTTTGGTAAAGGATCGGTCAGGATCCCGGACAAAACCACTCAGGGCATTTTTGTTTGTCATACAGTTTCTTGTTCCTTTTCAGACAATCTTTGATGAAAATCCTCGATCATAGAAGCAAGAGTGATCCCATCCATTGTCTCCCGGATAGAATCCTCGATCTTTTTATACGGGGTTTCCAGTACCTTGTGTATATTCTGAGCCACCGGACATTTTCGCTCCTGGCAGGGATGAATGCCGATCAGGGAAGACAGACCCTCTGGCTCCAGGGCCTGATAGATCATATACAAAGTGATATGAGAAGGTTCCATGCAAAGTTCCGCTCCTCCTGTGCCCCGGGCGACGGTTATGATACCGGCTTTTTTTAACGCGCTGAAGATATTGCGTATTACTACGGGATTGCAGCCGGTGCTCTGGGACAGAAGGCTGCTTGTTACCTTTGCTTTCCCTTTTGCTTCATATATAAAGATCAGGCAGTGTACTGCTATGGAACATTTCATACTGAGCTGCATCAGGACCTCCTTATTTTAAACATAAGAATACAAAGATGTAAATGTTGACTTTACATCTTTTCGATGATATACTGTGAAAAGATGTAAATATTGGATTTACATCTGACTATTTTATACATTTTTCAGTGAAATTGCAAGTGAAATTCGAATAAAGAGGAGGCAAACCCATATGAAAACTTATGAAATTTGTTTCAGCCCCACAGGGGGAACGAAAAAAACAGCGGATATCCTGGTAAAAGAACTGGGAGAAGAGGTTCAATTTGTGGATCTTACAGACAGCAAAGAAAATTTTTCTGAAATAGCCCTGGATAAAGATGACGTTGCGGTGATCGCAGTCCCCTCCTTTGGCGGACGTGTGCCCGGAACAGCTGCGGAAAGGCTCGGACAGATCCGGGGAAACGGCGCTAAGGCAGTTCTTGTCTGCGTTTATGGAAACCGGGCTTATGAGGATACGCTGGTTGAACTGGAAGACGTAGGGAAACAGGCGGGATTTCATGTGATCTCCGCTGTTGCGGCCATAGCGGAGCATTCTATTGTGCGTCAGATCGCGGCAGGCCGTCCGGACAGCGAGGATCAGGAACAGCTGGAAGAATTCGGCGGGAAGATCCGGGAAAAAATAGCCCAGGGAGATACCTCGGAACCTTCTATTCCGGGCAACCGGCCCTACAAAAAGGCAGGGGGGACCGGCATGGTGCCGAAACCTGACAAAAACTGTGTAAAATGCGGCTTATGCGCAAAAAAATGTCCGGTGGAGGCCATTGATAAAAATGATCCGAAAAAAGTGAACAGCAAAGCATGCATTTCCTGTATGCGGTGCATTTCCGTCTGTCCTCATTCAGCCCGGAAGATAAACGGCGTGATGCTGGCTGCCGCGGGCACTATGCTGAAAAAGGCATGTTCAGACCGGAAAAGCTGTGAATTATATATATAAATAAAGTTGCGGGATATCAGGAGAAAACCTTTGAAAAAGGCCTTGCAATTTCTCATGTCTTATGGTAAAGTAAATAATCGTGAGAAAAGAGATGGTCCTCTGTTACAATTCATGTATTAAGAACATCAAAATACAGGAGGTCACAAATGAACGCTACAGAAATTATCAAAGGTATTGAAGCAGAACAGATGAAAGCGGAAGCTCCTCAGTTCCGCGTAGGCGATACTGTAAAAGTATACGCAAAGATCAAAGAGGGAAACCGTGAAAGAATCCAGGTTTTTGAAGGCACAGTTCTGAAAAAACAGGGCGGAAGCAGCCGCGAGACTTTCACAGTACGTAAGTTTTCTAACGGGGTCGGAGTTGAAAAAACCTGGCCGCTGCATTCTCCGCACGTTGAAAAAGTAGAAGTAGTACGCCGTGGTAAAGTAAGACGGGCAAAACTGAACTACTTAAGAGGACGTGTTGGCAAGAAGGCAAAAGTAAAAGAATTAGTAAAATAGAAAACGCATTCAGAGGGGGACACATAAAATTATGTGTCCCTCTTTTAGCAGTCTAAAAGAAAAATATCAGGGCGGGAAAGATAAAAGGAGACAGGATGAGATTAAATTTAAGAAGCAGAGGCGGACTGAATTTCAGCAGACGCCGGCACAGAATAGACAGAAAAACAGTAAAAAAGATCATTTCCTGGCTGGTTGAGATCGTGATCGTACTGGCTGTGGCATATGCATTGGTATACAGTCTTGGCATGAGAGTGACAGTAGCGGAGTCTTCCATGGTCCCCACTCTGGAGAACGGGGACAGAGTCCTTGTAAACAGAGTGATCTATCACGTGCAGAGTCCCAAGGCGGGAGATATCGTCGCCTTTTATCCCAATGGAAACGAAAAATCCCGTTATTACATAAAACGGATCATTGGAGAGCCGGGAGATACGATCCAGATACAGGACGGCGTCGTTTATGTCAATGGAGACGCGCTGGAAAGCGCCAACAGAGAATCCATTGAAAACGCCGGACTGGCGGAAGAGCCCGTTACCGTGGGGGAAGACGAATACTTTGTGCTGGGCGATAATCGAAATAACAGCGAGGACAGCCGGTACGCAAGCATCGGCAACGTAAAAAAAGAAGATATTGCGGGAAAAGTCTGGTTCCAGACCTATCCCAGAAACTCTATGGGAAGAGTAGAATAAAAGGCAGGTGACAAAAGGATGCATTTTCAATGGTACCCCGGACATATGACAAAAGCCAGACGGCAGATGCAGGAAGATATCAAGCTGATCGATCTGGTCATAGAACTGGTAGACGCGCGGATTCCTTTGAGCAGCAGGAATCCGGATATTGATGAACTTGGAAAAAACAAAGCCAGACTGATACTGCTTAACAAAGCGGATCTGGCGGATGAAAGCCGGACAGCAGCCTGGTCGGAATATTTTAAGGGAAAAGGCTTCTTTGTAGTAAAACTGGACGCCCGCAGAAAAAACGGGATGAAGCAGATCCAGGATACGATCATGGAAGCATGCAGAGAAAAAATAGAAAGAGACAGGAAACGGGGGATCAAAAACAGACCGGTGAGAGCTATGGTAGTGGGGATTCCAAACGTGGGAAAATCCACATTTATCAATACTTTTGCAGGGAAAGCCTGCGCTAAGACCGGAAATCGCCCGGGCGTGACAAAGGGCAAACAGTGGATCCGTCTGAACAGGAATGTGGAACTGCTGGATACACCGGGAATCCTCTGGCCGAAATTTGAAGATCAGTCAGTAGGGCTGCGTCTGGCGCTGATCGGTTCCATTAAGGACGAAATCCTGAATATTGACGAACTTTCTCTGGAACTGATCAGAATATTGCAGCGTGATTATCCGGGATATATAAACCGCCGGTATGAGATCAATGAGGAGCAGGAACCGGTTAAAGTCCTGGAAGAAATTGCTTTTCGCAGAAACTGTATCCAGAAAGGAAATGAGCCGGATTACGGGAAAGCGGCGGCGCTGGTGATCGATGAGTTCAGAAACGGAAGGCTGGGAAAGATTACACTTGAATTCCCTCAGATAAAGGAATAAAATAGTAAACAGCGACTGCAATATATAGTTTTAAAGGAATTTAGATGAATGAAACAGAAAAACGCGACGAAAAGATCAAAGACAGATAAAAAAAGAGATATCTTCAGTACGATCATATATCTGTGCGTTGTGCTGGCCATAACGATCCTGTTTATCTGTTTTGTGGCCCAGCGTACTACGGTAAGCGGAGATTCCATGTACCCTACGCTGCATAACAGGGATAATCTGATCGTAGACAAAATTTCCTATCGGTTTCATGATCCGGAAAGGTATGACGTGATCGTATTTCCCTATCAGTATGAGGAGCGTACCTATTTTATTAAACGAGTGATCGGACTTCCCGGTGAAACGGTCCAGATCGATGCTGCCGGGAATATATACATTGACGGAGAAGTGCTGGACGAAGATTACGGATATGAGATCATGACGTATCCGGGACTTGCGGCGGAGCCTATTACCCTCAGCGATGACGAGTATTTTGTGCTGGGAGATAACCGCAATCACAGCGAAGACAGCCGGTATCCGGATGTAGGGCTGATCCACAAAAAGGATATTGTGGGACGGGCGTGGGTGCGCATTTTCCCATTTAAAGACTTCGGACTTGTGAAGAATATTCATGAAAGTTAATATGGAGGATGGAAGTTTGACGGAAGAGAAAAAGATCAGCGTCATAAAAGCAGAATTAAAGGCAGCATCAGAGGATATGCTGCCTCTTTTTATAGCTGAGTATCAACAAGATGAAAGAAGCGGCGTAAAAGCCCTGGTAGAACAGGCTCGCAGAAAGCTTGAAAAATACAGGAGGGAGCTGGAGCGTACAGAAAAACTGAAAAGGTATGAGCGGGAATATGCCGGATATACCGCTATCTGCGGTATTGATGAGGTGGGCAGAGGCCCGCTGGCGGGGCCGGTAGTGGCCGGAGCGGTGATCCTGCCGAAAGACTGCGATATTTTGTATATTAACGATTCCAAAAAGCTTACGGAGAAAAAAAGGGAGGAACTTTACCATGTGATCATGGAAAAGGCTGTGGCTGTAGGAATCGGCATGGCAGGTCCTCAGCGGATCGATGAGATTAATATTCTCCAGGCAACTTATGAGGCTATGCGAGAAGCGGTGGGGAAACTGGCTGTGAAGCCGGATCTCCTTTTGAACGATGCGGTGACCATACCTCAGATAGATATCAGACAGGTGCCTATTATAAAGGGAGACGCCAAAAGCATTTCCATAGGAGCGGCAAGTATCGTGGCAAAAGTGACAAGAGACAGGCTGATGGTAGAGTATGATAAGGTGATGCCGGAATACGGATTTGCCTCCAACAAAGGATACGGCTCAGCCGCTCATATTGAGGCGTTGAAAAAATACGGACCGTCGCCCATACACAGGAAAACGTTTATAAAGAATTTTATGGAATAGGAAATTTCAAGTCTCTAAAGGAAATGCTTTTTAGGGAGAACTTAAGGGAGTGTCTGCAAATTGAAACGGGAAAAAGAGCAAGAGAGAAAAGAAAAAGAAAAGCAGGGGATGTTCTGGGCTTCTATGATCTGCTTTATAAGCTTTGTAAGCTTTTATCTGCATTTGGAAGAGATATTGGGCAGAATGGGCATAGAATACCGCTCCTGGGCGGTAATCGGCGGAAAAATCCTTTTCTGGGCGCTGTTTGCCTGGCTGGCTTTGTCCGCAGTGAGATACAAGCGTCTGGGAAGAAGTGAAAGAGGACCGCTGATCACAGGCATTTTGCTGATCGCGTTTCTGGCGGGAGCCGGAGGCTTTGCGGGACTGACAAAAAGCAGTCTGATCAGACCGGTGGAAAGGGAAAGTGAAGAAGCGGGATTATTGAAGGTGCAGGCAGAGGGAGAAGAAAAAGCCGAAGCCTTTGTGCCGGTAATGGGAGTTTTCAGGATTTCCCAGGACAATCTGGAAGCATTGAAAAATAAAGGACATACGGGAATATACGCTGTTTTGGACAATCTGCCCTTTGACCGGAAACAGGAGGATACTCAGGAAGAAATCCCGGAAGAATCCCCTTCAGAAAACGGAACCGGGACTTATGATTCTGACCAGACCGCGCCGGCCCCGGATGAGGCCCCGGAGATTGCTGAAGACAGCGACTATGAAATGGAAAGACAGATGGAGGCCGCAAAGCTGATTTATGATCAGTGTCTGAAGGATAAAGGGTATACCTATGCGGAAGGCGTTAACGCAAAAGGCGAATGGTATATAGATGTAGGAGATGGAAAAAGACTGATTTATGACAGGATGTCCAAAAACGGAAAATGCTATCTGTTTGCCCTGAACGGGGCGGACTATTCATCCCTTGAAGATTATTACGCGGTGAATCTGGATACAAAAGAAGTGATCGCCACCGGAAAACACAGTTATTCTCAGCCCGGGGGAGAGGCCTATTATAAGGCCACAGGAGAATATTAGGAGAGAGTGGAAAGGGTTATGGCAAAAAGTGGGAAAAGAAAGCTATGAGTCCGGAAAATTTTATGAAAGACAGGCGGTTTTGTGGCTGAAAGAGCGGGGGTATGAAATCCTGGAACAAAATTTCAGGAGCCCTTTCGGGGAAATTGACATTATTGCCCGCCAAAAGAGCCAGATTGTTTTTGTTGAAGTAAAATATCGTTCCGGAAACAAATGGGGGACGCCCCAGGAAGCGGTGACCAGACAGAAAAAAAGAAGAATTTCCAATACGGCCCTGTATTATATGACCTGCTATTGCAAGGAAAAAGACCGGCAGTGCAGGTTTGATGTGCTGTGTACAGACGGAAAGGAAATGACCCTTTATAAAAATGCTTTCGATTACTGCGGAATACAGAGCTTTTTTTGACGGAGGCCCCGGATGTGGAGAAGTCTGTCAAAGACAGTAAGGAGACCATACTTACACAAATAGTTATACATGCAGAGAGGTATTATATGTCAGTACAGTTTATCCGGAAAGGGAAGGCAAAGGTGCCGGACCTGAAAATTATAAAAAGAAAAGACAACGGGGAATTTCCCCTGCTGTATTTTCCAAAGATTGAAAATACAGGCATTGTAAAACACGGCTTTACTACCCGGCTGGGAGGAGTCAGTGAAGGCATCTTCGCCAGACTGAATCTGAGCTTTACCAGAGGAGACGATGAGGAGGCGGTCAGGGAAAACTTCAGGCGGACGGCACAAGCCCTGGATGTGGAATATGACCGGTTTGTTTTCGGAGAACAGACTCATACGACCAATGTAAGAAAAGTGACGAAAGAAGATGCCGGAAAAGGTCTTGTAAAGCCCAGGGACTATCACGATATAGACGGACTGATCACAAATGAGCCGGGACTGGTGCTGTCGGCGTTTTTCGCGGACTGCGTTCCACTGTTTTTTGTAGATCCGGTGAAACGGGCCATTGGCATGAGCCATTCCGGATGGAGAGGCACTGCGGGCAGAATGGGGAAAAAGACTATAGAGGCTATGGAGCGGGAATATGGTTCAAAAGCGGAAGATATCTTTTGCGCTGTAGGGCCGTCCATCTGCCGGGACTGCTATGAGGTGAGCGAGGATGTGGCGCAGGCTTTTAGAAAGGAATTCCCCGGACATGAAAGAGAGCTGCTCATAGAAAAAGCCGGAGGAAAGTATCAGCTGGATTTGTGGAAAGCAAATGAAATCATACTGCTGGAGGCGGGAGTGAGACCGGAACATCTGGAAATCACCAATATCTGCACCTGCTGCAATCCGGATCTGCTTTTTTCTCACAGAGCCAGTCATGGAAAACGGGGAAATCTGGGGGGTTTTCTGTGCCTGAAAGAATAGGGATGATCCGGCAGGAGACCATAAAGACAAAAGGGAGACAGGACCGGAATCCGGGCTTTTTTGAGCACGGATGTGCCGATTCTGTCTCCCTTTTTATATTTCATAAGTTTAAAGTCTCCTCAGGCCTTCCCAGGCGGCGATGGCGATCTCGTGGGGGACAAACTTTGCCCCCAGCCGGTACAGAGAGCTGACGATGCCCGGAGTGGCAATACCCAGTCCGATCTTATTCTGCCACATGGAATGAAATACCACCCGTCTGGCCGTAGTGGGAAGGATAAAATGCCGTATAGCGTTGGGATGGGCCGTGTCTGTTTTGGTGGTGGCGATAAATTCCGTATCTTTGATCCAGTAAGGACAGACGCCGGTAACCCGGATTCCTTTTAAAAACAGTTCCCAGTGCAGCGCCCGGCTGTAGCTGGTGACAAAAGCCTTGGAAGCCGCGTAGACATTAAAACCCGGAAGGGGCTGAAAGGAAGCCACAGATGAGATCTCCAGGATCCGGCTGCCTTTTTGTGTATACGGAATACAGACCTGAGTCACATCCATCATGGCCTTGCAGTTTACAAGGACCATCCGGTCCAGTTCCTCTAAAGGAATATCCTTGTAATTTCCCATTTTTCCAAACCCGGCGGCGTTGATCAGAAACCGGACTGCCGGTTTTTCTTCCTCCAGAGCGCTCTGGAGCACCCGGATGGATTCGTCTTCAGACAGATCCAGTGAAAAGAGCCGGGAGGGAACAGGAATGGAAGCGGCCAGCTCTTCCAGGCGTTCTTTTCTTCTGGCGATCAGCCAGAATTCATCCAGGACAAAGCGGGAAACAAGATATTTTACATATTCCCGCCCAAGGCCGCTGGAAGCTCCGGTGATAACTGCAATCTGCTTCTGTCTGGATGTTTCTGCTCCATAATTGTTATTTTCCATAATTTACACCGCCTTGCTTTGTGCCATGTGAATGTTCCTGAAGTCTGAAAAAGTCTGCAGGTCTGTTTCGGGTAAAAGTCTAGTTGTCTTCTTCGTCGGATTTTGCCATGGTGTATACCTGACGCTTTCTTGCCATTTCATCACTTTCCAGATATTCATCATAAGTAGTGATCTTGTCAATAAGCGTGCCGTTGGGAAGAATTTCCATAATACGGTTTGCGGTAGTCTGCACGATCTGATGGTCCCTGGACGCGAACAGGATCACTCCCGGGAATTTGATCAGGCCGTTGTTCAGCGCTGTGATGGATTCCATATCCAGATGATCGGTAGGCTCATCCAGAATAAGTACATTGGATGCTTCGATCATCATACGGGAGAAGAGGACACGTACCTTTTCGCCACCGGAGAGCACCCGCATTTTCTTTACGCCGTCTTCTCCGGGGAACAGCATTCTTCCAAGGAATCCTCTTACATAAGTGGCGTCTTTGATTTCAGAATACTGGGTGAGCCAGTCTACAATGATCATATCCGTATCAAAGATTTCCGTATTGTCTTTTGGAAAATAGGACTGGCTGGTGGTCACACCCCATTTAAAGGTACCTTCATCCGGCTCCATTTCACCCATGAGAATTTTGAATAAAACGGTTTTTGCCTGTTCGTTGCCGCCTACAAAAGCGACTTTGTCTTCTCGGCCCAGGATAAAGGAAATGTTGTCAAGGACTTTTACGCCGTCAATAGTTTTGGAAAGACCTTCTACAGACA
>CAKNLF010000019.1 GCA_930989305.1 uncultured Roseburia sp. | reverse complement strand
TATGATATTTACAGCTCCACTTAAGTCAGTTTACAAGGAACTACACGCAGGCCGCTAAACTGGCTGCTGACAACAAACAGCAGTATGCTCCCGGAGAGGGCAACATACCACCTGTTTTGTTATCTGGGGGTTCCAAAGAGGTGCCCCTTTGGCACACTACTTTGCTTGCAAAGTGTAGTGTGTTATACCTGCTGTCGTGGCTGAGGGGGGAAGCGGGGTGCGATGCTTTACACGCCCTGTTTACTCGGACAAGGAAACAGACTGTACTTTTACAAATGGGAATGAACGAAAAATCGGGCTATTTTCAGAAAGCAGCGGAGGTATATGAAAGCCCCCGTCCCTCATCCTACGCTCCGACTTATGGACAAAGTGCCCCGAAATGTGGCCAAACCCCTGGAAAAGTAGCCGGACAGCGGGCAACCGTCAAAGCGGTCAACAGCGGCACATATACGCCGTTCATCTTGACTGTTGACAGACTCGGCTGGATTTGCTATTTTCGTATAACCATTTTTTATCATTTTCCCCAACACATTGTATATTCTTTTTCGCCCGTATCTTCATCAACTCCTTCTGACAGAATTGAAAATCCCACCCTGCAATAGAAAGCAACTGCGCGTAAATTTTGTTGATATACACTCAAAGAAAGCGTATCATATTTTTGTTTTACATAAGTTAGCAGTTGTGTGCCAACTCCGGTAGAACGGTAGTTTCTGTCCACAAAAATTCCAGCAATGTATTCATTCATCAAACCAATAAAGCCCAGAACTTTTCCATTTATATCATAGACGAAAACTTGTGCCTGTAATAATGCTTCTTGCACTCCATTGAAATGTGAATTCCAGTATTCCTCTGACACAAAAGGATGAGCGTCCACATTTCCCCAAAACCATAGCTTCATAACCTGCTCTGTATCTAAAATTTGAAATTCACGGATCATCTTTTCTCCTTTCCGCATTTTGAAGAATAGCGGATTAAAATACCCGCAGTAAGAATCATGATACACAAACCAGATATGAAGAACCAAACATTTACACCTACGTTTTCTGCTATTGGACTGCTGAAAAGCAAGCCGATTGGCATTGTAACAGAAGAAATCAAGGTAAGTACCGAAAATGCTCGCCCCATTTTTTTTGGAGGTATGGTTTCCTGCATATAGGCAGTCAACGGGATTGTATGGACATTTCCAGAAGCGCCTAAACAGATACAACCTCCTACAAAGACAAACCAGCCAACATAAGTCGGCGGAATGATACCGCAGAACAGCGACATCATTCCCATTCCAAACAAGCCTATGAACGAAACTCTGATTTTACGATTTATCTTCAACACACTGGAAAATAAAAGGGAAGATGCCATCATACCGATTGCAAAAGACAATTCCACAACGCTACCATACATTGCCGATAATTTAAAATAGTCACTTGTCATAAGCGGATAAAAGGAAGATAATGGCGCATAGAAGAACATACAAAGAGCCTCTGCAATTACGACATAAAACAATTTTTTATCTTCTTTGAATATCTGCAATCCATCTTTAATTTCTGCTATAAAATGCTGTTTTTCTCGCTCTGTTTTTTCAAGTTTTGGGATTTTAACAACAGCTAACGCAATACTTGCTAAAAGTGCTCCTGCTACATCACTCATTAAAACAACCGACATTGGAAAGATCGCATACAAAGACGCACCAATCACCGGGCCTAATAAAAATGAGCCGGAATTTAGAAGTTGCATCCACCCGTTTGTTTTTACCAACTGGTCTTTTGGTACAAGCTGCGGAATAATCGACTGTATTGCAGGCTGTTGGAATGTATTTCCAATCCCCCGGATACACAGCATTATAAATACTGTCCACACAGGCAGTTCAAAAAAGGACAGTAAAATTGCATAAATCAGCGCAACTGTACCCATTGCTATATCCGAAAATATAGAGATAAATTTTCGGTTATAACGATCGGCGGCAATTCCTGCTAATGGGCTGAATAAAGTCATTGGGAGATAGGCGACAAGCCCCGATATTCCCAGCATTAACGGCGAAGATGTTGTTTCAGCGAGCCACCAAATCAGGGCAAACTGAACACCATGACTGCCTAACATCGAAACTGCTTGTCCCAAGGCAACAGTCATAAACTTTGATTTCCATTTTTGTGTCTTTTTCATATCAAATTGTCCTCTAGTTTTCAAAATAGTTTTTCAAACAGGGGACAATATCAAATGTGATAATCCCCTTATTATGCTGCCGCCGACATCAAGCCACCTCCCTTCAAAAGATTTTGATTTCTGTTTTTATAACATGGCTTCCAGATATTTTTTTAATCCATCACGATATTTTTTTGTAAGCGTTAAATATTGCCGCTGTTCTTCCTCCGTCCATTCGTTCCAAATTTTATTTTCAATCTCATGCAGAGGTATTATTTTTTCTGCCGAAAATTTCTTTCCCTTTTCAGTGAGACAGAGAATTGTATTTCTGCCTTTCCCTTGTTCAAGATAGACGATTCCTTCTTTTTCCAATTTACGAATAGCAGAATTGATTGTTTGGCGACTGATACCTGTAAGCTTACTAATTTCACTTTGCAGGCATTGCCCATCTTTTTCACAAAGGACATATAGAATATTTTGAACGCTATCTGAAATACCCATTTTTACAGCTGCCTCGTGGTATAAAGCGTTGATTTCTCCTGCTAAATAGGTGTATTGCCCTGTTTCTAAATAGTGCAAAACTTATCCTCCTCTTTATATGTCTGATTTCGTACATTCCTCATTATATCCGATTTCGTACATAAGTCAATAGTTTTTTGAGGAATAGTGTGTGGCTGCTGCCTTTCAAATTATCGTATGTTACTTTATGGCATATGAGCATTATGACAGGGGTTATATTTTTATAAATGAAAAGGCTGACAGGGGTGTTGCTGAATGTATCAAGGGGATCCGTTACGGGCACAGGTGTCTTTCATGAAAAATATGTTCCTCAGTTATATGGACAGACCATATTTCCGGCATTATATGATAGAAGAGGAATATGCCACCAGGAGCAGGGGACTGAATCACACCATCAAGTACAATGTCCTGTTCCTCCATTCCTCAGTCCAACAGTAGTTTTATTTGCCGGTCCAGATGTTGGTTACGAGAAGAGACACGGGCATAACTATAACGCCGATAATCAATCGTCGATATCTAGGTATCGATAAAGATCACGATTCCGTTACGTCAAGAGCGCTTACTCTTTTAAATCTGGAATCCCCACAAGCGCGAAAGATTCTTCGCAATATGGCAACGGATGGTATTTTAATTGCACAAAAGAAACTGGAACAGTGACAAAAGGTGACCAAAAAACATTTATTTTCCGGTTCCGGGAAATCCTGCGAACCCGCATAAAACCTCGAAAAAGCGGGTATAAGGGCTAATGATTGGGGATATATAGGGATGCTCCCTTTGTCTGGAAAACAGGAGTCTTTCACATAGTATACCATATTGCGCAGAGCCGCTTGCCGCCTGCCGCCAAAAAAGAAATAGGGATTTTAATGGAATTTCATAATGAAACGGAAAAACAGAGCAAAGATGTCATATAAATTTCACAAAGATGTCAATGTTTTCGGAAAGAAAAATCATATATAATATGTACAAAAAGTTAGGAGGAGGTTCAATGAAACAATTAACATACGGAATGGTAGGAGGAGGCCCCGGCGCCTTTATCGGGGATGCGCACAGAAAGGCAGTCAGTCTGGATCGTTCAGCAGATCTTGTGGCAGGCTGTTTCTCCAGTGATCCTGAAAAATCAAAACAGCAGGGAAAAAATCTCGGTATCGATCCGGAACGCTGCTATGCCAATTATCTGGAAATGGCGGAAAAAGAAAGCCAGAGAGAAGATGGTATCGATTTTGTTGTGATCGTTACCCCAAATAATACACATTATGAGATTGCGAAAAAATTTCTGGAATCCGGGATTAACGTTTCCTGTGACAAGCCGGTGGTTACGGATCTGGAACAGGCCCGTGATCTCCAGGAGACAGCCCGTGAGCATGACTGTCTGTTTATGGTAACCTATACATATACCGGACATCTGACAGCAAAATATATCAGGGAATTGATCCGGACAGGAGAAATTGGAGAAGTCCGGACAGTTATGGCGGAATATCCCCAGGGATGGCTGTATAACGAAAACGACTGTGGCGGAAAACAGGGCGCATGGAGATGCGATCCCAAACAGTCCGGCAGGGTAAACTGTCTGGGAGATCTGGGAACTCATGTGGAAAATATCGTTTCCATGATGACCGGGTTAAAAATCAAAAAGCTTCTGGCAAAACTGGATGTGGTTGTCCCTGGAAGAGTATTGGATGATAATGACCAGGTGCTTGTGGAATATGAAAGCGGAGCAACCGGTATCTATTGGACTTCCCAGTTTGCCATCGGATGCGACAACAGTCTCAGAATCAGGATCTTCGGTTCCAAGGGCACCATCAGCTGGTTCCAGGAAGAGCCGGAACAGATCATTTTGATCCGGGAAGATGGAATTCAGCAGGTGATCAAACGGGGATACGGCGTAATACCGGAACAGGTGGCAAAATACGGAAGACTGCCTGCGGGACATACAGAAGGCTGGATCGAGGCAATGGGAAATCTTTATGATAATTTCACTGATTGTCTGCAGGCCAAAAAAGAAGGTAAATTCAACCCGTCCATGATTGACTTCCAGACAATCGACGCAGGGGTGGAAGGCCTGGAATTTATTGAAGCGTGTCTGGAAAGCAATGTCAACGGAAACAAATGGGTTACATTATAGTGAACAGTGGAAAAAAGTGAAAAACAGGAGGGTTAATATATGAAACGGCCAGTTACAATTTTTACAGGACAATGGGCAGACCTGGGCATGGAGGAAATGTGTGAAACTGCCGAAAAAATGGGATATGAAGGTCTGGAAATCGCCACATGGGGGCAGCTGGATGTCCGGAAGGCAGATTCCGATCCGTCTTACATCGAACAGATGCAGGATACTATGCGCCGGCATAATCTGGGCTGCTGGGCGATCGGCGCTCATCTTACCGGACAGTGCGTAATAGACGGACTCCCCTCCGCCTATGATTCAAGACTGGATGGATTTGCTCCTGCACAGTACGCAGGAAAACCGGAGGAAATCCAGAAATGGGCTATCGAAGAAATGATGATTACCGCAAACGCGGCGAAAAAAATGGGTGTTGATACTGTTACCTGCTTCATGGGATCACCCATCTGGAAAGTATGGTATTCTTTCCCCCAGACAAGTGAAGAACAGGTGGAAGAGGGCTATCAGAAAGTAAAAGAACTCTGGTCTCCGATCTTTGATGAATTTGATAAATGCGGCGTAAAATTTGCTCTGGAAGTACATCCTACGGAAATCGCTTATGATTACTGGAGCACGAAAAAACTTCTGGATGTATTTGAACACAGAAAAACTCTGGGCATTAACTTTGATCCCAGCCATCTGATCTGGCAGGGCATTGACCCCGCGATTTTCCTTTACGATTTCGCGGATTCTGTTTATCATGTACATATCAAGGATGCAAAATTAAATCTTAACGGAAGAAACGGCATTCTCGGATCTCATATTACATTCGGAGACCAGAGAAGAGGCTGGAATTTTGTTTCGCCAGGGCACGGGGATGTTGACTTTGACAATATCATCCGTGTACTGAACCAGATCGGCTATGAAGGTCCTCTGTCCATTGAATGGGAAGACAGCGGAATGGAACGTATTTTTGGCGGAACAGAAGCATGTGCTTTTACGAAAAAGATAAATTTCGCGCCTTCAGACACAGCATTTGACGACGCCTTAAAAAATAATTAAGTTGTCCGGCTTGCTGCGAATATCAAAGGATAACAGGAGTGTAAGTATGAAGAAAAAAGCCGTTATTGCAGGACATATATGCATTGATATCACACCGATTTTCCCGGAATCAGCCGTTGGATCCGTCCAGCGGCTGTTGGAACCCGGAAAACTTGTACAGGTCGGAGCTGCGGATATGCATACCGGAGGAGCAGTGGCAAATACAGGTATTGCAATGAAACTAATGGGAATTGATGTGAAACTTGCCGGAAAAATCGGGGCAGATCCTTTCGGCAGCAATATCCTTTCCATACTGAAAAAGTATGACGCTCAGAAAGATATGATCGTAGACGAACAGGCGTCCACCTCGTACAGTATTGTTCTTGCAGTTCCGGGAACAGACCGGATATTCTTACATAATCCGGGGGCTAACGATTCTTTCTGCAAAAATGATCTGGATCCGGACAAACTGTCCGATGTTCAGCTGTTTCATTTCGGATACCCGCCTCTTATGCGTAAAATGTATGAAAATGACGGGGAAGAGCTGGTGGGGATGTTCAGGGAAATCCATGGCAGAGGAATCATAACATCTCTGGATTTTGCCGCTGTAGACCCGGAATCAGAAGCAGGAAAACAGGATTGGGAAAAAATACTGAGAAGAGTGCTGGCCTATGTGGATTTTTTTGTTCCCAGCATGGAAGAACTTTCCTTTATGGTAGACAGAAAACTGTATCAGGAATGGCAGGAGCGGGCCGCAGGACGGGATATTGCCGAAGTAATACGAAAAGAAGAAATTTATCATCTGGGAGAGCTTTTAACGGAAATGGGCGCTTCCAATATGCTGATCAAGTGCGGAAGCTGCGGATTTTACTATCACATGGCTGACAGTAAAAAACTTGCCCCTGTTGAAAAGCGTATGGGAAGAAGTCTGGAAGACTGGTATGAAAAAGAAGGATTTGAACCCTGTTACCGGCCGGAACGTGTTTTATCAGGAACTGGCGCAGGGGATACGATGATCGCTGCTTTTCTGGCTGCGCTGCTGCAGGATTATTCTCTGAAAGACACGCTTCATCTTGCCAGCGCGGCGGGCGCGGCCTGTGTGGAAAATATTGACGCCCTGAGCGGCGTGCGTCCTCTGGAAGAATTAATGGAACGGATTCGCCAGGGATGGGAAAAAAGCAGCTGAAGCAGCAGAAAGGGATAAGTTATGTTAGTAAATTTAAATGAAGTGCTTCCTCAGGCAAGGGAAGCAAAAAAAGGCGTTGGCCTTTTTAACACTTTAAATACAGAGATGGCGCGGGGAGTCATAGCCGCAGCGGAAGAAAAAAACTGCCCGGTGATCGTGGGGACAGCAGAAGTTCTTCTGCCGTATACTCCCTTGGAAGTTATTGCGGATATGCTGCTTCCTATGGCGGAACGGGCATCGGTACCGGTGGTTGTTCATTTTGATCACGGTCTTAACAGAAGTCAGTGCATCAGAGCTCTTCAGTTGGGCTTTTCTTCCATTATGTATGACTGTTCCACAGTGCCTTACGATGAAAACAAGGACAGAGTAAAAGAAATGACATCCATTGCCCATGCTTATAACGCGACGATTGAAGCGGAACTGGGTCATGTGGGAAATAATGAAGATTCCGACGATCAGGATCCCACTTCCTATTACACCGATCCGGTTCAGGCAAAAGAATATTCTGACCATACGGGCATTGATGCCTTGGCGATTGCGGTAGGTACCGCTCACGGGCCTTATAAACTTCCGCCGAAACTGGATTTTGCCCGGATTGAAGAAATCGCGGGAATGATCCCAACGCCTTTGGTGCTTCATGGGGGATCCGGACTCAGCGATGAGGATTTTCGCCATGCCATCGCTTCCGGTATCAGCAAAGTAAATATTTTTACAGATATTAACGCAGCGTATGCAAAGGCTGCCGAAAAAGAACTGGCAGCAGGACATTGTACCGGTACCGATATGATGAATGGATTGATGAACGCTGTAAAAGAAGAAACAAAAAAGAAAATGGAATTATTCGGATGGTAAAAAGCCGTAACGACTGTTGCCTCCGCAGAGTAATCTGCGGGGGTATTTTTTTGCCCTTTTACATGGCAGGGCAGAGCTTATTTATCCGAAAAACCACATAGTAACTGTCATGGAGGATATGGGATTTCACTGATAAGATATTTACAGAAAATATGAAAGGAGAAGACAAATGTCAAGATTCAAATTTTCAGTAGGTCCCTGGAACGTACATAGCGGAGCGGACTCCTACGGACCTGCCACAAGAAAGGAAATCCCATTTGAGGAAAAAATCAAAAAATTCGCGGAGATGGGATTTTCCGCTATCCAGTTCCACGATGACGACGCGGTTCCAAACCTTAATGACCTCACAGAAGAAGAGATCAAAGAAGAGGCACGGAAAGTGAAAAAGCTTCTGGATAAGTATGGTCTGGCTGCGGAATTTGTAGCCCCAAGACTCTGGATGGATCCTCATACCGCTGACGGCGGTTTTATGTCCACCAGCGAAGAGGACAGAAACTTTGCTATGTGGAGAGCGAAACGCTCCATTGACATTGCAAATGAACTGGGCGCGGATAAAGTGGTCCTCTGGCTTGCCAGGGAAGGAACCCTCTGCGAGGAAAGCAAAAGTCCGGTATGGGCTACAAAGAAACTGGTGGAAGCCATCAATGAGATGCTCCGCTATGATTCCAAGATCAAGATCATGATCGAACCAAAACCAAATGAACCAATTGACCGGAGCATCTGCGGAACAATGGGACACGTAATGGGCGTATCCGCGGCAACCATTGATCCATCCCGTGTAGGAGGACTTCTGGAATCCGCTCACGCGATCCTGGCAGGACTGGATCCGGCCCATGAGATCGGATTTGCAATGGCAATGGGCAAACTCTGGGGGGTACATCTGAACGACCAGAACGGCATCAAATACGATCAGGACAAAACTTTCGGGGTAGAAAACCTCCGTCAGGCATTTAACCAGGTGAAAGTCCTTGTGGAAAACGACTTTGGAGCTAACGGAGAATATGTGGGACTTGATGTAAAGGCAATGCGTACCACAAAAGACGAAGACAGCTACAAACATCTGGAAAACAGTCTGAAGATCGTACAGGCGCTGGAAGATAAAGTGGCGAAATTTGATTACGGTTTCCAGAAAAAATGTGTGGAAAACAGAGATTTTGAAAGCCTTGAAATGTATGTGATGAACTTACTGATGGGGATTGAATAAACGGGATTTTACAAAATAGGAGGAGCAGTTATGGAGCAGAAAATGCAAAAGCTACAGACAAATATCCGTTTGGGGTTTGGCAGACAGATCGGATTTGGATTGGGAGAATTCGCGGGACAGTTCTTTTTCTCTTTTTGGAGTTCTTATCTTTCTGTTTATTATACAGATATTGTTGGTATAGCGCCTGCAGTGGTCAGCGCCATCTTTATGATCGCCCGTATCTGGGACGCAGTCAATGATCCGGTATTCGGAAATATAGCTGACAGACACCGTCACAAAAAATTCGGCCGTTATCGTCCGTGGATCCTTTTTGGAACCCCTATACTGGCAATTCTCAGTATTCTGATGTTCCATGTGCCTGACGCAGCGCCGAATGAAATGAAGATTATCTATATCACTATTACCTATATCCTGGCTGGCATGGCGTTTACAGCGGTAAATATTCCGTATATGAGTATGCAGTCAACACTGACTACAAATCCCCAGTCACGAATTAATATATATTATGGAAATGGAAGCAGCAGTTGACGATCTGATGATCCCTGAAGAAAATATACGCTTCGGTGTAAATAATAAATGGTTTACGCGAAAGGAAATGCTGGAAGCCAATAAGGAATACTGGTTTACAGGAGAGAAAGCCCTTATCAGGATTCTGAGCGATAAGCCGCTGGAAAAAGGGGCGCATAAAGTCTATTTAAAAATGGTACACAAAATTCCCTATACCGGATATTTCGGAAATTATTTACATATTACAAGCGATTATACCAGAACGCTTACATTAAATTAAATTTTGGAGGAAAAAAGTATGCCGGAAAGTAAATTAAAATATGGCGTTTCCTTATACAGTTTCGCCAAACCATATTTTTTAAGGGAGATGGATGTGCCCCAGCTGATTGCCAGAAGCAAAGAACTTGGCTTTTCGGGATATACCTTTGTGGCTGCGCAGATGTGCAAAGGCTATCCTTATCCTACAGATGAATTTTTAGACGCGATACATGAAGCCAGTGAGAGAAACCATATGGATCAGGTATGCTGGGAAGGGTATCTGGATTTCGGCATGCGAAATGACAGAGATCTGACAGCGGAAGAAATAGAGGAATTTACCAGAAACGATATTATCTACGCACGAAAAGCCGGATTCCATATGATGAAAACCCAGCATTCGATTTCTCCTGAAATCTTTCAGAAAATGGCGCCATTTTGCGAAAAGATGGATGTAAAACTCTGTATTGAAATGCACTGGCCCCATTATCCAAAGGTTAAAGAATGGCAAACCTATCTTAGAATCATGGAAAAATCAGACGGATGGCTCGGCGTTTGCCCAGATACCAGTATTTTCCAGAAGTATCCTCATCAGCTGGAAATCAACCAGGCTCTGGATGATGGATTTGATCCTGATAAGCTTCAGATAATCCTTCAAATGATGAGGGATGACTGTGAAAAAGAGGAAATTCTGAAAGTATGCACCTGCGATGTTGAAGAAAATTATGTGGAAGAATACTGCCAAATGTTCTACAGACCGGAGGCAAAAGTAGGAGAACTGGCCGATCTGCTGAAATATTCCCATATGATACATGGCAAATTTTATTATCTTGCTGATGACGAACACGATCCCTGTATCCCATATGAAGATATTATGCCTCTGATCAAAAAATGCGGATATGAAGGATACATTGTTTCTGAATATGAAGGTCATCACTGTTCTGTAAAAGAAGACGAAAACCTGCAGCTGAAACGTCACTGCAAGCTTATGAAACGATTATATCGTTAAGAAAATACCCGAAATGTTATCAAACAACAGCTCCGGGTATTTTCTGTTTTATGTTTCCGGGGTTTTTTTCAGAACTATCTGGTGGTAAAATATGCAAAAGAAAAGGGGGACTTTTGGATGACTGTATTAGTAACCGGAGGAGCAGGATTTATCGGAAGCAATTTTATCTTTTACATGTTGAAAAATCACAGGGAGGACAGGGTTATCTGCCTGGATAGACTGACCTATGCCGGAAATCTGCATACACTTGAACCTGTTATGGAAGATCCGAATTTTCGCTTTATAAAAGGGGACATTTGTGACAGAGATACCATATATGATCTGTTTCATGAAGAACAGCCGGATATTGTTGTTAATTTTGCGGCGGAAAGTCATGTGGACCGAAGCATTGACAATCCGGGAATCTTTTTGGAAACGAATATTATAGGGACATCCATTCTGATGGACGCCTGCAGACGGTACGGTATCCGCAGATTCCATCAGATAAGCACTGATGAAGTCTATGGTGATCTGCCTTTGGACAGGCCGGATCTGTTTTTTACAGAGGAAAGTCCGCTGCGCCCAAGCAGTCCTTACAGCAGTTCCAAAGCATCCGCGGATCTTCTGGTCCTGGCCTACCACAAGACCTACGGCCTTCCCGCAACTATATCCAGATGTTCCAACAACTACGGACCGTATCAATTTCCGGAAAAACTGATCCCGCGTATGATTATTAATGCTTTGAGCGATCGTTCTCTGCCTGTATACGGAAACGGTCAAAATGTGAGAGACTGGCTGTATGTGGAGGATCACTGCAGAGCAATCGATCTGATCATCCGAAAAGGAAGTGCAGGAGAAATCTACAATATAGGCGGACGCAATGAAATGAAAAATATTGACGTAGTAAAATTAATCTGTAAGGAACTTGGAAAGCCGGAAAAGCTGATTTCCTATACGAAAGACCGTAAGGGACATGACCGCCGGTATGCGGTTAATCCCGCAAAGATCCGCCGGGAACTGGACTGGCTGCCAGAAACAAGGTTCTCAGACGGCATAAGAGACACCATACGGTGGTATTGCGATCACCGAACATGGTGGGAAATGACCGTATCCGGCGAATAACGGTTATCAGAAAAGACCCGGACTTAAATGGGGTCTTTTTTTAGTGCCATTTTTCAGACTCTTAAGAAGACGCTGGCCGATATTTGTCTCAGGAGAAAAAATATTTCGGATTTTGAATATGAAGATTTTTTCAAAACTTCCGGATTATAAAGAGTATCATTCCTGAAAATTGCCGAATTCAGGCAATGAAAATGATCTGGCTATCAAATTTAAAAATACAATTTAATGGAGGGTTAAGCATGAAAAAACTCAGCGTAAAAAAATTGATTGCCGTAACAACAGCCAGCGCAAGTGTTCTGGCCTCTATGCCAACTATGACGGCATTTGCACAGACGCCCCAAGGGGAGATTCCAGATGAACCGAATCGGGCTGCAGATGAGACTGCAGATGTAAAAACAGCATCCTATGGTTCTGCTGAATCTATTGAGGAAGCAAAAGAAAATCTGACAACTGCTAAAAATGACGCGGCAGTATCTAAAACCAAACTGAATGCCGCTGAAGAAGAAAAAAATAACAGGAAAGATGCCCTTGATACAGCTGATAAAAATGCTCAGGATGCACAGGAAGCTGAAAAACAGGCTGTAACAAATGCCAAAGACGCATTCGAGGGCGCGGCAGCGGAAGCTGAAAAGGATGTGACACAGGCAGAAACAGATCTGGACAATGCTAATAAAGAGCAGGCAGCTGCAGAGGATGAAATCGCAAATCAGGAAGAAAATCTTTCAAAGGCAAATCAGGGAGCTGCAGATGCGTCAAAAAATCTTGATGACGCGAAACAGGCGGCGGAAAACGCGGGAGTAACGGAAGATACTGTTTTAGCTGCGAAAGAAGAAGCAGATGCAGCAAAGAAAATATATAATGAGGCACAGGATAAAGCTGATAGCGCTAAAGATACAGCTGACAAAGCCCAGGCAGAAGCGGAAACAGCCAATGGGGCGAAAGAGGATGCGAAAACTGTGTATGAAAACGCGGAAGACGCAAAAGCAAAAGCAGATTCAGCAGTTGATAACGCTCAGGATGAACTTGATGCCGCACAGGAAAAATATGACGAAGCATTAAAGGCCTGCGAAGAAGCAGGCGGCGTGCCGGATGAAAAAGAAGTACAGGCAGCGGAAAATGCCCTGAAACTGGCAAAAGACGCATATAACAAAGCTGCATCAACGCTGGATAATGCCCAGAACGCATTAAGTTTGGCGGATACAGCTGTAAAAAAAGCTGAGGATGCAGTGACCGAAGCAAAGACAGACGTTGACAGTGCTTCTGCCAGAGTAACGCAATTAACAAATAATCTTGAAGCCGCTCAGTCAGCCGTTGATTCGGCAAAGAAAGCAGTTGATGATGCCAAGAATTTAAAAGAAAATGCTTCGGAGGCATTAAAAAATGGAATGTATTCATTCTTTGAATCTGTAGGCGCAACAGACGCATTGAATGCATTAAATAACTGCAGATATGCCTCCTACAATCAAAAAGAATCGCCAACAGATGCTTCTTCCATTGAGAATATGCTGATAGCCCTGGATTATATTGACGAATGCAATGCTCTGCGCGCCAAACACGGCCTGCCGGAATTAAGGGTAACGGACCTTATGATCGCTTATGCGATTGCGGATGCAAATTTTGCAAGTAAAAATCTGGCGCATCCGGTACAGTTTAATGTAAGCGAAAATCTATCATGGAATTTCTCTGTCAAAGATGATCCTTTTGACGGATGGTATGATGAAGAAAAAGAAAACTATGAAAGCGGGAGAGGGGAAACCGGTCATTACCTTAATATTATCAATGACGACTATGTTCTGACCGGCCTGGCCGTAAATACCGACGCCAGCTTAAAGCAATATCCATATGTTTCCGTTGCATTTTCCCAGGTGTTTACTTCTTCCAGTTCTCCGTACTACGGAACCGTATATACTGTTGATCAGTACCGGAACCGTCTGGAGGATTATTATGACAGCATCAAAAATGCGGAGGCAAATTACAATAAGGCAGTTAAAGCTCTTGAAAGCGCAGAAGAAAAATGGAACAGCTGCAAGACAGATCTGTCAGCTGCAGAAAAAACACTGGATACTGCAAAGTCCGATTATACATCAGCAAACAGGGAGCTGACCGGTGCGAAATCAGCGTATGAGAAAGCAGCAAACGATTACGCGGCCAGAAAATCAGAAAAAGCTTCCGCTAAAGAGGCCCTTGATAAAGCACAGGAAAATTACGACCGGGTATCCGATGATCATGGACTTGCAGCAGCATCTCAGGCGCTAAAAAAAGCCCAGAGCAATTACGATGCTGCCCTTAATGCCCAGACAAAAGCGGCTGATACACTGAAGAATACAAAGGCGGCATATGAAGATGCGGAAAAACATGCTCTTCAGGCAGAAGACGCCTATAAAAAAGCCTCTCAGGTCTACGAGGACCTCGCGGAGAAATCAAATACACGAAAAAATGCATACGATAAAGCACAGAGCCGATATGAAGAACAGGCTGTGTTTATGGATGCGATAGATAACGCGGAAATAAACCTGTCTGATGCAAAAGTCAAAGTTTCCAAAACAGAAAAGGATCTGGCTGCTGCCAAAGAAGCCTATGAAACAGCAAAACAAAATGCGGCGACCTGCAATCGTAATCTGGCTGCCGCCAAAGATAAACTCGAAAGAGCAGGGGGCCTGTCATATGTGGATGCGTACGAAAACGGAGTCGCTGATGAGGACTTTGCTTTCCTGAATGAATATATTACGCTTGTAAAACAGGCAGAAGACGAATCAGATAAAGCAACTGTGGCTCTCGCAGAGGCACGGGAAGGATACGCCATGGCATACGACGCCTATCAGCAGGCTTTGACAGAATATTCATCTGCGCTTTCCGATGTGGCAATCTGCCAGGAAGACTATAATGGATTCCTAGCCCTCAGTGGGACAGCCGGAAATACAAATACCAGCGGAACGGGAAGCGCCGACGCTGATCAAATGTCAGCAGTCACCGGCATATCATCTGCATCCGGTGATGAAGCCGCGTCAAATGATATAACCACATCAAATGATATCTCAGATGTAAAAACATCGGATACGGAAAATGCAGGCGTTTACGGAGCCATTGCCGCAGGAGCTTTTGCCACAGGGATACTGGCTGTAAGAAAGAAAAAAGCAGTATAGTATATAATAGCAGCACAATATACAGCAAAATAAATAGACATCAAAACCGGGGAACGATAAGCGTCTCCGGTTTTTTACTAACTTCAAAAGAAAGTTTTGATAATTGGATCCGGCGGATTCTAAGTCATCTCTGATTTGACAGGAGCTTGTCCTTTTAGTACAATCACAATAAACTGCAAATGGTTGATAAATTTGTCAAGGGAAATTTATAAAAGCAACTAGGAAACCATTAAGAAAATAAATATGACTATTGTACAAAATATGGAGAAGAATAGGTGAAAAAACTAGCTTTAAATGATGAAATCTTATTAAAAATTGATAAACCCGCCCGGTATATCGGGAACGAAGTAAACATGGTAAAGAAGGATCCAAAAGATGTGGATATCAGGATCGCCATGTGCTTCCCGGACGTTTATGAAATCGGCATGTCCCATCTGGGAATCCAGATTCTTTATGACATGTTCAACAAACGCGCCGACGTCTACTGTGAACGGGTGTATTCCCCATGGCCGGATCTTCATCAGATTATGAAGGAACAGCATATCCCTCTTTTCGGACTGGAAAGCCAGCAGCCGGTAAAAGAGATGGATTTCCTGGCTATTACCATTCAGTATGAGATGTGTTATACCAATATCCTTCAGATCCTGGATCTGAGCCAGATTCCCCTGTACGCGAAAGACAGGGATGAAAACTGTCCCATTGTAATAGGCGGAGGTCCCTGTACTTACAATCCGGAACCCCTTGCGGATTTCTTTGATCTCTTTTATATCGGAGAAGGAGAGACTGTATATGATCAGCTGCTGGATCTTTACAAGGAAATGAAAAAGGGACTTTACAGCCGGAAAGAGTTTTTGCATCAGGCTGCCAAAATCCCTGGACTGTATGTGCCTTCCTTATATGAGGTATCTTATAAAGAAGACGGAACGATCGGATCCTTTGAGCCGGTCTGTGATGATATTCCGAAAAAGATCAAACGACAGGTGGTGGAAGATCTGACCAAAGCGGTCTATCCGCAAAAACCGCTTGTGCCCTTTATCAAAGTTACCCAGGACAGGGTGGTGCTTGAGATCCAGAGAGGATGCATCCGGGGCTGCCGTTTCTGCCAGGCAGGAATGGTCTACAGGCCTTTGCGTGAGCGAGGCATAGATATGCTGAAAGAAAAAGCCTATCAGATGCTGAAAAATACAGGACATGAAGAAATTTCTTTAAGCTCTTTAAGTTCCAGTGATTATACCCATTTGGAGGAGCTTCTTACTTTCCTCATTGAAAACTTTAAGTCCCAGGGAGTCAATATCTCTCTGCCTTCCTTAAGGATTGACGCTTTTTCACTGGACGTTATGAGCAAAGTCCAGGACGTGAAAAAAAGCAGTCTGACCTTTGCCCCGGAAGCGGGTTCCCAGCGAATGCGGGATGTGATCAACAAAGGACTGACAGAAGAGGATATCCTGCATGGGGCGGGCCTTGCCTTTGAAGGAGGCTGGCAGAAGGTAAAGCTTTACTTTATGCTGGGCCTTCCCACAGAAACCGAGGAAGATATGCGGGCTATTGCCCAACTGGCGGAAAAGATCGCGGAACGTTATTACGAAATACCAAAAGAACAGCGGAACGGAAAATGCCAGATCACGATCAGTACATCGTTCTTTGTTCCGAAGCCCTTTACCCCTTTCCAATGGTACTCCATGCGTACCAAAGAGGATTTTCTGGGATGTGCAAAGGTCGTCAACGAAGCGGTAAAATCCCAGTTAAACAGAAAAAGTATGAAATATAACTGGCACGAAGCGGATGTTACGGTGATTGAAGGGATACTTGCCAGAGGAGACCGGAGGCTGTCAAAGGTTCTTCTTGAGGTATATCGAAACGGAGGAATTTTTGATGCCTGGTCTGAATTTTTTGACAATGACAGATGGGAAAATGCCTTTGCCAGCGCCCATATAAATCCGGATTTTTATACGGTGCGGGAACGGTCGGAAGATGAGGTCTTCCCCTGGGATTTTATTGATACAGGCGTAACAAAAGAGTTTCTTTTAAAAGAATGGCACCGGGCAATGGAAGGAAATGTAACTCCAAACTGCAGACAGCAGTGTTCCGGCTGCGGAGCCATGGTATACAAAGGAGGTGTCTGCTATGAGAATACGCATTAAATTTCGCAAATATGGCGTCATGCGCTTTATCGGTCATCTGGATATTATGCGTTATTTCCAGAAGGCCATACGGCGGGCAGAGATTCCCATTGTCTATACCGAAGGATTCAGCCCTCATCAGGTCATGTCTTTTGCGGCGCCTCTTGGGGTAGGGATCATCAGCGACGGGGAATATCTTGATATTGAAGTCCATGATTCCCTTTCTACAGAAAAAGCAATTGAAAAACTGAATCAGATGATGGTAGAAGGCATTGAGATTACCAATTATGTACAGCTTCCGAAAGGAGCCGGCAAGGCAATGGCGGTTGTGGCAGCAGCGGAATATCAGGTCTTTTATAAAGAGAATGACCTGGATTCTATGGCTTTTTCTTACGAACAGATCCGGAATGGCATAGATCAGTATTTTCATGACCGCAATGAGATCGTAATTACAAAGACAACCAAAAAAGGAGAGCGCACTCTGGATATCCGTCCATATATTTATCGTTTTCAGGCATATCAGAAAGAAGGGGAAACAGGATTTTCCATGCTGCTTTCCGCGGGAAGCCAGGAAAATATCAAGCCGGAACTGGTGGTGCAGGACTTCTTTCGGTATTTTGGCAAAGAATATGATAAGTATGCTTTTCAGATCCGCAGAGTGGATGTATATGCCGAAGCTTCCCCGGAAGATCCTTCCGGCAGCAGATTCCTGCCGCTGGATCATTTTGGAGAGCGGATTACTCAGGAGCGGGAGCAGGTAAATGGATAAAGAGACGAATAAAAGAACCGGATCCGGCAATACTAGGATTCTGATCACCAGATATCAGTCTCCCCGGATTAAAAAAAACTGTTTGGTGACCGGGATCCTGGAAGGGGAGCGGCTGATGGAAGTCCACTGTGAAGATCCGGAGTCTCCTTCCATACTGGGAAACATTTATGTGGGCCGCGTAGAAAAGGTAATGCCGGATATACATGCGGCCTTTGTTGAGATCAGTCGGGGCGTAAAGGGATACCTTCCTCTGGAAGACTGCCGGAACCCTGTTTTCATAAAAAAAATAAACAGCCCTTCCCTGGTCCAGGGGGATGAATTGCTGGTCCAGGTATCAAAAGAAAATCTGAAAACAAAACTTCCGGTGCTCACTGCCAATATCAGTTTTACCGGCAGTTATTTGGTCCTTACTACAGGGAATCAGAAACTGGGCGTTTCAGCTAAAATAAGGAAAGAAAAAAAAGAAGAACTGAAAGCCCTGTTCGCCGATATTCCCAGGGATGATTTCGGCATCATTCTGCGTACCAATGCCAAAGACGCAGACTCCGGCGTGCTTATGGAGGAATTTCACAGACTTTGCGGGGAATTAAAGCAGCTTGTGGAGCAGGCGGGCTACCGGACCTGTTTTTCCTGTCTGAAACAGTCGCCGCCGGAGTATCTGAACGTATTAAAAAACAGCTATTATGCCGGACTGAATGAGATCGTAACAGATATTCCGGAAATATATGAGGATATCCTCGGCCGTATGGGGGAAATCCTTGACCGGGAAGGGATTTCCGTACGCCTGTATGAAAATCCGATGCTTCCTCTAGGGGCTCTTTACAATCTGGACAGGCAGATCATCCGGGGACTGGATACAAAGGTCTGGCTGAAATCCGGAGGCTATCTGATCATAGAGCCTACGGAAGCGTTAACTGTCATTGATGTGAATACCGGAAAAAGCGTTACAAAAAAGAAACCTCAGGAGCATTTCCTGAAACTGAATAAAGAAGCTGCGGCAGAGATTGCCCTTCAGCTGCGGCTGCGGAACATTTCCGGGATCATTATTATCGATTTTATCGATCTTAAGAAAAAAGAAGACAGGGCGGAGCTGATGAAGACTCTGGCCGAGGCTGTGGGAAAGGATCCAGTGCCGGTACAGGTGGTGGATATGACCCCGCTGAACCTTGTGGAGCTTACCCGAAAAAAAGTTTCAAAATCTTTAAAAGAACAGTTGACGTAATCACTTTCGGGTGGTATTATAATCGAGTATGCCGCACAATGAAGGTTTAAGTCTGCTTTCGAGCAGCACCAGAATTGGCGAGTAATGATAAATAGGAGGTGCCATATGTACGCAATTATAGCAACAGGTGGTAAACAGTACAAAGTATCCGAAGGCGATATCATTACCATTGAAAAGCTTGGTGTGGAAGCTGGTGAAACAGTAACTTTTGATCAGGTGTTAGCTGTAAACAACGGAGAGCTGAAAGTAGGAGCTCCAACTGTTGAAAACGCAACTGTAGAAGCATCCGTAGTAGCAAACGGACGTGCAAAAAAAGTTATCGTTTACAAATATAAAAGAAAAACCGGTTACCATAAGAAAAACGGCCACAGACAGGCGTTTACAAAAGTTAAAATCGAAAAGATTAATGGTTAATCGATAGGAAATTGTTATGATTCAGATAACGATTTACCAGGACAGTGAAAGCCGTTTTACAGGCTTTGACAGCATTGGTCATGCGGAATACGCAGAAGAAGGATCCGACATTGTATGCGCAGGAGTCAGCGCTCTTGTGATCGCAACGGTCAATTCCATCGAAATGCTGACAGAGGACAGAGCAACAAGCACGGCCTCCCAGGAAACGGGAGAGATTCATTTCCGTCTGGAAACATTCGGACATGACAGTCAGCTGCTGTTTCAGTCCATGGTCCTGGGCTTAGAGGAAATGGAACGTAACTACAGTGAATATATTGACCTTATATTCAAGGAGGTGTAGAAACATGATGAACATGAATCTTCAGTTCTTCGCTCACAAAAAAGGTGTTGGTTCTACAAAGAACGGACGTGATTCCGAATCCAAAAGATTAGGAGCAAAAAGAGCAGACGGACAATTCGTAAAAGCTGGAAATATCTTATACAGACAGCGTGGTACAAAAATCCATCCGGGTGTTAACGTAGGCATCGGTGGAGATGATACTTTATATGCGTTAGTTGATGGTGTATTAAGATTCGAAAGAAAAGGAAGAGACAAAAAACAGGCTTCCGTTTATCCAGTAGCTACTAACGAATAAATAGCACTTTTATAGACTCGACTGTCACAGCCGAGTCTATTCTATTATTATCAGAGGAAAAAATCTATGTTTGCAGACAGCGCAAGAATTATTATAAAATCAGGAAAAGGCGGAGACGGACATGTGAGCTTCCGCCGGGAAAAATATGTCCCAAACGGCGGCCCTGACGGAGGAGACGGCGGAAAAGGCGGAGATGTGATCTTTCAGGTTGACGAAGGCCTGAACACTCTGTCAGACTTCAGACACAGAAGAAAATACGCTGCCCAGCCCGGCGAAGAGGGACGCAAACGCAACTGCCACGGCAAAAACGGCGAGGATATCATCATCAAAGTACCGGAAGGTACTGTGATCAAAGAAGCGGAATCTGGAAAAGTGATCGCGGATATGTCGGGAGACAACAGAAGGCAGGTCATTTTAAAAGGCGGCAGAGGCGGAAACGGCAATCAGCATTATGCTACATCCACCATGCAGGCTCCTAAATACGCCCAGCCCGGACAGCCTTCCATTGAACTGGAAGTAATCCTGGAACTGAAGGTGATTGCAGATGTAGGGCTGGTAGGATTTCCAAATGTTGGAAAATCCACCCTGCTTTCCAGAGTAACCAATGCGGATCCCAAAATCGCCAATTATCATTTCACTACGCTGAATCCCAATCTGGGCGTAGTGGATCTGGACGACGCCAAAGGATTTGTAATCGCGGATATCCCGGGACTGATCGAAGGCGCCTCAGAAGGCGTTGGACTTGGCCATGCCTTTTTAAAACATATTGAGCGTACAAAGATTATGATCCATATGGTAGACGCCGCTTCCACAGAAGGCAGAGATCCTATTGCGGATATTTACGCTATCAACAAAGAGCTGGAAGCCTACAATCCGGATCTGGCACGTAAGCCGCAGGTCATTGCAGCCAATAAGATCGATGCAATTTATGTGGAAGAGGGATCCGAAAATCCGGTGGAGCGTCTGAAAAATGAATTTGAGCCCAAAGGAATCCGTGTATTCCCCATTTCCGCAGTCAGCGGACAGGGACTAAAAGAACTTCTTTACTATGTGTCTGAACTTTTGCAGGCATCGGATTCCGAACCGGTTGTATTTCAGCAGGAATACTTTCCGGAAATGGCTGCATTTAAAGATGAGCCGTTTTCCGTGGAATATGATGAAGAAGAAAATGAATATGTAGTAGAAGGGCCCAAAATTGAAAAAATGCTGGGCTATACTAATATTGAATCCGAAAAAGGCTTTCTTTTCTTCCAGAATTTCTTAAAGGAACAGGGAATTCTGGAAAAACTGGAGGAACTTGGCATTCAGGAGGGGGATACAGTACGTATGTACGGACTTTCCTTTGACTACTACAAATAAATGAAATTTGCTTTAAAATAAAAAGGAGATACTATGACAAGTAAACAGCGGGCCTTCTTAAAGAGTCTTGCCATGAACCTGAGTCCGATTTTTCAGGTTGGAAAAGCCAGCGTGACCCCGGAAGTGGTGAAGGCGATCGAAGAGTCTTTTTCCACTCATGAGCTGATCAAGATCTCTGTACTGAAAAACTGTTTTGACGATCCAAGAGAGATCGCGGATGTCATCGCGGAACGTACCCATTCCCAGGTGGTGCAGGTGATCGGCAAAAAAATCGTATTATACAGACCGGATAAAAAAAATCCGAAAATCATTTTACCTTAAATCATCAGGAATCGAGGCACTTTTATGGCAGCACAAAGACGTATCGGCATTATGGGAGGTACCTTTAACCCCATTCATTACGGACATCTGATCATAGCGGAAAACGCCTGTGAACAATACGGACTGGAACAGGTGATCTTTATGCCTACAGGACGTGCGCCTCACAAAGACTTTTCCGGTGAAGAGATGACCAGACACAGATGTGAAATGGTAAAACTTGCCATTCAGGGAAACGATAAATTTACCATTTCTCTGTTTGAAGTCCGGCGCGAACAGACCAGTTATACATTTGAAACCTTAAGGGAAATGCAGCGGATCTATCCGGACGCAAAACTCTATTTTATACTGGGCGCAGACTCTCTGTTTGATTTTGACAACTGGTACCGTCCGGACATTATATGCCGGGAAGCGGTCATACTTGCGGCTGTCCGCGATAATCTGACAGAAAGCAAGGTGGACAGCCAGATACAGTATTTAAAAGACACCTTCCACGGCGAGATCCATCGGCTGGAAACTCCTAACTTCAATGTCTCCAGCAAAACAATCCGGGCACGGCTGCGTCATGGCCAGACCATTCGCTATATGGTGCCGGAAAAAGTGGAAGAATATATAAAAAGGCAGGGACTTTATCGTGAATAAAGGAAGAGATTTTGAAGAAATAAAAAAGGAACTGGCAAAAGAACTGAAACCTTCACGTTACCGTCATACCCTTGGCGTAGTGGAATCTGCCGGAATCCTGGCGGAGAAATACGGCGCAGACACGCTGAAAGCCCAATACGCGGCTCTTTTACATGACTGCGCAAAAAGTATCAGCGACGAAGAAAAAATCCGGCTCTGCCGAAAATACAAGCTTCCGGTCAGTGACGCGGAATTGAAAAATCCTTCCCTGCTCCACGCAAAATGCGGAGCTATTTATGCCAGACATAAATATCATATTAAAGACGCGGATATTCTCCATGCCATTTATGTGCATACTACCGGATGCCCGGATATGAGTCTTCTGGACAAGATCATTTACACTGCGGACTATATTGAGCCCGGCAGAGACAAAGCTCCGAATCTGGACCGGATCCGCCGTCTTGCTCTGGAGGATCTGAATAGAGCGGTTTACGAAATTGCCAGAGATACCCTGCAGTATCTGAAAGATACCAATACAGAACTTGACGAAACTACCGTTGCCGTATATAACTATTATAAAAAGTTAATCAGTAAAGGAGAAGAAAAGTGACAGATCAATCCAAAGAAATGGCAAAAATTGCCGTGCACGCTTTAGGAGAAAAGAAAGCAGAAGATATACAGATTATTGATATCCGTGAAATATCCGTGATCGCGGATTATTTCGTTATCGCCAGCGCATCCAATTCCAATCAGATCCAGGCAATGATGGACGCAGTGGAAGAGGAGCTTTACAAAGAGGGATATCATTGTGCCCAGAAAGAGGGCAATCAGAATTCCAGCTGGGTCTTAATGGATTATAAGGACATTATCGTACATATCTTTTCCAAAGAAGACAGGCTTTTTTATGATCTGGAAAGGATCTGGAGGGACGGAAAATTCCTGACCCCGGAAGAACTGCAGGATTAAACGGATATATGAATACTGAATGTTATTGAAAATCCCCTATGGGTACAGATGTGCTAGGTACCCATAGGGGATTTTATGATGGAAAGTTTTTATTTTTCAAGTATCATTTAAATGTAAATCCGGCTTTGCAGCCGTTCCAAAAATAATTGTTCGCTTTTGGAAAAAGACTGATATTTTTTCCAAACAAGATCCAGACTGGATTTTAAGGCCGGAATCAGAGGGCGGAAACACAGGCTGCTGTTGCCTGTTGTATTGATCAGCCTATCCAGACACAGTGCGTATCCAAGTCCTTCTTCCACCATAACGGAAGCGTTGTAAAGCAGATTATACGTGGCAACAATATTCAATTCTTTGAAATTTCTTCCCAGCCATCCTGACATTTCATTTTCAATTAATTTTTGCCTGGAAGTGATCAGCGGGAGTCCCCACAGATCTCCGGGTTCTATGTATTCTTTTGCAGCCAGAGGCGCATCTTTCGGCATTAAAATTCCCCATGTATCAAAGGTGGGAAGCCGGATATAGTCATATTTGGCAATATCTGTGGGTTCAATAAGAACGCCAAAATCCAGCAGACCGCTATCTAAACGTTCTTTCACGTCCTCTGCGTTCCCGCTGAAAAAGTGATAGCGGATCTGAGGGTGTTCTTTCTGGATTTCCTTTAAAACCCGGGCGACCAGACGGATGGCGTCTGTTTCGCCGCTGCCGATATGGATGTCCCCATATACGATCTCCTCCATATTTTGAAAATCCGCAGCGGTCTGGTCGGTCAGTTCCACGATTTCCGAGGCCTTTTTATGAAGATACATTCCGGCCTCTGTAAGTGTTATATTCCGGCTTCCCCGTAAGAAGAGTTTTTTCCCAAGCTCATTTTCCAGATCCATCAGCTGTTTTGACAGGGTAGGCTGAGACACATGGAGGACATCAGCGGCTTTTGTAATGCTTCCTTCTCTTGCGACTGTTAAAAAGTATCTCAATACTCTTATTTCCATAATATCCCTCTTTTTGTTTATCTTTTCCGATTCAGGAGTATCAATTGTAAGTAGTGTAATTCTTTTTATCTATTCCTGTCAACTATTGCCGATTATTCCTATTAAATATTTGTGACGGAAAACCATTCCTCTTATAATAAGATAGCGAAAGATCAATATCCGTATATTATATAAAACGTCCGCCGCTAAGGGGAACGTAAGAAATAAGGAGGAACATCAACATGGAATTACAGACTTTTTTAGAACATATGAACAACAGACAGTATGTACAGGCTGGTTCGGAAGTACACAGATACATGACCAGGTTAAGTGATGAGGCACGCCGGATCACTACCCAGATCAACTGTTCTTATCGAACTCCGGAAGAAATCAGAGAGCTTTTTTTTCGCCTGATCGGGAAACCGGAAGATGATACTTTTGGCCTTTTTCCGCCTTTTTACACTGACTGCGGAAAGAATATCACAGTAGGAAAAAACGTATTCATCAATGCGGGATGCCAGTTCCAGGACCAAGGAGGGATCACCATTGGAGACGGAAGTCTGATCGGCCACAATGTGGTGATCGCCACTTTAAATCATGATCAGAATCCAAAAAAACGGGCTTCTCTGATACCTGCCCCTGTTGTGATCGGAAAAAATGTATGGATTGGGGCAAATTCTACGATTCTCCCAGGAGTAACGATCCATGACGGCGCCATTATTGCGGCAGGAGCGGTGGTGACTAAAGATGTGCCGGAAAATATGATAGTAGGCGGCGTGCCGGCCAGAGTGATCAAAAAAGCAACGGAAGACTGATCCGGGTCCTGGCTCTCTGACTGCAGAATTTCCGGGAACAGCAGAAGAGCAGAGAGGTATGCAATACCTGAAAATATGCGGGCAGGATATATAAATATCCTGCTCATTTTTTTCGTAAAGAAACACCTTTTTTGTACAGTGCCATAGAAGTACCAAGAAGGTGTCCCAATGAATGTAAACAGCTTGTCATACAGCAAGTAAATTTTTATTATCGGATCAGGAAAACATCCGAAATACGCCGAATACTTTTCCCAGGATCATAACATCTGAAACGATAATGGGATCCATTGTGTCGTTTTCCGGCTGAAGACGATAGTGGCCGTCCTCTTTATAAAAAGTTTTGACTGTAGCCGAATCATCTACAAGAGCGACTACCATATCTCCGTTCCGGGCAGTAGACTGTTGCTGCACAAGGATGAGATCTCCGTCCAGAATCCCTGCGTTGATCATGCTTTCCCCCTGGACTTTCAGCATAAATGTTTCTGCGTTTGGCATCATTTCAGCTGGTATAGGAAAATAGTTTTCAATATTTTCCGTTGCAAGGATCGGTTCTCCGGCAGCAACTTTTCCTACAATAGGCACATTGACCATTTCCCGGCGGGCCAGATTAAAAGTATCATCCACAATCTCAATGGCTCTTGGTTTTGTAGGATCCCTTCGTATATATCCGTTTTTCTCAAGGGTTTCCAGATGGGCGTGAACAGATGAAGTTGACTTTAAATGAACAGCATCGCAAATCTCACGCACTGCGGGAGGATAACCTTTCTTTAATATTTCATGTTTGATATATTCCAATATTTCCTGCTGTTTGGCTGAGATTTTTCCCTGTCCCATAAACACAACTCCTTTACAAAATGATTTATATGATAAATAACCGAACAATTTATCTTCGATATCTTTTAAATAGAATATCATAAAAACCGGCCAAAAGCAAACATATATTCCGAAAATATGTTCGTATTTTCTGTTGACATTCGAACATTTGTTTTGTATAATCAGTTACACAAACACATGTTCTGAACATACATACGATTTTCAAAAGACAAGGAGTGATTACTATGTACTACACACATACCAGAAAACATGTTAACAGATTATATAGATTAAGAAGACAGACCTGTCTGATTCTCATTACCCTTATGGTAGTTATTTTCGGTATTTTGTTCGGGAGCAGCTTTTTCACTTCTTCCCATCCGAAAGCAGCGCCTGAATATCCGGAAAAACTTTATTATACTTCTGTAAAAGTAGAAGAGGGAGACAGCCTCTGGAGCATTGCCGAAGAAAATATGTCCGCGCAGTTTGACAGTATCCCTGCATATATCGAAGAAATCAAAGAAATCAACCACATTACAGATGATACCATTGACAGCGGCGCGTATATAACGATACCATATTACAAATAATGGAAAGCAGTGCAGTATATTTTTTTAAGACAATTAAAAAGAGCAGTCTTTCTGTTCTGGAAGGACTGCTCCGAATTTAACATCATATTTCCGTTTTTCATATTGAAACTGCCTGTTTTTCATATACTGAATGATTTTGACAGCAGCACAATAAATATTATTATTTTTTCTTTTCCCGTAAACGCACTGATTTCGCGGCCATTCGACGTCTTTCATCGGCTTGTGCCGCATAATGTTTCTTGGTTGTATTGACATCTTTATGACCTAAAACGTCCGCTACCAGATAAATGTCCCCGGTTTCCCGATAAAGGTTTGTGCCATATGTACTGCGCAGTTTATGAGGCGTAATATTTTTTACAGTAGTCACAAGCCGGGAATATTTTTTTACAAGATTTTCTACAGAACGTACGCTGATACGGCGGTTTTGCAGGGAAAGAAAGAGGGCATCGGCAGATCCTTCCGCCGGTGTGATCTCCAGACGTTCATCCAGATAGGCATCCAGGGCTTCAGCTACCTCATCTCCAAAGTATACCATTACCTCAGCGCCGCCTTTTCGATGTATTTTTATCCCGTTATTCTTTTCATCGATATCTCCGATATTTAGTCCCACACATTCAGAAACACGAATGCCGGTGCCAAGGAGAAGTGTAAGAATAGCGAGATCACGGACTTTTGTTTTTTTATGATATATTTTCTGTCGTTCTGTGAGTTTGTCTCCCGTTTCCACCTCATCCAGCAGAAGTACGATTTCATCTACGTCCAGTCTTACAATATTTTTTTCGTGGATTTTTGGCATTTTAACCAGAGCCGCCGGGTTTTTCTCGATCAGTTCTTTACGGAAGTAGTAATTATAGAAACTTCTGAGACTTGCAAGCTTTCTCATGATCCCGCGTTCATCATTTGTATGTTCTACGCCGTCTTTTTCATAATATTTCAAATACTGAAGATATTCTTCAATATCAAAGGGCGTAATACGCTCAAGGAGCTCAAGAGGAAAATCTTTGATTTCCATTTTGCCGCAGTAGCTGTTGTTCTCGTGGAGAAATTCAAAAAAAATCCCTAAATCGTAAGCATAGGCTATTCTTGTACGGGAAGAAGTGGATGGCTCAATCCCAATAAAGAATTCTCTGCAGAAAGAGGGCAGTTCCTGAAGAAGTCCTCTGAGGCGTTTTTCATTTGCTATATTTACATTTTCATAATACGCGCGTTCTTTCAATTAAACTCATCCTTTCAGATCTCCAATAGACGGCCTTCTTCCTTTTTTATAAGGAAACGCCCGTTTTGGCCAGCCGGGCAGATCCTGATTAATGATCGCGGAAAACATCCTTTCTTTTGCCCCGGGATTTTCCTGATTAATCGACCGGACAAGCTGTTTAGCGTATTCACGTTTGGTATGTCCGTCTGCAAAACAGGGATTTTTCACAGTTGGCAGATCATATTTATGCTGAAATCCGATCACATCTGCCTCCAGCACATACATCATAGGACGGATCACTGTCAGATCCATTCGGTCAAGATATGTTTTAGGTGAAAAAGAGTAGAAGCGTCCTTCAAAAATCAGGGACAGCATCATAGTTTCTACAATATCATCTTTATGATGGGCATATGCCACTTTGTTGCAGCCCATTTCTTTGACAGCCTGATTCAAAGCGCCTTTTCGCATTTTCGCGCAAAGAGAGCAAGGGTTGGTTTCTTTTCGTTCATCAAAAATAATCTTTCCGATTTCTGAATGAATCACCTTATAGGGAACTTCCAATTGTTCACACAGCTGATGGATAGGAGTCAGATCAAAACCTTCAAATCCAAGATCCACCGTAACTGCAATAATATCAAATTTTTTCGGGTAAAATCGTTTAAGCCCGTGCAGAGCATATAAAAGCGTAAGTGAGTCTTTGCCGCCGGATATCCCGATCGCGATTTTGTCACCTTCATCAATCATCTGATAATCTTCAATGGCCTTTCTTGTATAACTGAGTAATTGCTGTAATTTCATATATAAACTCCATTAATCATTTTTTATTTATCATTGATGCTAAAGTATTATACACGATTTTTTTTCACACTACAAGTTACTTGAAATAGACGGAAATAATGGATATAATGTGCTGAGCAGTCAGAGTTAATGATGACATAAACCAAAAAAATAGGAAAGAGGGATATATCTGTGAAATTCGTAATTCAGCGAGTAACCAAAGGAAAAGTATCTGTAGATGATCAGGTAATCGGAAAAATAAATCAGGGATATGTTGTCCTCATTGGAGTATCCGATGAAGACAGCCGGCAGACAGCAGATAAAATGTTGAAAAAAATGCTGGGATTGAGAATATTTGCCGATGAAAACGGAAAAACCAATCTGGCGTTAAAAGACATCAATGGAGAATTATTAATGATTTCTCAGTTCACCTTATATGCGGATTGTAAAAAAGGAAATCGCCCGTCATTTATCAAAGCCGGAAAGCCGGATCATGCCAATGCATTATATGAATATTTGATCGATCAGGCAAAAAAAGAGATTCCTGTTGTGGAAACCGGAAGTTTTGGCGCCGATATGCAGATCGAACTGATCAATGACGGACCGTTTACGGTTATTCTGGATTCTGATGAATTGTTCGGACAAAAATAAAATAGCTCCAGATAAGTTTTTAATCCAGGGAAATAAACTTGGAAGAAGAGATTTGTAACTATTCGCAAAAGACAGCTTTAACGAATAGTTGAGACTGTTTTCAGCAAATTAGGTTATTTTCCGGTTTTTATTCATTATTTTATTTTTATATAGAGAAACACTCCCCTTTGGATATTTGCGCATCGAAAAACAATAAATATATAAGGGGAGTGTCCATTTCATCTTTTCTTTTATGATCTGATTTTATTCAAAACCATATTCTTTCCAGTTATCTGTCACATATTCCTGCAGTTCTTTTGAATACCCCCGGAAAGAAGCCTCCACCGGACGGAGTTCTTCCGGCCAGCTATGAAAAGGAGTTAGACAGTTGTAAATGACTCTTGTAGAAACAGAGCTGTCTTTTTCTTTTGAGCTGAGATACGCTACCAGAGGAAACATGTACTGATCTGCCATGGCTGTCCGGTTATCCGGATGATGTCGTGTGGCTAATGCCCATACAAGCTGTTTGATATCTGAAGGATCAATATCATCATCCATAACGATTACTTTTGGAATATAAGATCCGCCTCTGGAGACAAATACAGCTTTTCCAATATCTACAGCCAGTTTTGTATCATCTTTTGTGCTGCGATTTCTATCAACGGATACTACGACCCAGTGTGCCGCGCATTCCATAGGGATAAAACATCCTGTTACAGGGAAAGCCTTTTTTTGAATCTCATACTGGATGGCAGCCGCAATATTCAGCCCCCAGTTCGTATGATTTTCCTCAGTTGGCACCCCTGCTACGCAAAGGGGCATAATCGGATTGCTGCGGTAAGTCATAGCAGTCACATCAAAACGAGGAACTTGTTTATGACGTCCGGACCACACATATCCGCCGTATTCCCCCATAGGCCCCTCTTGGAGCAGGCAGCTGTCATCCACAGACGCAAACCCTTCTATTACAATCTCCGTTGAAGCCGGCACCAGCAGATCTGTTGTCTCGCATTTTACAAGATCAATAGGTTCTCCGTACCAGGCGCCCAATAATTCACATTCATTAAGCCCTGTAGGCAAAGGATAACCGGCAGCCATTGTAATGGCCGGATCTACGCCAAGACAGAGCGCAAAGGGCATTTTTTCGCCCCGCTCCTTCCACTGGCTGTATATTTTTCCAAAATCCTGTGTAGGAATGACTACACCTGCAATTGTCTGAGGGCCATCCAGCATCGCTCTGGTAATAGCCCAGTTCGTCCAGGATCCGTCGGGAGTCCTGGCGATCATAATGCCATAGGTATTAATATAACGTCCGCCGTCCCCCTCGTGGATCAGCGGGATTGGAAGTTTGGTCAGGTCAATCTGCTGTCCGAATATTATATTTTCCTTACACGGTCCTGTATGTACAATCCGCGGAGCAACCGGTTCCATATCGGCCAGTTTTGACCAGGCAGTTACGATTTCCGGTCCGCTCATATCCTCAGGCAGTCCCAGAGATAGCGCCACTTTTTTGAAAGGATGGGCGGGATCTTGACTCAGACCCATAGGTGCCCCAAGCACCCGAAAGCCCGGAGTGCAGTCTTTGATATTGGAAAACAGCGGAGACGGTCCGTGAAGGTCGTAAACCCTGCGGGTAACCGCGCTCATTTCATATTTCCAATCCACTTCTTTTGTTACTTCTGTCAGTTCGTTTTTTGCTTTTAAAATATCCACATATTCACGGAAACTTTTTATGACATTCATTGTCCTTCTCCTCCTGTACGGATGGGCCGCTTTTACGCAACACGTATTCCGTTGATATAAATATTATAAACTGTATTGTAATTATACAGTACACAAAAAATTTCCCGATCGGTGCTCTTTGCCTCTATTTATTATTATTATATTATTATAGAAGAAGCTGTCAGTTAATATAATTTTCCCATTGCTCCGAGATATGCGCCTAAAACAGAATTGATAAGCGTAAGCACAAGAAATACAATACCAAGCACTAGTCCTGCGATGGCCATGCCTCTGCCGCTTTGCTGCTTCATTCCTTTGACACCCAGCACAATGGCTATGATCGTAACCGGATAGCCGGCAAGCGGAAGCAGCCACGCTACAATCCCAATCAATCCCAGTACCAGAGACGCAATAGATAAACCGTTTCTTTCATTCATAAAGAATCCCCCTTTTTGTTTTGTCTATGAAAATTTGTTTAACAGGTTCTGAAAGTATTCCGGAAGTTCAGCTGAATATTGTACATATTCCTTTGTAGAAGGATGGATAAAGCCGATTGTCATGGCATGGAGGGTCTGTCCCTCAAGCCCCTTTACAGGCTGCTTTTCCGGTCCGTATACCGTATCTCCCAGCAGCGGATGCCGGATACTTGCCATATGGACGCGAATCTGATGAGTTCTTCCTGTTTCAAGCTGAAATTCCATATATGTATATTTTTGAAAACGCTCTAAAACCCGATAATGGGTCACAGCTGTCTTTCCATTTGGTACAACTGCCATTTTTTTCCTGTCTTTGGGATCTCTGCCGATATTCCCCTCAATCCTGCCGGTATCTTCCGCCACATTCCCTATAACGATCCCTCTGTAAATACGTCTGACCGTATGAGCTTTGATCTGTTCCGCAATATCCATATGAGCTTTGTCATTCTTACAAACAATAAGAGAGCCTGTTGTGTCTTTATCGATTCTGTGAACAATGCCAGGACGTATTATACCGTTAATACCGGAAAGGCTGTCTCTGCAATGATACATTACAGCATTGACCAGGGTATGACTGTAATGCCCGGGACATGGATGGACTACCATGCCTTTGGGTTTATTGACAATCAGAACATCCTCATCCTCATACAAAATATCCAGAGGGATATCTTCAGGAAGAATATCTACCGATTCCGTTTCCGGAATGGTCACAGTAACCAGATCGTCCATGGAAACAGGGAAACTGTTTTTTTGTATCATCTCTCCGTTAACCGTTACATTTCCGGCTTTGATCAGTTTCTGAAAAAAAGTTCTTGACTGTCCGCTGTAGATGGCAGAAAGAAATTTATCCAGACGATTGCCGTCATAAGTATCGGTAACTTCAAATTCCTGCACTTTTTCCTGTAATTTACTTTCTTCCTGCATGATCCACCCCGAATTTCAGACTGTGTCCCAGCTCCTTTAAGTCCTGATCTTTATAATAAAATAGTACAGTCAGGATCAGAAGCACTGCGGCACAGGTCACATATATGTCAGCCACATTAAAGATAGGAAAATTAATAGCTGAAAAATAGAAAAAATCTACCACATAGCCCTGGCGTATTCTGTCAATAAAATTTCCCACCGCGCCTGCACCGATCAAAACGATGAGAATACGCATGACCATAAATTTCCTGGTTACCGGCATTCTTGCATAAATATAGATAACCGCTGCAAGGATGATCACGGTAATCACAATAAATACTCCTTTTTGTCCCTGAAGGATGCCGAAAGCGGCCCCACGGTTTTCCAGATATTGAAGTTGAA
>CAKNLF010000018.1 GCA_930989305.1 uncultured Roseburia sp. | reverse complement strand
TGGCTGAGATAGCTCCAGAGATTATCCAGGGTTGGAACTTCTAATGTATCAGAAAGCAAAATGATCCGTTCCGGCAGATCTTTGAGAAAAGCGCCGCTGAATTTTAATTTTTGCTGCTCCCGCAGTTTTCTCTCATAGTCTGCTTTGGCCAGCTGGATTTTTGATTTGCTGTATTGAAGCGCTTTTAACTTTTCATCGGCCTTTTTTTCGGCACGGTCTAAAAATTCCACGACTTTTTCTAGGTCGTCATATTCTAAAACTTCTTTGATCTCATGCAAAGGCAGATCCATAAGCTGCAGCGCCCGCACAGTATTCAAACGGACAAGATCCTGCTGGGTATAATAGCGGTATTTTGTAGATTTGTTTGTGGCGCTGGGTTTTACCAATCCGATGCGGTCGTAATGCCGCAGCGTTTCACTTGTAGTATGGACAGCTTTGGCTGCCTCTCCGATTGAAAAAAATTTTTTCATTTTTTCCTTTTCCCCTATTGACCTTTGTGTTACACAAAGGTTTATAATGATCACGGCGAAATTATACCATATGGATGTAAACAGTTTATCACACAGTGTGTTCTGAATGCCACCAGTTTTGTAATCATAATCTATAAAATGATGGAGGAGCCATAATGAAGAAAACCATTTCGATTATATTATGCGTTATATTGTGCAGTTTCATTTTTGCAGGCTGCGCAGGAGGCGGCAGCGAACCGTTTGAGAAAAAAACTTATACACCGGATGTGCGGATCAGAGGGATCGATCTGGATGTCAGGGACAGAGAGATTACGGTGGAAGCGTCCGGAGACGACCAGGTTCATATACAATATTCTGAAAACAGCAAAGAATACTATGACATTTCTGTTTCCGATGATCAGATGCTGACAATGACAGCTGCCAGTGATAAGGGGCTGTCAGATTATATTGGAGGCAAAACGTCTGCTGAAGACCGGAAGATCCTGCTGCAGATTCCCGACGGGCTTCTGGAAGACCTTACCTTGTCTACTACAAATGAGGATATTACCGTTCCCGGGTTGACAGTGACGAAAAATATAGATATCTCTTCCAATGGAGGCAATGTTATTTTTGAAAATCTGGATACAGGAATCGCTCTGACTTTAAACGCCAAAAACGGAAATATTTCCGGTACGATCGTGGGAAGTTATGATGATTTTGCCATCCGCTCCGAAATAAAAAAGGGCGACAGCAACCTGCCGGGGGATAAGGATACCGGCGCGAAAACATTAGATGTTTCCTGTAATAACGGGGATATTGAGATTGCGTTTGTAAAGCAATAGATATAGAATGAAAAATTTAGAGCTGAAATATTTTCATAGGCGGCGGTATCGGAAAGATGCCGCCGCGTTTTTGGCTGTACATGAGAAACTGCTGTTTAAATAGCCGAAGGATCTGAAAGGGAGTTTGCCCGGGCCTGTCTGGAGGATTCTTTCAGCCTTTCGTAAAATTCTCTGGCAGCAGGTGAGAATACCTGGTATTTTTTTGTGACAATGTACAGTCCTACGGATAATTCGGGACTGATGGGACGAAAGATAAGCCTGCGGCCGTTTGTATTTACGAGACGGTCGAAGCAGAGGGCGTAGCCGATGCCGTGCTCTACCAGAAAAGTGGCATTGTAGATCAGATTGTAGGTAGCGACTACATTCAGGGCATCTTCTCCGAACCAGTCCAGATCCTGGTGTCCGTAAAAGGTCTGATCTGCCAGGATCATAGGCAGTGATTTCAGCTGGTCAATGTTTATGGTATCCTGGGCTGCTAGCCTGCAGTCCGCCGGCATCAGCAGACCGTAAATATCTTTCTGATGCAGATTCAGGTAATCATATTTTTCCTGCCTTACAGGCCCCAGCAGAAGGCCCATGTCGCAGAGCCCCTTGTCAATTCTTTCTATAACCGCATCCGCGTCTCCGCTGTAAGTGTGAAATTTTACGTCCGGATACTGCTGATGAAATTCTGCCATAAGTCCGGCAATGGAGTCCATGGCCACAGTTTCCCCGCATCCGATAAAAATGTCTCCATTCAGATTTTTGGTGTCAGTATGCAAAGCGGTTTCTGTATTTTCCAGAAGTTTCATGATCTCCCGGGCCCGGCTGCGGAAAAATACGCCGTCCTCTGTTAACGTGACTTTACGTTTGCCCCGGATAAAAAGCTGTGTTCCCAGCTGCTTTTCCAGATCCATCATCTGTTTGGACAGGGTGGACTGGGAAATGAACAGGGTCTGGGCGGCCTTTGTGATATTCTGTTCCCGGGCCACAGCGAGAAAATAGTGAAGCAGTCTTGTCTCTATCATATCATGGATCCTCCGTATTTTTTGCTATAAAGGGTACAAATGTTATGTCTCAGTATAACATGAGCCTATTATTCCTGCAAGCGATGATAAATAAGAATATATAACTGTTTGCTGTTATTTCCCCGGAAATTTATAATAGGACCAAAGAAAGAAGTGGAGGCGAACCTGTAGTGGAAAGGATAAAGTTATATAATGGGGTGTCTGTTCCAATGGAAGGCTTTGGCGTATTTCAGGTGCCTGAGCAGGATTGCGAACAGGTAGTGAGAAATGCTGTAAAAGCCGGTTACCGTCTGATCGACACAGCCAGCTCGTACCAAAATGAGGAAGCTGTGGGCCGCGGGATCAGGGACTGCGGCGTGGCCCGGGAAGAACTTTTTATTACCACAAAGGCCTATATCCAGGAGATGGGATATGACCGGACTATGGAGGCCTTTGAACGGTCAAGGAAAAAGCTGGGGCTGGAATATTTGGATCTGTATCTGATCCATATGCCCTTTGGAGACTATTACGGATCCTGGCGGGCGTTGGAAGAACTGTACCGGGCGGGAAAAGTACGTGCCATAGGCGTGTGCAACTTTACGCCGGACCGTCTGCTGGATCTGTGCTGCAATGTACAGATCAGGCCTCAGATCAATCAGATCGAACGGCACCCTCATTATCAGCGGGCCCAGGATTTGCAGCTGATGAAAGAGCTGGGCGTTCAGCCGGAGGCCTGGGCTCCCTTCGCGGAGGGGCTGAAAGGAATGTTTTGTGAACCGGCGCTGTTAAGAATCGGAAAAAAGCACGGCAAAACTCCGGCACAGGTGATCCTGCGCTGGAATGTACAGCAGGGTTTGATTGTGATTTCAAAGACTGTTCACCGGGAGCGGATGAAAGAGAATCTGGAAATCTGGGATTTTGAGCTGGATCCGGAGGACATGGAGCAGATCGCGAAGCTGGACAAAGGCTGTCCGTCCATGCTGGATACCCGTAAAGTCAGCGAGGTCAGAAGAGTTTATGACTATCTGAACAATCCTGTTCTCACCAGCTTATAAATAGAAATACCGGATGGGTAAGGGAGAAGACGATCATGATGAATATAGAAATAAACGGGAAAAATATCCGGGTAAAGCTCTATGAGAACAGTTCCGCGGAAGCCGTAAGGGAACTGCTGAAAAAAGGGCCGTTTACGATCCGGATGAAGGACTATGCGCATATGGAAAAGTTCGGGAGCTTTGGAATGGACCTTCCCGCCAATGATGAACGGATCACCACGGCTCCCGGAGATGTGATCTTGTCAGAGGGAAATCTCCTGGTGATCTATTACGCGCCGAATACCTGGAATTTTACCAGGCTGGGAAAGGTTCAGGGACTTTCGGCAGAAGAGTTGAAAGAAGCGCTGGGGAAAGGGAGTATTACAGCTACTCTGACCCTTTCAGAGGAAGAGAAAACACTGTGAAAAGAAGGAGAGAGAAACAGATATGGAATATGTAAAACTTGGAACTTCAGATTTGAACGTTTCCCGCATTTGTATGGGATGTATGGGATTTGGGGATGCGGCAAACGGCCAGCATACCTGGACGCTGGATGAGGAACAGTCCAGAAAGATCATCAGCCGCGGTCTGGAACTGGGCGTAAATTTCTTTGATACGGCCATTGGTTATCAAAACGGCACAAGCGAACAGTACCTGGGGCGGGCGCTGAAAGATTTCACCCGGCGGGATCAGGTGGTGGTTGCCACAAAGTTTTTGCCCCGTACCGATGAAGAAATCGAAAACGGAATTACCGGACAGGAGCATATCCGGCGGATGCTTGATACCAGTCTGAAAAATCTGGGTATGGATCATGTGGATCTGTATATTTATCATATGTGGGATTACCGGACGCCGCTGTATGATATCATGGACGGACTGAATCAAATGGTAAAGGCCGGAAAGACCAGATATATCGGCATTTCCAATTGTTACGCATATCAGCTGGCCAAGGCAAACGGACTGGCGGAGCGGGAAGGTTTTGCGAAGTTTGTATCCGTGCAGAATCATTACAATCTGATCTTTCGGGAAGAAGAGCGGGAAATGGCAAAGCTCTGCAAAGAGGACAGCATTGCTATGACTCCATACAGCGCTCTGGCAGGCGGCAGACTGTCCAGGAGCCCTCAGGAAACAACAAAAAGGCTCAGGGAAGATACATATGCCAAGTTAAAATATGACGGAACAGCCGATGGAGATGAGCGGATCATCCGCCGGGTATCTGAAATAGCCCGGCAACGGGGTGTGACTATGACAGAGGTTTCTCTGGCATGGCTTCTTACGAAAGTGACCTCCCCAGTAACCGGGGTGACAAAGCTTTCTCATATTGAAGACGCAGTTAAAGCAGTCAGCCTGCAGCTGGATCCGGATGAGACCCATTATCTGGAGGAACTTTACGTTCCTCACCGGCTGGTGGGCGTAATGGCTCAAAATACAGCCGCGTCCTCGGGAGAAAAACATGTCTGGTCTGTAGGAAAACAGAAAATATAAAAGGAAACAATATTTAAAGGCGCGCCGGCCCGGGATTTTCCCGGACCGGTATTTTTTGTTTTCTATCTGAAAAAATGTTAAAATAAACAGTACATAGAAAATGACCTGTGATCGGTCGGAAGAGGTGAATGAAAATGAAAAGAAATCTGGTAAAAAATCTTTGCGTACTGTCTCTTTGCGCAGGGATGATCGGCGCCGCAGGCTGCGGGACCCAGACAGCAGGTTCTGTGTCTGAGGAAAGTTCAAATATGAGCGGGGAATATCAGGAACCTGCCGGGAACCAGGAACTTTCCGGGAATCTGGAATCCTCCGGGGATCAGAAAGATTCCACAGCCCCGGAAACTTCTGAGGAGCAGAAAACTCCGGAAGTTCAGGAAACGCAGGACGAAAATATTTTTGCAAAACTGCCTTCCCAGTTTACTTTCAGCAGCGGCGCAGGAGCATGGGCCACTACTTTTGAACTCAGCCCGGACGGGACATTTACCGGGCAGTATCAGGACAGTGATATGGGAGATGCCGGTCCGGGATATGAAAACGGGACTGTCTATATTTCCCAGTTCAGCGGCAAATTTACAGAGCCCCAAAAGGTGGACGATTATTCCTATACAATGAAGCTGGATCATCTGGATGTTCAGGGGACGGCAGGGGAAGAATATATCGAGGACAATGTCCGTTACATTTACAGCGAGGCATACGGGTTTGACGACGCGGACACATTTATGATCTATCTGCCGGGCTGTCCCCTGAAAGATCTGCCTGAGGAATTCCTGTCCTGGACTTTTATTGATCGGGAAACCTGTCAGACAATGCCTGATGGCATGTACGGGATTTATAACCAGGGCGGCCAGGAAGGATTTATAGGAATGGATGACAATGGCCAGTAATCCGGATATAACAGGAGATTATGGAAAGAGATAGCAAATAAATATTGGATATCTGATTTTTGGGCGCCTATACTGAGATTAGGACAGGATTCAACAGAAAACGAAAATAGGAAAGGGATGAAAAAATGAGAAAGAACATACCTTTATTCCTGATCTCAGCAGGGGCGCTTGCTCTGATTCTGGCAGGGTGCGGAAGCGGACCAGGAGAGAAAGTCCCGGAAAGCAGCGTTTCACCGGGAACAGAAAAAGTCGATTCCCCCAAAGCCCCATCGGAAACGGAGACTCCGTCTGTGGTGTATGTAAAGGTGGGAGACAGTACCTTTACCGCGTCTATGGAAGACAGCCGGGGAGCGGCCGCGCTGGCCGCCATGCTGGAGGAGGAGCCGTTAACCATACAGATGCGGGATTACGGGGGATTTGAAAAAGTAGGAGGACTGGGAAGGTCTCTGCCTGCAGATGACCGGCAGACTACTGCCGGACCGGGAGATATCGTCCTCTATCAGGGAAATCAGATCGTGATGTTTTACGGTTCGAATTCCTGGAGCTATACCAGATTGGCCCATATTGACGATCTGAATGGCTGGGAACAGGCCATTGGGAACGAAGATGTGACGGTCACATTTTCTCTGGAAAAATAAATATTATTTCAGGACAGTCAGTCTGCTTGATGCAGGCTGACTTTTTTGTGAAAAATATACAAAAACAAACAGGCGTATCTGAGACACTCATTTTCCATGTGTCTGGGAAGGAAAGGAGGAGAAGTGTTACAGTTTTTATATAGAAAATAATAAAAATAACAGGAGGTATTTGCTATGGCGGAAGAAATCATCAGAAAAAGAGTCATCGATGGGGAAGAGTTTGATGTGGTTTATCGGCATTGTGTGCCGCTGAAGGATATTAATTCCATTCCCGGCGGCTGGGGGTATTATTCGCCTATGAATCAGCGGACCTATGAAGAAAACGGCATTCTCTGCGAGCAGGATGTGGCGATCACATTAAGCGACGGAGTTACCATCTACGCGGATATTTACAGACCTGTGGATGGGAAAAATATTCCCTGTATCATGGCATGGAGCATTTACGGCAAGCGGCCTCATGACATGCCCCGTCCCTGGGCGACTTATGGGGTTCCTATGGACGCTATTTCCAACGGTACCAAGTATGAAGGGCCGGATCCCTATTACTGGTGCCATTACGGATATGCGGTGGCCAATGTAGATCCCAGAGGATGCGGTCATTCCGAAGGGGAAATGCCTATATGGGGAGATACAGAAGGAAAAGACGGCGCGGAAGTTGTTGAATGGCTGGCAAAACAGGAATGGTGCAACGGCAAGATCGGTATGGCAGGAAATTCCATGCTTGCGATGATGCAGTGGTATATTGCAGCGGAACAGCCGCCCCATCTGGCTGCAATTGCTCCCTGGGAGGGCTGTTCGGATATTCTCCGGGAATTTATGTGCGAAGGCGGGATACCCGCTATCGGTTTTAACCGGTTTGTATATAAAGATCTGGGAGGAGAAAGTCCGGAGGGACTGATGGAAGATATTCCCGCCATGGCTGTAAAATATCCGGATATGAACGGGTACTGGAGATCCAAGATCGCCAAATTTGATAAGATCCAGGTGCCTGCGTATATTGCGGCGGGGATGAGTCATCTGCATATGCGAGGGACCATTAACGCTTACCGTAAAATAGCCTCAAAAAATAAATGGCTTCGGATCCACAGAGAGTTTGAATGGCCTGACGCATACAGCTATGAGATGAAAGAGGATCTGAGAAAATTTTTTGATCGCTATCTGAAAGGCATATACAACGGCTGGGAACTGACACCGAGAGTACGTCTGGACGTTATGGACGCATATGACTGCGATATTCAAAAACAGCGCCCGGAAGCGGATTTCCCGATTCCAAGAACTGTATATAAAAAGCTGTATCTGGACGCCAACAGGAAGAGTCTTTCCTATGATCCTTCTTATGAACATACAAGGACAAGCTATGACGCTCAGACAGAAGAAGCATGTTTTGATATCACATTTGACGAAGATACGGAAATTTCAGGATTTATGAAACTGCATCTCTGGGTAGAAGCGGAAGGACATGACGATATGGATCTGTTCATTACAGTACAGAAACTGGACGAAACTGGCGAGTTTATTCCCACATGGGTATTTGGAGAGCGCCATCCGGGCGCCTGGGGAAAAATCCGTGTGTCTAGAAGAGATCAGGATCCACAGCTGGCATCTGATATCCAGCCGGTACAGTCTCTGACAAAAACAGAGAAGCTGGAGCCGGGGCAGATCGTTCCGGTGGATATTGAAATCTATCCATACAGCCGGTTCTGGCATAAAGGGGAACAGCTGCGCGTACGGGTTGCAGGACGCTATATCCGTGATCCATGGTTTGAACCCTTTTCCTGGGATACGGATAATAAGGGCAGACATGTGATCCATACAGGGGGAACTTATGATTCTTATCTGCAGATTCCTGTGATCCCGCCAAAATATAAAGCCGGAAGTTATGTATACCGATAAAGCCGGTACAGGATATACGCGCTGGAGACGGATGTGAACTGCCTTTGTTGAATTTCAGAAAAAGAGACATGGCATAAATATCAGGGTTGTTTATAATAAAAATATACAGACCGGTATTTTTGCAGGGAGGAAACAGCATGCAGGCTTATGATGATACAACCCGGAAGATCCAGAACGCATTTATGGAATTTTTTTCCAAAAAAGAACTTCATGAGATCACAGTAAAAGGAATCTGCGAAAAAGTGGATATTCCAAGAACGTCATTTTATTATTATTTCGCGGATGTTTACGAAGTGCTGGAATCCATTGAAGATCTGCTGATCGAAAACTGCGCGGAGCGCAATAAAAGTTTTGTGTCATACAGATTTAAAAAGGACGGATACAGCAAAGAAGGACATTTTCGGGCCACACTGCTGTATATCAAAGAAAACGATTTCTGGTTTCGGACTCTTTTGAATAAAAGCAAAGACGGATTGTTTATTTACAAATGGAAAAAGGTGATCAAGAGAGATTTCCTGAAAAAATTCCGCTATGAAAAGATTGACATGAAAGAGGAAGAACTGGTCCTGGAAATGATCGCTTCCGGATGCATCGGCGCATATACTTACTGGGTCAATAATCTGGATCAGGTTCCTATAGAAGTTGTGGAAAGAGAAGTGCTGGACCGGCTGTGTCAGGATTTCTTCTAAAGGAATTTTTGAGAACAGTAAGACCGCGGATACAGGAAAAAGATTTAGAAAAGAATCGGGATAATCTGAAGATTTCTCTATAACCGGATGATTCATATACAGTGATAAAAAACAGGAAAAGGAGAAGGTTATGGCAGAAGAAAAAAACACAGACAGCATCCCGGAAATGGACAATATGATACTGCTTCAGGATGAGAGGGGCAGAGATATTCCCTTTGAATTTCTGGATCTGCTGGAATATGAAGGAAAAGAATATGTAGTGCTGCTGCCGGCAGAAGATGACGGCACCGGGGAAAACGATGAGGTAGTGATCCTGGAAGTCCTTCCTGTACAGGAAAATCCGGATCTTGAACAGTATGTGTCCGTGGAAAGCGAGGAAATACTGAACGCGGTATTTGAAATCTTCAAGGAAAAATTTAAAGACGCATTTAATTTTATTGACGAGTAACTGAAAAAGAAAAGCAGCGGGCATGCAGGCCGCCGGAAAGATATGGAATATCATATTTGTCCGGGGCCTGTTTTTGTATATGATTTTCATTGCGAATTCCACCATGAATGGTATAATATCTTAATATTGAAAATGTCCGGACCGGACATACTGATACATAAAAGTAAGAATCAAAGGAAGGATATGATATGAGATATCTTGCGAAATATTTAAAGCCATATCGCAGGCAGTGCGTGGTGGGTCCCATATGCAAGCTGATCGAAGCCATTTTGGAGCTGATCCTGCCTACGATCATGGCCTATATGATCAATGACGGAGTCGTCCACCAGGACAGGAGCGTAGTGGCGCGTCTGGGAATCCTGATGATCGCCATGGTCTTTATCGGTTTTGGCTTTTCCATGGTATGTCAGTACAATGCCGCGCTGGCATCCCAGGGATTTGGTACGGATATGAGAAATCTTATGTTTGCTCATATACAGAAGTTTTCTTATCAGGACATTGAGCATTTCGGCACCTCTTCTCTTGTAAACCGGCTGAGCAATGATATCAATCAGCTGCAGCTGGCCGTGGCCATGCTGATCCGGCTGGTGATCCGCTCGCCCTTTATTGTGATCGGAGCCGTGGTGATGGCTATGTTTCTGGATTTCAGACTTTCGCTGATCCTGCTGGCGGCAGTGCCTTTTATTGGGCTGATCTTGTTTTTGTTTATCCGTTTTTCTACGCCTCTGTATAAAATCTACCAGAAAAAACTGGATAAGTTTGCCTCAATTCTTCAGGACTATTTTTCCGGGATCCGTGTAATCCGGGCGTTTGTTTCTCAGAAAAGAGAGAAAAAAAGAGTGATGGAGAATATCAACGATCTCCAGGCTCAGATGATGAAGGTGGCCAGACTTTCCGCCCTTTTGAATCCCTGCACCGCCCTGGTCATTAACGGAGCGGTGATCATCCTGCTGTATCAGGGAGCCTTTCAGATACAGAGCGGCGTGCTGGAACCGGGTACCATTGTGGCTTTTATCAATTATGCTTCCTCCATTTTGATCGCCTTGGTGGCTTTGAGCAACCTGATCGTGATTTTTACAAAGGCGGGAGCCTCCGCCCAGCGTGTGAAAGAAGTGCTCCAGTATGAGCCTACCATGGAGGAAGGGCGGGAAACCATAGCCCCGGAAGAAAAAGCCCATACGGAAGATGTGCTGCAGTTTGATCATGTAAGTTTTTCTTACGGAGATGGGGAAGAAGCGGTTACGGACATTGATATTAAGATCCGCCGTGGAGAGACCATAGGCATTATCGGCGGTACCGGAGCAGGAAAGACAACCCTGGTAAATCTTATGTGCAGATTTTACGATCCCGGCAGGGGCTCTGTAAAACTGTACGGCAGAGAACTGCCCCGCCTGCGGAATGAAGAGATCCGCCGGTGTATTTCCGTAGTGCCTCAGGTCAACGAACTGTTTTACGGCACCATACGGGAGAACATTGCCTTTGGCAGGGAGGATACTTCGGATGAAGATATACTGCAGGCGCTGGAGGATGCCCAGGCGTCGGAGTTTATAAGAGAGCTGCCCCAAAAACTGGATACTATCGTAGAACGGGGAGGCGCCAACTTCTCCGGGGGACAGAGACAGAGACTGTGTATCGCAAGAGCGCTCCTGCGCGGGCCGGCTATACTGATCCTGGATGATTCCAGCAGCGCTCTGGATTTTAAAACAGACGCCGGGCTGCGGCACGCTATCCGGGATCATCTGCCGGATACGACAAAGATCATTGTATCCCAGCGTGTGGGAACGCTGCTTGCCTGCGACCGAATTCTGGTGATGAAGGACGGAAAGGCCGCGGGATTCGCAAAACACAGCCTGTTGTTTGATACCTGCCAGGCTTATCGGGATATCTGCGATACACAGGAAATCGGAAAGGAGGGAGCTGTATGAGCACAAAAGAAGTATGGAAACGCCTGTTGGGATTTCTGTGGCAGTTTAAAGGCCTGCTTTTGATCTCCTTTATCTGCGCGGCGATTTCAGTGTGGCTGAACGTGCTGGCCCCTTTGCTGATCGGAAATATTATTGACCGGATTACAGCGCTTCATGATATCCGGAGCATATTGAAAGATGTGGCCCTGCTGGTAGCGGTATACGGATTTTATTCGGTCTTTAACTGGGGCATGATGTACGCTTCCAACAAGATCGCCTTTTCCTGCAGCTGTGTTCTCAGAAAGCAGCTGTACGAAAAAATCGAGCGCCTGCCGATTTCCTTTTATGATAAAAACGCAAAAGGGGATCTGATCTCCAGATTTGTCAACGATGTGGACTTTATCAGCGACGGTTTCCTTCAGGGATTGTCCACGATTTTAAGCGGCGGGGTGACAATTGTGCTGAGCCTTTATTTCATGCTCCGGGTAAACTGGATCATGGCGCTGATTGTAGTGGTTTCGGCGCCCTTTACCTATCTGGTGGCAAAATTTATCACATCCAGATCCCAGAAATATTTTGCTGTCCAGGCCAATGCCCTGGGCGCCATGAACGGATACGGAGAGGAACAGATTTCCGGGATCCGGACAGTAAAAGCCTACGGCCATGAAAAACAGTCGCTGGAACAGTTTAAAAAATATAATCAGGAGCTGTACACATCCGGAGTGAAATCCCAGTTTTACGGTTCTCTGGCAAATCCCAGCACCCGGTTTGTGATGAACACAGCTTATACGGTAGTAGGGGTAACAGGAGCTGCGCTGGCGCTTATGTCTATGATCACCATCGGAAATATTTCCAGTTTCCTGATCTATTCCAACCTGTTTTCCAAACCGTTTACAGAGATCAGCGGAGTTATGACTCAGCTCCAGAGCGCTGTATCCAGCGGCAGGAGGATCTTTACCATTATGGATATGACGGAGGAAAGCCGGGATGAGCACGCGCCAGTGCTCCAGGCTGCCGAAGGCAGGATTGATTTTGAGCATATCGGTTTTGAATATGAGGAGGGGAAACCGCTGATGAAGGATATAGACCTTCATATTAAAGGCGGTTCCAGGATTGCCGTAGTAGGCAGGACCGGAGCCGGAAAAACCACTTTGGTGAATCTGCTCATGCGTTTTTATGATATTAAAAGCGGACGGATCCTTATTGACGGACAGGATATTATGAAGGTGAGCCGGGATTCCCTGCGGCAAAACTTCGGGATGGTGCTCCAGGATACCTATCTGTTTGACGGCACCATTGCTGAAAATATTGCCTACGGACGGCCTGACGCTTCCAGAGAGGAAATCATAGAGGCAGCCAGAAAAAGCGGAGCCCATGAGTTTATCCTGCGTCTGGGAAAAGGCTATGATACAGTGCTCCATGCCAACAGCAATTCCCTGTCCCAGGGACAGCGTCAGCTGCTTTCCATTACAAGGGTCCTGCTCATGAATCCCAGAATGCTGATCCTGGATGAAGCTACAAGCAGTATTGATACGGTCAGCGAACAGAATGTCAACCGGGCAATGGATCTGCTGATGAAAGGAAAGACAAGCTTTATCATAGCGCACCGTCTGTCCACCATTGTGGACGCGGATATGATCCTTGTAATGGATCATGGAAATATTATTGAAAAAGGTACTCACAAAGAGCTGCTGGAAAAAGGCGGTTATTATACCCAGCTGTTTAACAGCCAGTTTGCATAGAGAAAAGCTTCTCTGAGAATCTCGTACAGATTGTTCAGAGGAGCTTTCTTTTTTGGAATCCAGGGTTGACTTTTTAGTCTTACAAATGTAATATAATATAAAATACTACATATGTAAGATTAAAAGGAAACAGGAAAGAATGAAAAAGAATAGAAAAGATAAAAACAGATTGGAAAAAATACCCAGAGAGTATCTGGTGCTGGGGGTGTTTTTACTGCTGGCTGTTCTTCTGGTGGGCCGTGTGTTTTTGCTGCAGATCATAAACGGAAAAGAATACAGAGAAAATTTCCAGCTGCAGATCCGCAGAGAAATTGAGATAAAAGGGACCCGGGGCTGTATTTATGACAGGAACGGAGAGCTCCTGGCGGGAAATCAGACGGTAATGAACGTAGTACTGGAAGATTCCGGTTCCTATGACAGCCAGCGGGAGCGGAATCTGACTTTAAACGGAGAAATCTGCCGGATTCTGAAGATTCTGAGAGAAAACAGAGAAGAAATCCGAAACGAGCTGAAGATCGAACCGGATGGGGAAGAAGGATACCGTTATACCGTGGAGGGCAGGGAACGGCTGCGCTTCCTGGCGGACATATATGGAAGGCAGAATATCCAGGACCTGACAGAGGCTGAGGAGAATGCCGACGCCAATGAAGTGATGGAATATCTCACAGGGGAGGATCGGTTCTGCCTGGAAAGAGAAGGAGGAAAACCTTATACAAGTGAGGAAAAGCTCCGGTACGGACTGCCGGAGAAATGGTCTCGTGAGGATATGCTGGCAGCTGCCGGAATCCGCTATATGCTGTCTCTGAAATCTTATCAGAGATATGAAGCGGTAATTCTGTCACGGGCAGTATCGGAGAAGACACAGGCGGCTATTTTGGAAAACCAGGACAGTCTTCCCGGCTGCGGCATACGGGAAGACAGCATCCGGGTGTATACAGGAGGGGACGCCTTTGGCCCGGTACTTGGCTATACCGGTGAGATTTCCGCGGAAGAACTGGAGAAGGCCCGGGGAGAATATGACAGCGGAGCTATTGTGGGAAGATCCGGGATGGAGCAGTATCTGGACCGGGATCTTCAGGGAACAGACGGAATCAGGGAAGTGTATGTTAATAATGTGGGAAAAGTGCAGGAGGACAGGGGCATTGTAAAAGAACCTTCCGCAGGAGATGACGTATATCTGACCATTGACAAAGAGCTGCAGGAACAGGTGTATCATATTCTGGAAAAGAAGATTGCCCAGATCCTGCTGGATAATATGATCAATACAAAAACTTTCGACAAAAGTTCGGTCAGCGACGCTTCGGACATTAAAATTCCGGTTTACGCTGTATACAGCGCTCTGGTCACAAATCATATTATAGATCTGAAACAGCTTAAGGGGGAAGAACTGTCGGAAACGGGAAAAAAGATCAGCGGGGTCCTTGAAGCGGAAAAAGATCAGGCGCTGAAAGATATTATGGCCAATCTGCGGTCAGGAAAAGAAAAGCGGCAGGGGGAAGATTCTCCGATGGGGCTTTACGAGGACTTTATTATAGAAAATCTGCCTTTGGAGGAAAAGAAAGAGATATCCGAGGAGGCAAAAGAGCAGTGGGAAGCAGGAGAGATTTCCATAAAAGAATATCTGAAGGCGCTGATCGCCAGGTCGGTCATAAGCCAGGAAGTATTTGCCCGGGAAGAAACCTATCTTACCGGGGAAGAACTCTATGAATATCTGATAACTTATATTCGGGAATTTTTGGAAGAATCAGAAGAATTTGAGGAACTGGTGTGCAGTGTAAGCCTGAAGGAAGATAAAATCCCGCCGGCTCAGATCTGTCTGCTTTTGTATGAACAGGGCGTGCTGGAAGAGGATGAAGACAAGGAGGCCCTTCAAAAGGGTACATTGTCGCCCTGGACTTTTGTAAGAAAGAAAATAGGGGATCTTAAGATCCATCCCTCCTGGCTGGCGCTGGATCCCTGTTCCGGCTCGGCGGTGGTAACAGACGTGGAGACCGGTCAGGTGCTTGCATGTGTCAGCTATCCGGGATATGACAGCAACCGTCTGGCAAATGAGATGGATACACAATATTATTATCAATTGTATAATGATAAGTCTGTACCTTTTTACAACCGCGCTACCCAGCAGCTGTCCGCTCCCGGGTCGACTTTTAAGCCTGTTACCATTATGGCGGGAATGGAAGAAGGGGTGATCAATGCCTCCACAGAGGTCTTCTGCGACGGGGTTTTTGATAAGGTGACGCCTCATCTGCGGTGCTGGAATCACAGCGGACACGGCAGGGTATCTTCCCCGGCGGCGGCCCTGCGCCATTCCTGCAACGACTATCTCTGTGAAGTGTCCTGGCGTCTGGGGATGAAAGGCAGAAACGAATATTCTGACGATCAGGCCCTCAGATCCCTGGAGAAATATGCGGAAATGGTGGGACTGAATGAAAAAAGCGGGATTGAACTGCCGGAAAGCCAGCCCCGGGTATCCGATGAAGCCGCCATTCCCTCTGCCATCGGACAGGGAACCCACAATTATTCTACCACTCAGCTGGGACGCTACGCTGCTGTTCTGGCCAGCAGGGGCAGTGTATATAAGCTGTCTCTGATCCGACAGAAGGGGGATACTCCCAAAGAGCCGGAACGGGCGGGTTCGGCAGAGCTTTCCCCTGCCGTCTGGGATCAGGTGCAGGAAGGAATGGAGCAGTATATAGAAAACACCGGCATATTTGACGGGTTTTCTGTAAAAACGGCAGGCAAATCCGGTACCGCCCAGGAATCCAGGTCCAGACCGGACCACGGCCTGTTTATCGGCTATGCGCCTGGGGAGGATCCGGAAGTCTCGGTGGCGGTACGGATCACCAACGGTTATACCTCAGGCAATGCGGTATCCTGCGGACGTCAGATCCTGGAATGTATTTTCCCGGAATCTGCGGACTGAGAAAAGTTTTGAACAAAACTTTCAGAGGAAAGAGTCTCCTCTGTAGCGGGGGCAGTGAGAAAACAGATAAACTGCTGCATATCATTGGACAGATATTTATTTTGATGGTATGTAAGGGAAATGGTGCTGGTTATATCAAAATTCTGGATCCGGATCTGGGTAAGTCTGCGGGAACGCAGTTCTTCAACTGCCATGATCTCAGGGAGAATGGCAATGCCCAGATTGCATTTGGCCGCCTGCAGAAGGGCCTCCAGGGAGGTGCTTTCCCAGGCGGTTTTTACCTGGTAGCCGTAGCCGGACAAAAGGGTGCTGAAAAATTCAAAGGCATTGCTGTTCCTGGAGCGAAAGAGCAGGGGCTCCTTTACAAATTCTTCCAGCGGGATGGTATCTGCGGAAGCTAATTTGTGTTCCGGCGCGCAGACGGCAATGTATCTGGTATGAAAGACCGGGAAGGTTTTTAAGAAAGAAGAATGGACTGAGCCTTCGATCAGAGCCAGATCCAGGTTGTTGCTCAGAAGTTCTTTTTCAATAGTGCCTGCAGTGTCGATGCGGATTTGGGTTTTCACCTCCGGACAGGATTCCTGAAAACGCTGGATGATCTTCGGCAGATAATAACTTCCTGCGGTAATGCCCGAGCCGATACGCAGGGTGCCGTGAAAATCCGGATTTTGAAAGATCTTTTCCATATCGTCAAAAAGACTGATAAAGTGAGTGGCGTAATTCAGCAGAGACTGACCGGCTTCCGTGATCTTGAGCCGCTGGTTCAGGCGTTCAAAAAAGCGGGTGCCGTAATGATCCTCCAGTTCTTTGATGGCTACGCTGACTGTTGGCTGAGAAATATACAGCTGTCTGGCTGCCTGGGTGATGCTTTCGGAAGATGCTACTGCGATAAAAATCCTGAAATGCCGTATTGTCATATCCGGTCTCCTTTCTGTCATAGCTAAAAGGCTAATAACTATATTAAATTATAATATTTTATAAATGATCACGCAAGGCGTATACTGAAAACGGAAAACGGGAAAACAGCCGAAAAAATAAAGGGAGTGTAATCGCAATGAAAGAGATGGCGGTGTACGAAAGAAATGGGGGAGACAATTCACAGATCCGGCAAAGTGGGGCAGAGGACAGGGAGAAAGAGGGAAAAAAGATATTGAGGACCCTGTTCTGGACGGATTTTTATATCAGCGCTTTTACCTTCGGAGGCGGATTTGTCATTATCACACTGATGAAAAAGAAGTTTGTAAATGAGCTTCACTGGATCGATGAAAAAGAAATGCTGGATTTTGCGGCCATGGCCCAGTCATCTCCGGGAGCCATAGCGGTAAACGCGGCGATACTGGTGGGATGGAAGCTGAAAAAGCTGCCGGGAATGGCGGCTGCGGTGCTGGGGGCCATCCTGCCGCCTATGCTGATCCTGGGAGCGATCTCCTGGTTTTACAGCGCGTTTGCTTCTAATATATATGTGAACATGGCGCTGAAAGGGATGCAGGCAGGAGTTGCGGCGGTGATCCTGGACGCGGCGCTGGATCTGGGGATAAGCGTATGGCGGGAAAAGAGACGGCTATCCATGTTCATTATGGGAGCGGCTTTTCTGGCAGCCTTTGTATTTGATGTGAATGTGATCTTTATTGTGCTTGCGGCGGCTTTGATCGGCGTGTGCAGAATGCTGGCTTTCCGGCAGAGACATAGGAGGCGGCAGTGATGATATATCTTCAATTGTTTATCAGTTTTATACAGGTGGGGCTGTTCAGCGTTGGCGGCGGATACGCTGCTGTTCCTCTGATCCGTGAGCAGGTGGTAGAAGCCCATCACTGGCTGACTGTAAATGAATTTTCTCATCTGGTAACCATTGCCGGTATGACGCCCGGACCGGTATCGATCAACTCAGCCACTTTTGTAGGGATCCGGATCGCGGGGATCGGCGGAGCGATAGTTGCTACCGCAGGCTGCATCCTGCCCTCCTGTGTGATCATGGGATGTCTGGCATATGTATATTACCGCTACAGACAGGCTTCTGTTTTAAATGATGTGCTGGCCTGTCTGCGCCCGGCTGTAGTGGCGCTGATTGCTTCCGCGGGGATCGTTATGCTGAAAGACACCGTGTGCCCGGAAATGACGGAAAAAATATCTGGACTGGACTGGACCGGTATCTGTCTGTTTGGAGCAGCCTTTTTTGCTTTGCGCAAATGGAAGAAGAGTCCCATTGCCATTATGTGCCTTTGCGGCGGGGCGGGGCTGTTGCTTGGATGTCTCTCGCAGGCTCTTTAAAAATATGAAAGATATTTGTAACAAAATTATATAGACTGAAAGTCTTGAAAAGTATGGAAAAACCGTATATGTAAAAAAGAACAAGTGAGGACAGGGATAAGAGAAAAAATAATGTTGACAGAAAAATGACATTTTGCTATAATTTCTCCGTAATAAATGTAACAAAAATGTAATATATTAAATTTATCATACATCGGAGGAAAAAAATGCAGAAGTCATTTCGCGCAGCGACCTGCATCATGGCAGGCGCGGTTTTTATTACAGGAGGAACATTCGCAAATGCGGCGGCACCGTCAGCTGCAGACGTTCATTTTAATAAATTTCAGGCTGTACAGTCTATGGGAATGCCGGAAACAATCCAGCAGAAAGTATCCGCGGCCACAGAGATTACACCGGAGAAAGTAGAAAAAGCAAAAGATATCGAAGAAACAGCGAAAAGAGAAAAACAGCTTGGAGTAGATATTGAAACTACCGGAGTGGCCAAAGTAGATGATTATGTAAATATCAGAAAATCCGCAGATGAAAACAGCGAAGCAGTAGGAAAACTCTACAACAAAGCAATTGCCACTGTAACAGGGGAAAAAGACGGATGGTATCAGATCAAATCAGGATCTGTAAAAGGATATGTAAAAGCAGAATATCTGACTGTAGGGGATGTGAAGGCAATTGAGTCCGCAGGGAAGAAAATTGCAAAAGTAAAAGCAGATACCTTAAAAATCCGTGAAAAAGCTTCTCAGGATGCTTCCGTGAAAGACCTTGCGGCAGAAGGAGACAAACTGACAGTAGCCGGGAAATCCACCAAAGGATGGGTTGGAGTATCTGTGGATGGAGAACAGGGATATGTATCTGCTGATTATGTAGAAATATCCATGAGTTATAAAAAAGCTGTTTCCAAAGAAGAAGAAGAAGCTGCTAAGGCAGAAAAGAAACAGGAAAGCAAAGGAAGCGCAGTGGCGTCCTATGCGGGACAGTTTATTGGAAACCCCTATGTGTGGGGCGGTACAAGTCTGACAAACGGAGCTGACTGCTCAGGATTTGTAATGAGCGTATACGCTCACTTCGGCGTATCACTGCCTCATTCCTCCAGTGCGTTGAGAGGCGTTGGCAGAAGCGTGAGCCTGTCTGAGATCAAACCGGGAGACATTGTATGTTACGAAGGACATGTGGGAATCTATGCAGGAAACAACACGCTGGTACACGCGTCTAACAAAAAAGACGGGATCAAATACACATCACCGATCACATACAGAAACATCGTAGCCATAAGACGGATATTCTAAGCTACAAGCCTTGCATAAAAAGAAGGAGAAACGGATTTTTGAAAGCACTTGTGTTTGCTAAAATCCGTTTCTCCTTATTTTTATATATGGCGCCAGCCATGAAGGGAGAAAATCTGTGATTTTCGAGCTGTCAAGGCTTGTAGTATTAATATAGAAGAAACAAGAAAGAAAAACGCAGTTTCAACTGGAAAATGACAGAAAATTTATGACAAAAACCCGCATATTTTAAATATAAAAAAGTCAAGAATCTGTGTGGATTTTTTTTCGCAATATAGAAGTTTGGTATAAATAGACAAAACAAATATTCGAAGAAATACACTATGTAAACCGAAAAATTCCCCTGTTTGTATGTGGATAATGTGAATAACTTTGTGTATAACTCGATAAACAGCCAAAATCCACAATTTTTGATTGTGGATAACTTTTTTTGAAAAAAGTGATTTTGAGCATTTTTTTGTGTTGCATTTTTTATGTTTGGACAAATTGTATAAGGATTGTTAAAGGAAGAACAAAGGGCCGGATAGAAGTGTCTGATAAGTAAAAAAAGTGTTAATAATATTACAAAAATCCAAATGCGAAAAAATAATTAGTAAGAAAGATTTAAAAAACAAAAGAAGAAAACGGCGTAAAAAGCGTTTTTATTTCGATACAAGTTTGAAAAAGCAATGTAGGTTTGTTATACTTATGCATAATTTGAGTATGTTATGAGAAAACTGTAGACAGGAAATGAAATAAAAATGAATAAAAAAATGGATTTGGCCGGAGTACGGATCGATGACTACAGTGTCCGTGAGGCAATGCGAAAAATAGAAATCTTTTTAAATAATGAATGTATGAATACAGTAGAGACCATTACCATGAAAACCATTGTAGCGGCAGGAAAGGACGAGTCGGTCCGGGAGTGCCTGGAAAAAATGGACCTGGTAATGGCTGCGGATAAAGAGATCCTGGAACTGGCAGGAATCCTTCAGCAGGAAAGGATCCGGGAGATAGAGGAAAAGGAATTCTTCTACGAGTTTATGAAAAGGGCCTTGAGAAATCATCAGAATTTTTTTCTCCTTTCTCAGACAGAAGGGGAGATGGAGGAACTTGTGGAGTTTCTCAGCCAGCTGTACGGCGACAGGATTCAGATTTGCGGACAGTATGCCTTTGAAAATTGTCAGGGGGATGAAGCGGATATTGTCAACGAGATTAACAGCGTTTCTCCCAAGATCATTCTTTCTATATTGCCGACTCCGGAACAGGAACATTTCCTGCACCGTCATCAGGGCATGTTTAATGCAAAGATCTGGTACGGCATCAGTGAGGAATATGATGTAATGGAAAGCAACAAAGGATTAAAATCCTGGCTGAAAAAGAAGCGGTATGGGTATCAGCTCCGACAGAAGGTGCAGTCACATGAAAATCCAGAGGAGGAAAATTGAAATATACCATACGGATATTAATAGGAACCGGTTTAACGGCATTGGCGGTCAAATGTGTCTATGAGCCAACAGACATGGTGATCGGAGGGTTCTCAGGAGTGGCCATTGTATTGCGGAGTCTTTTTGGCCTGCCTCTGGGAGTGACAACCTTTATGCTGAATATACCGGTTTATTTTGCAGCCTGGAAAATGAAAGGGTTTCGTTTTGTGCGCTGGTCGGCTATGGCAACGGTGTCGCTTTCTCTGTGGCTTTCCGTGATCCCCTCTGTAAATCTTTCCCAGAGCGACCGGTTTATCGCCGCGGTTTTCGGCGGTTTTCTGTGCGGTTGCGGTACCGGCCTGGTCTTGTCCTGCAGAGCCACCACAGGAGGAACGGATATGGTGGCGGCTCTGATCCACACCAGACTTGGCAGGTATTCTGTAGTGGAAATCCTGCAGGTGCTGGACGGGCTGATCGTGATCGCGGGATTGTATCTGTTCGGGATACGTGCCGCGCTGTATTCTATTATCGCGGTTCTTGCAGCCGCTAAAATGTCGGATTTTATACTGGAGGGGGCCAATGTCTCCAGAAGTGTGTTTGTCATCAGCGACAGAAGCCGGGAAGTGGCACGGGCCATTATGGAAAAAATGCAGCGGGGCGTTACGGGGCTGCCGGCAAAGGGTATGTATTCGGATGCCAGGCGGTGTATGCTGTACTGTGTGGTATCAAAAAGAGAGATTGTAAAACTGAAGGAAATCATACTGGATTCGGATCCGGAAGCATTTGTGATCGTAAATGACGCAAGGGAAGTTTTGGGAGAAGGATTCCTTGCTTATAAAAAAGAAGAAGCGTAGACAAAAGAAATGGGAAATTGTGGATTTTCACAACATGGTTTTAGTTGCGGGAAAGGGAAACAAGAATTTGTGAACAAAAAGTGAATTAAAAATAAAATAAAGAACTTTATTTTTTTAGAAAAAATGAATAAAAATCATAAAAATATAAGAACTTTTCAGAAAATGAGCTATGTCCACAAGAAAAAACAGAGGAAATGCATAAAAAATATGTATTTCCTCTTTACATTTTTGATGTTTTTGTCTTAAAATAAGAATTAGTAGCGAAAAAAATAAAAAAATATTCGGGTATGATTGTTGTGAATATTGCATAGGTTTTGAAAACAGATGTGATCGTATCCCGAAGAAGGGGGAAGAGTATGATTTCAAACCAGATTTTGCAGAATACAATTGAAGGGTTAAAAAACATTACAAGAATTGATTTGTGTATTATTGATACGGAAGGAAAAATACTTGCCAGTACCTTTTCGGAAGCGGACAGGTACGTAAGCCCTGCGTTGACTTTTGTGGATTCGCCTGCAGACAGCCAGGTCGTAAACGGCTGTCAGTTTTTTAAAGTATTTGACGAGCATCAGATGGAATATGTCCTGCTGGCAAATGGGGACAGCGAGGATGTATATATGATCGGAAAGATCGCCAGCTTCCAGATACAGAATCTTCTGGTTGCCTATAAGGAACGTTTTGATAAAGATAACTTTATTAAAAACCTGCTTCTTGATAATCTGCTTTTGGTGGATATCTATAACCGCGCCAAAAAGCTTCATATAGAAACCGAAGTAAAACGGGTGGTTTATATCATAGAAACAAACAGAGATAAAGACGGCAATGACCTGGAGAAGGTACGCAGTCTTTTTGAAGGCAAAAACAGAGATTTTGTAACCGCTGTGGATGAGAAGAATATCATCGTTGTGAAAGAGATCACAGAAGGTGACGGCAGCGCGGATATCGGAAAAACAGCGGAAGTGATTCTTGGAATGTTTAAAAATGAAAACCAGGATATTCATATTGCATACGGCACTGTGGTAAATGAAATCAAAGAAGTGTCCCGCTCCTATAAAGAAGCCAGAATGGCTCTGGATGTGGGAAAAATATTCTTCGAGGAGAGAAGGATTATTGCGTATTCGGCACTTGGGATCGGTCGTTTGATCTATCAGCTTCCCATACCGTTATGCAAAATGTTCATCAAAGAAATATTCGACGGAAAATCCCCGGATGACTTTGATGATGAAACATTAACGACTATCAACAAGTTTTTTGAAAACAGCCTGAATGTATCTGAAACGTCCAGACAGCTTTATATACACCGGAATACTCTGGTCTATCGTCTTGATAAACTTCAGAAAAGCACCGGGCTGGATCTGCGTGTGTTTGAAGACGCGATCACTTTTAAAATCGCGCTGATGGTTGTGAAGTACATGAAGTATATGGAGTCACTTGATTATTAGGAGGAACATATGATTACATTAGAACACGTCAGCAAGGAGTATGTAGAGGGCGTACCGGCGCTTAATGACGTAAGTCTGAATATTGAAGCCGGTGAATTTGTGTTTATCGTAGGTGACAGCGGTTCGGGGAAATCAACAATGATCAAGCTGCTGTTAAAGGAACTGGAACCAACATCAGGAAAACTGATCATCAATAAAAAAGAGCTTGCAAAGGTAAATCACAGGAATATTCCCTATTACCGCAGAAATATAGGCTGTGTTTTCCAGGATTTCCGCCTTTTAAAAGACCGGAATGTCTATGAAAACGTTGCCTTTGCTCAGAGAGTTATCTCTGCGTCCAACCGTTCCATTAAGCTGAATGTGCCGAAAATACTTTCTCTTGTAGGTCTTGCGGCAAAATACCGTTCCAAACCAAGCGAGCTTTCCGGCGGTGAGCAGCAGCGTGTGGCTATTGCCAGAGCTCTTGTGAATGAGCCGAAGATCCTGCTGGCGGATGAGCCTACCGGAAACCTGGACGGGCATAACGCCTGGGAGATCATGAAACTGCTGGAGGAGATTAACGAGAGGGGAACTACCGTGCTGGTAGTTACTCACAACATGGATATTGTCAATGCAATGAAAAAGCGCGTCATCACCCTGAAAAAGGGCGTTGTTGTCAGCGATGAACAGATGGGTGGTGAAGAAGAATAATGAAGATCAGTGCATTTTTTTATACATTAAAACAGGGCTGTAAGAATATTATGCGTAATAAGATGTTTTCCATTGCCTCCATTGCGACGATGGCAGCCTGTATTTTCATGTTCGGTATTTTCTATTCCGTTGTGATCAACTTTCAGAACGTGGTTCAGAACGTGGAATCCGGTGTTGCGGTAACTGCTTTTATTGACGGAGACCTTACGGATGAGCAGATCGATCAGCTTCAGCAGGAAATCGAAAACAATCCTGTGGCGAAAATTTCTAAATGTGATTTTGTCACGGCGGAAGAAGCATGGCAGGATGTTGTGGATAACTATTTTGACGGCGATGAAGAAATGGCAGAAGGATTCGAGGAAGCCCTTGCGGAATCCGAGCATTTTGATATTTACATGGAAGATGTATCCACCCAGAGCGAGCTGGTAAGCTATCTGGAGGGCCTGGACGGCATCCGGGAAGTAAACCAGTCTGAGATGGCGGCCAATGTGCTGACAGACGCAAACCGTCTGATCGGGTACGTATCCATTGCTATCATCGCGATCCTTGTGTGCGTTGCTGTATTCCTGATCAGCAATACAGTCAACACAGGTATTTCTGTCCGTAAAGAGGAGATCGCGATCATGAAACTGATCGGGGCCACGGACTTTTTTGTAAGGGGACCGTTTATTGTGGAAGGTATTTTGATCGGACTGATCGGTTCGGTGATACCGCTGGCGGTTCTTTACAGCTTATACGAAAAAATTATCGGATATGTAGGCGATAAATTCCACTTCCTGGACAATATGCTTACATTTGTACCGGTAAATTCTATATTTAAAATTTTGCTTCCGGTAGGATTGATACTTGGTGTGGGAATCGGATATATTGGCAGCCGTGTTACACTGCACCGTCACCTGAATGTATAGTACAGAGGAAGAATAAGGACCAAAAGCAGCGTGATACAGGACACAGGTTTTGTTTTGCGTTGCTTTTCTTGCAAAGAGGACGTGAGAAGATATGAGAAAAAGAAGTAAAATGTTTCTGCAGCTGACCGCCGCCGGAGCAGCTGTAACCATTGCGGCTGGGGCTATGCCGGTGTTCGCAGCCAGCATAAGCGAAGCTCAAAAGGAGAAAGAGGCTCTGGAAAGCAGTCTTGACGACGCCCAGGCTCTGATATCAGATCTGGAAGACAGCAAAGCCGGGATTGAAGATAAGGTGGCTCAGCTGGATGCAGAACTGACATCCATATCCGAGGAGATCGTTTCTCTGAACAGCCGGCTGAAGGAGACGAATCAGAACATAAAAACAACACAAAAGAAGCTGGAAAAAGCGGAAGCCACGGAGCAGAAACAGTTTGAAGACATTAAGATCCGGATCAAATATACATATGAAAACTACGGAAGTATGAGTGTGCTCACAGCCCTGCTGTCGTCGGATTCCTTTTCGGAGTTTTTGAATTATGCGGAATATATGAACCTGATCATGGATTACGACAGAAACCAGCTGGAGGAATACGCAAAGACAAAGCAGCTGATCGCGGATTCGAAAGCCCGGCTGGAACAGGATAAAGAAGAGCTGAAAACCATGGAGGCGCAGCTGGAGGAAGAAAAAGAGGCTTCCGATCTGCTGCTGAAAGAAAAGCAGAAACAGCTGGAGGAAGTGGATGCCGATCTGTCTGACGCCCAGTCTCAGGCAGAGGAATATGAAGCTGAGATAGCGGCTCAAAACGAGATTATTGCCCAGATACGCGCGGCGGAAGCCCAGCGGAAAAAAGAGCAGGAAGAAGCGGCGAAAAAACAGCAGGCGCAAAGCAGCTCAGGCGGCAGTTCGGAAAGCTCCGGATCTTCCGGCAGTTCTTCCGGAAATATTTCTTCCAGTGACTCCTACACAGGAGGCGTGTTCTTATGGCCCTGTCCGGCCAGCCAGCGGGTTACCAGCGACTTCGGATACAGGGATTCGCCTACTGCAGGCGCGTCTTCTTATCATCAGGGGCTTGATATTGGAGCGCCTTACGGCTCCGCGATTGTGGCGGCTGCCGACGGCGTAGTCTTTACGGCTGCATATCAGCCCAATGGAGCCGGCAATTATCTGGTGGTAAGCCATGGAGGAGGATTGTATACGGTATATATGCACTGCTCATCTCTGGCGGTGTCTTCAGGGCAGTCGGTTAAAAGAGGCCAGACGATTGCTTATGTGGGAAGCACCGGTATATCTACCGGCAATCACCTGCATTTCGGCGTGCAGTTAAATGGAAGTTATGTAAATCCGTGGAGTTATCTGCGGTAACAGGCCGGCGCATCCGGCAATAGGGACCCTGGAAGCGGTTTTGTCCGCTGCGATCATAATTATTCTGAAAGGTAGAACAATTTATGAGAAAAAGAAATGTGGAATCAGAGAAACAGACGATATTGCGGGAGCCGGAAAGCAGTTATGAAAAAGCGTTAAAACAAAAATACCGGGCAGGATTTATAAAAGGGATCATATGTGCCGTGATCCTGTGCTGCGCGGTTGTGGTACTGATCTCATGGTGGACCATGAACCGGAAAGTGGAAGTGACCGTACGGGGAAACGGAGATACGGTGCAGACCGCCAGGTATCCTCAGGTCCTTGACAACAGTGCTATTGAAAAGATCAATTATCTGGCGGCCTTTATCCAGGCCAATTATTATGAAGAAGTAGATGGAGACGACCTGGTAAACGCCATGTATAAGGGAATGTTTGAAAGTCTGGATGAATATTCGGATTATTATACCCAGGAAGAATATCAGGACCTGCTGGAGCAGGAAGTTACAGGAAGCTTTTCAGGAATAGGGGCAACTTTGCAGCAGGACAGAAAAACGAAGCAGGTTACAGTGGTATCTGTACAGGAAGGATCCCCGGCGGAAAAAGCCGGTCTTCAAAGTGGCGATGTTGTTGTTGAAGCAGATGGATATCAGGCTTCTGATATGGAATTGTCCGAATTCGTACAGCATGTTCACGGAGAAGAAGGCACTTCGGTGCATCTGGTAGTCCAGCGGGAGGGCGTGTCAGGACAGATGGAATTTGATATTACAAGAAGTAAGGTAGAGACTCAGACTGTGACCTCTGACATGCTGAATGACAAGATCGGATATCTGAAAATATCAGAATTTACCAATAATACGCCAAAGCAGTTTGAAGCTGCGCTGGAAGAACTGGAAAACCAGGATATGCAGGGACTTGTGGTGGATCTGCGGAACAATCCCGGAGGCATGCTTACGGCGGTTACGGAGATTCTGGACGACATACTTCCTGAAGGCATGATCGTTTATACAGAGGACCGGGCAGGCAACCGTCAGGAATACCGTTCGACTGATGAGAAGGTGCTTTCTGTGCCTATTACCGTACTGGTCAATGAAAACAGCGCCAGCGCTTCTGAGATTTTTGCGGGAGCCATCAAAGACCGGGATTACGGAACTCTCATAGGAACCACAACTTTCGGTAAAGGGATCGTGCAGGGAATCCAGGAATTCAACGACAAGACTGCGGTAAAACTGACTACCAGCCGGTACTATACTCCAAACGGAACTTGCATCCAGGGCAAAGGTATTGAACCGGACATTAAATTAGAATATAAGTTCCAAGGCGGCGAGAATGACAAATATTCTTACAGTCTGGACAATCAGATTCAGAAGGCTGTGGAAGTGCTGGAACAGGAAATCGATTAAAAAACAGGGAAGTGTTAGCATGGAGAACAACAACGGAAAAAAGCTGAATATCAATTATAAATTATCTGATTATGAGAGACCGTCCGTTACCGCGGATATCCTGATCTTTTCCCAGAAAGGATCAGATGGGGATAGGCTGCGGCTGCTTTTGATCAAACGGAAGCATGATCCCTATGAAGGGTGCTTTGCGCTGCCTGGAGGATTTGTGAATCCGGATGAAACGGTAGACCAGGCTGCCAAAAGGGAGCTGGAAGAAGAGACGGGACTGGGGGGTATCGAGCCTGCTCAGCTGAGACTGTTCAGTACGCCGGGCAGGGATCCCAGAGGCTGGGTCATTACCCAGGTGTTTATCGCGGTGATCGATGAAGACCAGCATACAGTCACTGCCGGAGACGACGCGGCGATGGCGGCATGGTTTGATGTGGGATTTTCAGTGGCGGAAAAGAGAGAGGACAAGTGCGTTTTTGATCTGACACTGAAAGGCTGCGGTCAGACCCTCAGTGCCCGGGCGGAAGTGAAAAGAGATACAGGCGCGCCGGGAAATCCGGACCGGGTAGCTGTGCTGGAATCAAAAGGTCTTGCATTTGATCACGCATGGATGATATGCTGTGGTATAGTGGAGTTGAAACACCTCTAAAAAGGAGCTTATGACATCAGACTGCCATAAATTACCAGAAGGATTTTTCTAAAATCCCTTTGCGTGATATGTTGAAAAAAAAGGATTGTCATGCTATGATGTCTAAAATAGTAACGGGGATATAACAAGATCACACGTAGAAAAAGAAGAGAATGATGCAAAGAGAGGATGAAAGTATCGTGTTAAAAAATGAGTTGACAAATGCGGAATTGCTGGTGATGAAATGTATATGGGACAATACGCAGGATATGGTATTGTCAGAAGTAGTGGCAATCGTAAATGACAGATATAATAAAGACTGGAAACCTCAGACAGTTTCCACATATCTGGCCCATCTGGTACAGAAAAATTTCCTGAAAATGGAAAGAAACGGTAAGATTTATACATATCATCCCCTGGTAGAGGAAGCGGATTACAGGGATAAAGAAATGAATGCTTTTGTAAAATTCTGGGGATGCGGTTCACCATCAGAATTTTTAAGCGCGTTTTTCAAGAAAAATCAAGTGGAAGAACAGGAACTGGATAATCTTAAAAAATTAATAGATGGTATGGCAAAATAATCTGTTTTTTCTTCTGGCGCTGAACGGGATCACAGGCAATGCGGCCTTTGGCCTCAGCTGTCTCCTTGGGAGTATTGCCGCCGGGAGAGGATGTGCCGGACTGGTCTATCGCATGCAGAAGGGAGTTGTATTCTTCTTTCTGATTCCTGCGGGATATATGTTTTATCATTTCAGAAATATAGTAGAAGTAAATGAGCATCTTTATCGATTTGACGGTAATACTGCCACAGCGTATTTGTTTCAGCGGATTTTCATGATCTGGCTGGCAGGAACAATTGTGGTGGGTATCATATATCTTTTTCGCTACCTGTATTTGCTGAAGTTAAAAGCAGCCAATATTCCACTGAAAGACGAGAAAATCACAGCGGATTTTTACAGCCTGTATGAGGATAAGCGTCTGAAGAAGACCAAAATCTGCACAAATTATTTTGTAAAATCGCCTTGTATCATAGGGATCCGGCATCCGGTGCTGGTGATACCTGAGGGGAAAGAGTATAAACCTTACGAGCTGAGTATCATACTGGCTCATGAAGCCACACATGTGGTTCACAGAGATAATCTGTGGAAAATGCTGGCTTTGTTAATTGTAATATTCTGTTGGTGGAATCCGTTTTTGTATCTGTTTTTACATAAGCTGGATGCATGGGCAGAAACCTATTGTGATATTACCGTTTGCAAAAACTTTCTGAATGGGGACAGACAGTTCTATGCATCTGTGTTGCTGAACGTTGCTTTGGGAAAAGATCTTTTCATGCCGCCGGTAGTTTCATTGTTTAATGGAACGAGAGCTTTTACAAGGAGGATAAAAAGATTGAGCAAAGTGAATGGAAAGAAATTAGGAAAGAAAGCGCTGCTCAGCGTGATCTTAAGCGCAGTGTTTGTTGCCGGTTCAGGATTTACCGCTTTTGCGGCGGGAACGGAAGCGTCTAAAATAGGGCAGGATATGTATGAGGATACAATAGAAACAAAAGAAAGTGTTGATGAAGGAATTGGTGATTTTGAAGGTGCATTGGAAAACGATAATTATATAGAGTATCGTTTGGCTCCGGGCGAGTGGGATGCAGATGATGTGACTATATTGCAGATGTCTCCAGATGAGGGAGAGACTATGCTGATGGAAACTACAAAATCATTTAGTTGGAGTGTGCCTTCAGGATCTGTATGTAGTTCGGGAAATTTCCTGAAAAGAAAAAATACGGATATTCTGGTAAGCTGTTATGTGGAATCTAGTAGCAATGTGCGGGTAGGTATTATTGAACCGGATGGCACATTAGTATATGTACTTGGGAAAGGACAGGTTGCACATGTCTTTTCTTGTAATCGTTTTGGCTTTTATAAAGTAGCTGTTCAGAATATCACAAGCAAAACTATTTCTGTTACAGGATATTACAGACGATAACCCAATTGAAATAGAATACAGAAAACCAAAGTGATAGCTTTTTCATAATTTAATAACCTGTAATATGGAAATATATCTTAAATCCAGATACAGTATTCTGCAAATGGAGCAGGGACCGGCAGGCGAAACCGCCGGTCCCTGCCCTTTGTATTTTTAAAGTGTGTGGATTATAATAATCAGAGAAACACAAAGGAGGAAACGGTAAGATGAAGATCCTGGTGATAAACGGAAGTCCAAAAGGGGCTTACAGTATTACGCTGCAGACAGTTAATTATCTGATGAATATATACAGGAAACATGAATTTCAGGTGGTCCATGTGGGACAGCGTATTAAAAGTCTGGAGACGGACAGCAGGGCAGTCATGGAGATGATGGAACAGGCGGATCTGATCCTGTTTGCCTATCCGGTATATACCTTTCTGGCGCCTGCCCAGCTTCACCGGTTTATTGAGCTGATAAAAGAAGGAGGAATATCTTTAAAGGGAAAGTGGGCGACTCAGATCACCACTTCCAAGCATTTTTATGATGTAACTGCCCATCGGTATATCCGGGATAATTGTCAGGATCTTGGAATGCGCTATATAGAAGGGCTGTCCGCAGATATGGAAGATTTGCTGAGTGAAAAAGGCAGAGAGGAAGCCCGGGGATTTTTTGACCATGTCTGCTGGTGTGTGGAGCAGGGCATATGTGAGATCTGCCGGGAGCCAGGGGGAAAAACCGACTGGAAACCGGTTCCTGTCAGCGCGTCCAAAGAGGGGAAAGGAGAGATCCATAATCCGGAAAAAGGAAATGTGGCGGTAGTGACAGACTGCCGGAAAGAGGACAGTCAGCTGAAAGCCATGATAGAGCGGTTCTGCTGCGTGTTCCCGGGGCAGACCAGGGTTATCAATATCCGGGAATTCCCATTTCAGGGAGGATGTCTTGGATGCTTTCACTGTGCGGTATCCGGTGAGTGCATATACAAAGACGGATTTGACCGCTTTCTCAGAGAGGATATCCAGCAGGCAGATGGAGTTGTGTATGCTTTTTCCATACAGGATCATTCTATGGGAAGCTGTTTTAAAATGTATGATGACAGGCAGTTCTGCAATGGCCACAGGACGGTGACAATGGGAAGCCCTGTGGGGTACCTTGTCAGCGGCGAGCTGAGCCGGGAACAGAATCTGCAGATGGTTATAGAAGCCCGGGCCCAGGTAGGAGGCAATTATCTGGCGGGTATAGCCGGAGATGAAAAAGATCCGGAGGGAGAGATACGCAGGCTGGGGGTGTCGCTGGAATATGCGCTGATCCATAAGTACCGGCAGCCCCAGAACTTTTACGGGGTAGGAGGCATGAAGATCTTCCGGGATCTGATCTGGCTCATGCGTGGGATGATGAAAGCGGATCACCGGTTTTACAAAGCTCATGGACAGTACGACTTTCCCCAGAAACGGAAAGGAACGGTTCTGAAGATGTATCTGGTGGGTATGCTCCTGTCATCGCCTAAGCTGAAGGCCAAAATAGGAAACCGGATGAACGAGGGAATGATCATGCCCTATAAAAAAGTGCTGGAACAGGCAAAAAAATACCGGGACACAGCACAGGGGGATCATTTGGAACAGATGTAGGGGCAGTTGTATAGTCTGCCGCTGATTTTTGCCGAACAAAAAAAGTGTATCCCTTCCCTGATATTTGGGAGCGGATACACTTTTTTTCTGTTTGCCTGTTTATTATTATATAGGATAAGAATCAGCGTTTCATTTTCCGGAGCAGTTTTTCCAGGTCCTTATCCTGTCCGATGATCATCAGGTGTTCGTCTCCAACGAAATGGTAGTCGCCGGTGGGCATGGTGCGCATGCCGTCGTTTGTCTTGATGGCAACGATATTTGCCCGGTACTTGTTGCGGAAATCCAGCTCCATAATGGTTTTGCCGGCCCATTCTTTCATGGGAGTGATTTCGTAAATGGAGAATCCGTCTGACAGTTCAAAATAATCGAAAACATTGTCGGCGCTGTATTGCACAGCGCATTTTTCCGCAATATCCCTTTCCGGATATACTATCCGGTCGGCCCCGTTCCTGAGCAGGAATTTTGCCTGGATATCGCGGGTAGCTTTGCTGATAACAAGCTTTGCGCCCAGTTCTTTTAACTGGCTGGTGATCTCCAGACTGCTCTGGAAATTTGTGCCGATGCAGACGAAACATACGTCAAAATTTCCCACTCCGAGACTCTGCAAAACGCTCTCTTTTGTACAGTCTCCCAGTTTTGCGTCAGTGACATAGGGGAGCAGGGGCTCCAACAGTTCTTCGTCCTGGTCAACGATCATGACCTCATTGCCCAGATCAGAGAGTTTTTTGCACAGGTAGCTTCCAAAGCGTCCCAGGCCGATGATCAATATTGATTTCATAATAAGATATCCTCTTTTCTTAATTGTCAGCCGATACTGATGCGTTCTTTTGGCTGCATAATATGTGAAAGTTTCTTTTTATCCGTGAAGGACAGCGCGAAAGAAAGACTGCCTACACGTCCTATGTACATAAGGAAGATAAGGATCAGCTGGGGGATCAGCGACAGATGGCTGGTAATGCCCAGACTGACTCCCACGGTGCTCATGGCGGAAACCACTTCAAACAGCACATCCATCAGGTCAAACTGTTCAATGGTGCAGATCAGGAACGTGCCGATCAGGACACAGAACAGATTCACACAGAATACTGCGGTGGACTTTGTTACAGCGTCCAGTTCCAGACGGCGCTTGTAGATATTGATGCTTTCCGTCCGGGTCAGCGTTGCCCTCAGGTACAGGATCAGCACTACAATGGTGGTGACTTTGATACCGCCGGCGGTTGATCCCGGAGCGCCTCCGATAAACATCAGGATGACGGAAAGAAACTTGCTGCCTACCGTCAGGTCCGGATAATTGACGCTGTTAAAACCTGCTGTACGGGGAGAAACCGAACAGAATATGGAACTCAGGATCTTCCCGGAAGGGCTCATATCCGCAAACAGGTTGTTGTTTTCCAGAAGGAAAAACAGCAGGGCGCCTCCCGCTACCAGGACCAGCGTGGCGGTAAGTACGATCTTAGTATGCAGGGCATAGGCTTTGATATGCCATTTGTGTTTTGCAATATCTCCCCAGACGAAAAAACCGATGCCGCCGATGATGATCAGCAGAGAAATCGTC
>CAKNLF010000017.1 GCA_930989305.1 uncultured Roseburia sp. | reverse complement strand
CAGATCAGGCCGCTGTTTTGGCAAAAGGGACAGCGAAGATTGCAGCCTGCCAGATAGACAGAGGCGCTGATCCGGCCCGGATAGTCCAAAAGGGTGGTCTTTAAAAATCCCGCGATCTTCATTGATTTTCGTCCTTTCAAATTTACACATGATAGTATTTGCATTATACTATAGAAAAATTGTTTGGGAAAGAGAGCGGGATATGGAGAAACAGGAAAAATACATGAAAGAGGCGATCCGGCAGGCAAAGAAAGCCCGGGCCCTGGAAGAGGTGCCCATCGGCTGCGTGATCGTATATGAAGACAAGATCATAGCAAGAGGATACAACAGACGCAATACCGATAAAAACACGCTGGCTCACGCGGAGCTTCAGGCCATCCGGAAAGCCAGCAAAAAACTGGGAGACTGGAGGCTGGAAGGATGCACGATGTATGTGACCCTGGAGCCATGCCAGATGTGCGCCGGCGCTCTGGTACAGTCCAGGATCGACAAGGTGGTGATCGGCAGCATGAACCCCAAAGCCGGCTGTGCCGGATCGGTGCTGAATCTGCTGCAGATGGAACAGTTCAATCATCAGGTGGAGATCGTGTCCGGTGTGCTGGGAGAGGAATGTTCCGCCATGCTCAGTGATTTTTTCCGGGAGCTGCGGGAAAAGAAAAAACAGGAAAAGCTTAAAAATTTCTAAAAGCAGGCTGCTTTTGTTGACATTTAAAAAGAAAAAAGATATACTTAAATCTCCGAGCAGCTGGGGCGTTAGCGGTGCCCTGTACCAACAGTCCGCTACAGTTGGAGTGATATCCGGCCCCGGGTTTTTGATTGCGGAGCTGCCCTTTATAAGTGGCGTTGATGTTTGGGTCTTACGCAATAGGACTCTGTGAACCAGGTCAGGTCAGGAATGAAGCAGCCTTAAGCAGAACCCCCTATGTGCCGTGAGGGTGCCTGGGCTGAGTTAACTGTAGAGGTAACGTCCGGGGTCATGACTCAAAGCCGGATGCTCGGTTTAAAAAGAATGAAACGGATCAAAAAGTGTGTTTTACGTAAAAAGTAGATCACGCTTTTCTTTTTTGTAAAACTGGCCTGCTTAAAAAGTGAAAAAGTGGATATATGAAAAAAGCCAATTTAACGGTAGGATAGCATCACCGGATCCATACCGGGATAAAACTCCCCAGAGAAAGCAGGTGAGAGCATGAATAAGGCAAAAAAAAGCAGTGTTTCCCATATCAGATTTATTACCGTAACCGCAGTGTTTATCGCGCTGACCTATGTGTTTACGGCCTGTATTAATATACGGCTGCCTATCGCGGCCAACGGCGGACTGGTCCACCTAGGCAATGTGCCGCTGTTTATCGGAGCGATCCTGTTCGGCAGAAAGACTGGGATGATCGCCGGAGGCGTAGGCATGGGTCTGTTTGACCTGCTGTCCGGCTGGACGCTGTGGGCGCCTTTTACACTGGTGATCGTAGGACTGATGGGATACACAGTAGGGAGAATGACAGAAAAAACATCCCATCATAAATTCAGATGGTACGCGGCAGCGATAGGGGCAGCCTGTGTGATCAAGATTGCCGGATATTACGCGGCGGAAGGGATCATATACGGAAACTGGATCGCGCCTGTGACTTCCATACCGGGAAACCTGGTACAGGTAGGGGCAGCTGCGGCGATCACGCTGGCCATTGTGGGACGGCTGAACGCAGCCGCGGAAAAAATAGGACTGAAAGGGTGAAAAGAAAGATGTATAAAATTATGACGCCCGGACCGACACAGGTGGCGGAAAACGTAAGAATGGCAAGGAGCAGGGAATGCACCAATCCGGATCTGGATGAGTCATTCGTGGAATTTTATAAAGAAACATGTGAAAAGATCAGCAGCCTGCTGCAGGCGGACGGCGAAACCCTGATCCTGGGCGGCGAGGGCATCCTGGGACTGGAAGCGGCGTGCGCGTCTATGACAGAACCCGGCGACAAAGTCCTTGTGCTGGACAACGGGATCTTCGGCAAAGGATTTGCCGATTTCGTGACGATGTACGGAGGAGAGCCAGAGCTGTATTCCACGGATATGAGAAAAACGATTTCCGTGGAAGAACTGGAAGCCTATCTGGCCGGGCATCACGATTACAAATATGCTACGGTAGTACATGGGGATACGCCCAGCGGTATGCTGAACGATGTGGGACGGATCTGCCCCCTGCTGAAAAAATACGGGATCCTTACAGTGGTGGATGCAGTGTCCACCTGCTTTGGAGAACCGCTGAATGTAAAAGAGGCCCAGATCGACATCTTGTGCGGGGGTTCTCAGAAAGTGGTATCCGCTCCTCCGGGACTGACTTTTGTGACTGTGAGCCAGGCGGCCAGGGCAGCGATCCAAAACCGAAAGACTCCCATCGCGTCTTTTTACGCCAACCTGTCTGTATTTTTTCATTATTATGAAGAAAAATGGTTTCCCTATACAATGCCCATCAGCGATATATACGGACTGCGGGCAGCTATCGACAACATAGCCGCAGACCGGGATATCATCCGCCGTCATGAACGGATCGGAAAAGCTTCCCGGGCAGCCGTACAGGCAGCAGGGCTGAAACTGTATCAGGCAAGCGGCTTTTCCAATACGGTGACGGTATTTGAAGTGCCGGATGGCACAACGGATCAGGCCATTTTGGAAACTATGAAAAAAGATTACAATATCATGCTGGCAGGATCCTTTGACTGTCTGGCAGGCAAGGTGATCCGCATCGGACATATGGGAAACAACGCCACTGCGGAAAACGTCAGAGAGACATTCCATGGTCTGGACGGGACATTCCGAAAGCTGGGCATACCGCTGCAGGCGGATATGGAAACGGTATTTATGGAAAGCCTGGAGGCTGAAAACAGATAAAACCGTTTTGCGGCAGGAGCTGAGATCGGAAAATGAAACGATAGGCTCCTTCCCTGTGTTTGTTAAGATCAGAAAAAAGAAAATATGATAAAAAGAAAAACGGAAGAAGATCGCCTGTTCTTGGGCATCGCCTTCCGTTTTTGTTATGGCGCGGACAATTTTTCCTGTATCATGCTATTCCCATTCGGGGGTGTTTTCAAAATATTCTTCTTCTCCCTTTTGCAGAGCCTGATAAAATTCCTGACTGTCGGATTCCGGCTGTTTGGTAAACAGGCTGATAAGGATCATGCAGCATGTACTGCCGATCAGGCCGAAAGTGCCGTACCAGGCGTCTCCCAGATCCCAGAGGAAGTAAGTCATCAGCACAAGAGCTGTCCCCACAATGGAAGCGATGACGGCAGCCTGCTTGGTGGCTTTTTTCCAGTAGATGCCAATGACCAGTATGGGGAACAGAGGCATGACAATGGCATTGGCAAACATGATCAGCGTAAAGATCAGCCCCGGGGGCCGCAGAGCCATACAAATGCTGCAGACGCCGATCAGGGCGATCACGATCCGCACAGCAAGCAGTCTGTGTCTGTCAGTTAATTTTAACCGGAAGGTATGTACGAGGATATCTTCCGTAAGGATGGAACCGGATACCAGCAGGAAAGAATCCGCGGTGGTGACGCCGACGGATACGGCTCCTACGAAAAATCCGATCATCAGGATCACAGCTACAGCGGGATGCAGGTTTTGGATGAAATTTTGTATCAGATAAGGGATGATGTACTCGGTCTGGGCAGTATCCAGTCCGGGCATCATACCGATGGCAACCAGTCCGATGAGCATACAGCCGCTCCAGACGATCACCTGCAGCACAGGCGTGAGAAACATCAGTTTGCGCTGGGTCTGGAGGGAAGCGCCGGCGTAGCCGGATCGGATAAATACATGGGGAAGCATGATGGTCCATCCGATGGCGCAGCAGAAGGGGTAGCCAAACCGGGCGCTGTAGGGCACCAGTTCATTGGGCCCCGGATAGGAGAACCAGTCGTTGCTGTTTTGCCATACGGTCTGGACCGCATTGGCAAGGGAACCGTGAAAGCCGATGATCAGGCAGGCAATCACAATGGCCCAGAGAATGCCGATGTAGATCAGTCCCTGGATCGTATCGGTCATAACAATGGATTTCATGCCGCCGATGATCACGTAGATGATAATGATGATCCCGGTGATCAGCAGGATATACTGGTACTTTACAGCCCCTCCGGTGGCGATTTCCGCGGCTTTGGAAATGGCGATCAGCACGGATGTGACGGTTGGGAAAGAGGCGCTTAAAAATACAAGGGCCAGTATAAAGCGCAGCAGAGGGCTTTTGAACCGGTCGTAATAAATATCCGCAGGCGTGGTATAGTGTCTGCTGCGGTTGACCAGCCACACTTTGTTCATAACAAAATGGACAATGACAGGGAACAGGCAGATATAGCTCAGTTCACTGGCCCAGTAGCCGAATCCGCCCCGGTAATAGGCGCCGGGACCGGCAAAAAATACCCAGGTGCTCATAAGGGAGGCAATATAGGTCATAACAAGAAACGGCCACCGGATCGTACCGCTGCCGGTGGAAAAGTCTTCCGTATTTTTGGTCCTGTGTTTCTGGATAAAGCCGCCCATGACGGCAATAAAAAACAGAAAACACAGATAAATGATAAAAACCGTCCATAAAAGACCTGAACTTAACATCGGTTATTTGTCCCCCTTTCTTTTTTTCAGCTTTTGTTTTTTGCAGACTTTGATCAGTCCAAAGTAGACGGCGGTCCACAGGGGGATAACGGTTAGAAGCATGTGGATCACTGTAGCCTTGGAATGATGATATTGGGGGAAAAACGGCAGATTATAAAGAAAATAAAAGATGATAACGGAAATCAGCCAAATTTTTTCAAGTTTGGAAAGTTTCATATTCTCAAAGTCCCTTTCTGTCAGATGGATGATATGTTAAAATGCATTTACAACTGTCTTGTCAGCTGGCATGTTACTAATAACAATATAACAGAAACTGCAAATGTGCAACAATTTCATGAAAATTTTGTAGAAAAGGCATATCCGAAGGAGCTCTCGCCGATCGCTTTGGCGGCAACGTCAGCAGGGGGGACAGCTCCATGAAAAAGAATTGCAAAACTTCCTTTGCAGAAGAAGAAATAGCGCCGGAAATATGGTATAATATGAGCACTTAGCAAGGTGTTTTTTTCGTAAAAAAACGATCATAGCAGGAGGGGTTTTTCATGAAAATAGAATTTTTGGGCGCAGCCCACGAAGTGACCGGAAGCTGTCATTATCTGCACATTGCGGATAAAAATTGTCTGATCGACTGCGGGATGGAACAGGGACCGGATATTTATGAAAATCAGGAGATACCGGTAAACGCGGCGGAGATTGATTATGTGTTTGTGACCCATGCCCACATTGACCATTCGGGGCTGCTGCCGCTTTTGTATTCCAAAGGATTCCGGGGACAGATCTTTGCCACCAACGCCACATCCCAGCTGTGCGATATTATGCTGAAAGACAGCGCCCACATTCAGATGTTTGAAGCGGAATGGAAAAACAGGAAAGCGCGCCGGGCCGGACGGCCGGAAGTGGTTCCCATGTATGATATGAATGATGTACAGGGAGTGCTGACCCATTTTGTCCCATGTGAGTATGATAAAAAGATCACTGTATGCGACGGGATCGTGATCCGGTTTCGGGACGCGGGACATCTGCTGGGATCTTCTTTTATTGAAATATGGGGAACAGAAGAAGGCAGAGAGATCAAACTGATCTTTTCGGGAGATCTGGGCAACGGAAACCGTCCGCTGATCAAAGACCCGGAAAAACCGGACCGGGCGGATTATTTGATCATAGAGTCCACTTACGGAGACAAAGTCCATGCGGTGCCGCCTGATTACGCGGTGGAATTGGCCGGGATCATAAAAAGAACATTTGCCAGAGGCGGCAATCTGGTGATCCCCGCTTTTTCCGTAGGACGTACCCAGGAAATGCTGTATCACCTGCGCAGGATCAAAACGGAGAACATGCTGCCGGGAATGGGCGATTTTGAAGTATACGTGGACAGTCCGCTGGCTGTGGAAGCTACGAATATTTTCAATAAAAATGTGAAAGAATGTTTCCGTGAGGACGCTCTGGAGATGATCACAAAAGGGATCAATCCCATTCAGTTCCCGGGACTGAAAAAGTCCGTTACAAGCGATGACTCAAAGATGATCAACTTTGAAAAGAAGCCGGTTGTCATTATCTCCGCTTCCGGCATGTGCGAGGCGGGGCGGATCCGGCATCACTTGAAACACAATTTGTGGAGACCGGAATGCACGGTTTTATTTGTAGGGTACCAGGTGCCGGGCACTTTGGGAAATAAGCTGTTAAACGGCGCAAAGGAAGTGAAGCTTTTCGGTGAGACGATCCATGTATCCGCTGAGATCATCAACCTGCCGGGCATCAGCGGACATGCGGACTGCAATCATCTGACCGCCTGGGTGCAGGAAATGAAAGAAATGCCCAAACGTATTTTTGTTGTCCACGGAGATGACGGCGTATGCGATGAATTCGCGGACCATCTGCAGCAGGTGGCTGGCTGCCCCTGTACGGCTCCTTACAGCGGGGACGTCTATGATCTGACAGAAAACCGGTGGGTGGAATTCGGCCTGCGGAAAGCAGCGCAGAAAAAGAAAAAATCCTCAAAAGCGGCTTCCAATGTATTTGCGAGACTGCAGGCGGCAGGCGAACGGCTTATGGCTGTAATCCGGAAAAATGAAGGACGTCCCAATAAGGAATTGAGCCAGCTGGCAGATCAGATCAACGCAATCTGCGACAAATGGGAGAAATAGGCATTGAATACTGAAGCAAGCTGTGGTTTAATGGTATAAGCATCAGAACTGTATAATTATTACAATTATTTTAAACTAGTATTAAATCATAAAAACAATGAAACTTTTTGCTTTTTTTCATGGTCTAATCATATGAACACAAAAATAAAATAGATAAAAAGTAGATGAGGACAACATTATGAGAAAACAAGTAGGAAAAATGGTAGGAATGACATGTCTGGCAGCAGGCTGCATTGGTCTTTTGGCAGGCTGCGGACAAAGCAGTGAAAGTGTAACTATGGATACTACAGCTCTTGCGGATGAACTGCAGGAAAGCGGGATTTTTTCAAGCGAGCTGACCAAAGTGGATGACGAAGCGGCATCCTATATGGTACAGGCTGCGGAGAATACCCAGATAGATCTTTATAAGAATCAGGACGGAAGCAAAACCGATGAGATCTTGATCCTTACCGGGGAGGACAGTTCTTCCACGGAAGAGAATAAAACCGCGGCGGATACGCATCTGCAGGATGTGATCTCTTCTTTTGAGGATTACGTTCCGGAAGAAGCCGCAAAAGCGGAAGACGCAGTTATCCTTGACAAAGATAAGTACGTGGTACTGTGCATCTCCAATGATTCCGACACAGCAAAGCAGATCATTGAGAAATATCTCAACGGAGATGGGAGCCAGGCAAAGGCGGATGACAGTAAAAAAAAAGCTGACAGCCAGAAGGATGACAGCGGGGACGGCAGTGAATCTGATGTAAAAGGATCTGATACGGATACTGCCTCTCAAAATACAGATTACGAAAAAATTGAAAGCAATGATAAAGTAACAGATTACGGAAGTGTAGTTGCCGTAGGGAATGCAGCATACGAACTGTATAATTACAGTGACGATACGGCAAAAAATTATGCAGGTCTGATCAATAAAGCGGCTGACGGATTAGCCGGAAGCGCAACGGTTTATGATCTGGTGCCGCCTACCAGTACGGCGATTACATTTCCTGACAATCTGAGAGATCAGATCAGCAGTTCGGATCAGGCCAAATCTCTGGATAAGATATACGGCTATATGGATGATAACGTAAAGACGGTAAACGCTTATCCGGATCTGATGGAGCACAGGACCGAGTACGTATATTTCAGGACGGACCATCATTGGACAGCCCTGGGCGCATATTATGCGTATAATGAATTCTGCAAGACAAAGGGCATCGATCCGACTCCGCTGGAAAATTATAAAACAGTAGAATACAATGATTTCCTCGGGTCTTTCTATAAAGATACGAACAACAGCAGCGCGCTGGGAAATACTCCCGATACGATCAAAGCCTACTATCCGGTAAGCCAGAATGTAACAATGGATGTTACGGACCAGAAAGGTCAGAACTACAAATGGGACGTTATCCATGATGTAACGGATTATGGCAAATCGCTGAAATACAGTACGTTCATCGCCGGGGACAACCCCATGACAGTGATCACAAACAGTGATATTACAGACGGTTCTTCCTGTGTGGTAGTGAAAGAATCTTTCGGAAACGCTCTGGTTCCATTCCTGATCGATCATTATCAGACTGTGTATGTGATTGATTACCGGTACTGGACCGGCGATGTGGTATCTTTTGCAAAAGAAAAGAACGTACAGGACGTATTGTTTGTCAATAACATTTCCATGACCAGAAGCAACTTCCTGATCGGAAAACTGGCAATGGTAATCAAATAGCGGGGAGAATTATGGTATTTAGCAGTATAATATTCTTATGTATGTTTCTTCCGGTAGTGATGGCGGCATATTTTATATGCCCCGCCCGCTTCCGGAATATTATTTTACTGGCCTCCAGCCTGTTTTTTTATGCCTGGGGAGAACCGATCTATATTTTGATCATGCTGTTTTCCACAGTGTTCGATTACATCAACGGACTTTTGCTGGAGCGATTTGAGATCAGACAGAAATTCCGGGCCCACAAAGCCGTGATCATCATCTCGGTAGTGGTGAACATCGGAATTTTGTGCTTCTTTAAATATACGGATTTTATTATCACAAATATCAATGAGCTGACCGGGTCCGCCATCGGGCTTTTGCAGATCGCGCTGCCTATCGGTATCTCATTTTATACATTCCAGACCCTTTCCTATACCATTGACGTATATCGGGGAAAGGTAAAAGCGCAGCATAATATACTGGATTTCGCAACGTATATCAGTATGTTCCCCCAGCTGATCGCAGGCCCGATCGTGCGTTACAGCGATGTGGAAAAAGAGATCCACAACAGGACTACCAATCTGACTATGGTGGTCCAGGGAACACAGCGGTTCCTGCTGGGCCTCGGAAAAAAAGTCCTGCTGGCCAATCAGATCGGCGCCATATGGACGGAGATCTCGTCCATGGGAGAACTGAACACCTCTCTGGCATGGCTGGGAGCGCTGGCTTATACGTTCCAGATCTATTTTGATTTTTCCGGTTATTCGGATATGGCGGTAGGTCTCGGAAAGATCATGGGATTCAAATTCCCGGAAAACTTTATGTATCCCTATCAGTCCAAGAGCATTACGGAATTCTGGCGCAGATGGCACATCACCCTCAGCAGCTGGTTCCGGGAATATTTGTACATCCCTCTGGGCGGCAACCGGAAAGGCCTGCCAAGGCAGATTTTCAATCTGTTTATCGTATGGTTCCTGACAGGACTCTGGCACGGCGCAGGCTGGACCTTTATTACCTGGGGTCTGTATTTCTTTGTGATCCTGCTGCTGGAAAAGACGTTCCTGCTGAAATTGCTGGATAAATGTCCGGTCATCATACAGCACGCTTACGCGGTCCTGCTGATCGTTATCGGCTGGGTCATTTTCGCGAGTCCGGATCTGAGCACTGCGGGAACCTTCCTGAAAGCCATGTTCGGCATCGGCGTCAGCGCGGCGGGCGGAATGGCCGGCTATATGTGGAGGACCCATGCTGTGCTGATCATTGTCCTTGCGATCGGCTCCACCCAGCTGCCGAAGATCTTCTGGCGTCTTGGACTGAAAAAACTGTTTGTAAAAGCAAAATGGCGGGTGATTGCTCTGAATATCCTGTGTTTGGCAGTGCTGTTCTGCAGCCTGGCATTCCTGGTTGGCGACACATACAATCCGTTTTTATATTTCAGATTTTAAGAGGTGCGGCAGATGAAGAAAATAAAAAGCATTTTTATAATTATCGTATTTGCGGCCCTTGCGGTACCGGGACTGGTAATCTGGCTTTCGCCGGATAAAACCTATTCAGCCAATGAAAACCGTTATCTGCAGACAAGACCGTCCTTTTCATGGGAAAAGGTTTTTTCAGGGGATCTGCAGAACGAACTTACCGATTTCGCCAGCGATCAGTTTTTTGAAAGAGATTTCTGGACAGAAACGGCTACGATCATAAAAAAAGGCGCAGGTTATGATGATATCGGCGGGGTCTTTCTTGGAAAAGATCATTACTATTTTGAAAAAGTAGAGGATAAGGATATTTCGCCCTCCCGGTTCAGTCAGAATCTTTCCTTTGTAAATAAATTCATTCAGGATAATAAAGACCTGGACAGCGCGGTGATGCTGGTGCCTTCGCCGGGAACGATCCTTTCGGACAAACTGCCCAAGGGGGCAGAACTGTACAATTCCACTGGAATGTACGCCCAGGCGGAAAGTATGCTGAAAGGGACATCCTTTATTGATCTGCGGCCCCAGTTGCAGGAGGCTGCAGGAGATTACATTTATTATCGGACAGATCATCACTGGACAGCCCGGGGAGCGTATATCGGCTATCGGCAGTACTGTCAGGCAAAAGGGATCACGCCAAAGTCATACGACGAATTCGGCGTTGTGTGCGCTTCCAAAGATTTTTACGGAACACTGTATTCCAAGGCTTTAGACCCTGCGGCAGTGCCGGATGAAGTAAATATTCCGGAAAGTCTCCCGAAAGTGACTGTGGAATATGACGGGACAAAACACGACAGCATTTATGATGAGAGCAAGCTGCAAACAAAGGATAAATATACGGTATTTTTCGGCGGCAATTACGGAGAAGTTGTGATCAATACGGATTCAGACAGCAATAAGACGCTCCTTGTGGTCAAGGATTCCTTCGCGAACAGTATGATCCCCTATCTGCTGGATGACTACAGCAAGATCATCATGATAGATCTGCGGTATTACAGAGGCGATCTCCAGCAGGAAGTGGAAGATAATTCAGTGACAGACCTTTTGTTCCTGTACGAAATGAGCAATTTCGCTCAGGACAACAATTTGTATAAGCTGAATATTTTCGGAAGTTAACAGACAGCAGCCAGGAGGTGACAAGGGAAATGAACATCAATGACATCGCGAAGCTGGCCGGCGTATCCAGGGCAACAGTTTCCAGATATCTGAACGGCGGGTACGTCAGCGCGGAGAAAAAGGAAAAGATCGGCGGAGTGATCAAAGAAACCGGATATAAGCCTTCTTATCAGGCACAGATGCTGCGTACGAAAAAAACGGGTATCATTGGTGTCATATTGCCTAAGATCAATTCAGACGCCATCAGCAGAATGGTGGAAGGGATCAGCGTTGTACTGAAAAAAGCCGGGTATCAGCTCCTTATGGCAAATACCCAAAACGACGAAAAGGAAGAACTGAATTATCTGAATACATTGAAAAATTATCATGTGGACGGTATTATTCTTATCGGCACTGTAATGACCAGGGAACACAAAGCGCTGCTGAAAAATCTGGAGATACCTCTTGTGGTGCTTGCTCAGAAGTGGCAGGGCTGCGCCTGCGTCTATTATGATGATTACCATTCCGCTTTGGAAGTAACTGAATGTATGCTGAAAAAAGGGCGGCATCCGGGATATATCGGCGTGTTTATGAAAGATCAGGCTGCTGGAGCGCAGCGGCGGAAAGGATTTCAGGAAGCATGCCGCAGAAATCATGTGGAATGTCCGGAAGAACATATGACAGTAGCAGACTTTACTGCTGAATCCGGTTACAAGAGCGCCAAGAAGCTGTTTGAAAAGTCGCCGGAGATCGACGCTTTGTTCTGCGCCACAGATCAGATCGCTTATGGAGCGGCTCTGTATCTGAAAAAGATCGGAAAGGGAATACCGGAAGATGTGCAGATTGTAGGAATCGGCGACTCGGTGATCGGAAGGATGATGGAGCCCCCTTTGACAACTGTTCATTACTTTTATAAAACCAGTGGTATAGAAGCGGCCAATATGCTGATTGGAATGGTAGAAGAAAAAGCGGAAGCCATAAAAGAGATCAAGATGGGATACCGTCTGGAAAAAAGAGATTCGGTAAAAAAGTAATAGCCTGAAAAAAGATTATAAGAGATGTAAAAAACGTATCGGCAGAAAATTGCCCGATACGTTTTTTTTGGCTTTCGGATCAGCGAGGGGAAAACAGGGGAAATACGAAAAATTTGGATAGTTTGCATAAGGAATGGACAGAGTATTTGTAAAAAATACAAATTTACAAAGGCTGTCCTGATGCATATAATTAAAAAACGAGAGAACGATACCACATCATAATCCTTATTATAGAAAAGATATTTAATATTAATACGGGTATTATGATGAAAACGATATCATATATTCTTGCGAATCAAGTATCAGGGAGGATGAAAAATGGATTACGGGAAAACAGCAGCAAATGTGCTGGAGCTGGTGGGCGGAAAAGAAAATCTGATCTCAGCAGCCCACTGCGCTACAAGACTGCGTCTGGTTATTGCGGACAACAAAAAATGCAGCAAAGAAAAGCTGGAGAATGTGGCGGGAGTCAAGGGGGTCTTTGAGGCGTCCGGACAGCTCCAGATCATATTTGGAACAGGAACTGTCAATAAAGTCTATGATGAGTTTATACAGCTGGCCCATATACAGGCTGCCACCAAGGAGGAAGCAAAAAAAGCTGCTGCTTCCAAAGCTAATGTATTTCAGCGTTTTATAAAAATGCTGGGAGATATTTTCGTGCCGATCATTCCGGCCATTGTAGCCAGCGGTTTTCTAATGGGAATTATGAACACCCTGGACTTTATGAACAGCAACGGGGTTATTGCCATTGATACAAGCGGTTCTCTGTATGTATTCGCAACGTTGTTTGCCAATACAGCCTATACCTTTCTGCCTATCCTTATTGCGGTGTCCGCGGCCAAGGTATTTGGCGGCAATCCTTTTTTGGGGGCGGTCATCGGCATGATCATGATCCATCCGGATCTGCAGAACGCCTGGACTGTGGCAACAGAAGGAGTGCAGCATACTCAGGAAGTATTCGGGGGACTCTACAGCATTGATATGGTAGGATACCAGGGACATGTGATCCCGGTAATCATAGCGGTATGGGTAATGTGTATGCTGGAAAAATGGCTTCATAAGATTGTCCCCGCCATGCTGGATCTGTTTGTAACGCCTCTGGTGTCTGTATTTGTAACCGGATATCTGACGCTGGCGGTGATAGGACCGGTATTTGTAACTGTGGAAAACGGCGTGCTGGGCGGTGTCCAGTGGCTTATATCCGTGCCTTTCGGCATCGGCTCTTTCATTATGGGAGCCCTTTATGCTCCTACGGTAGTTATGGGAATCCATCACATGTATACGATCATTGATCTGGGACAGCTGTCCATGTATGGCATGACTTTCTGGCTGCCTTTGGCGTCCGCGGCCAATATTGCCCAGGGCGCTGCCTGCCTGTCCATAGGTATCAAATCCAAAAAGGCAAAAAACAAAAGTTTATGTCTGCCATCTGCGCTGTCCGCTTTTATGGGAATTACAGAACCGGCCATTTTCGGTGTGAATATCCGGTTTTTCCGGCCATTTCTGGCAGGCTGCATCGGCGGTGCCTGCGGCGCCATGTACGCGTCCATTGCCCATCTGGGAGCATCCGGCACAGGGGTAACCGGTATTTTCGGTATACTGCTGTGTCTGAATATGCCGGTATCCTATATCATCATGTTTGTGATATCAGCAGGAGTCGCTTTTGGCGTATCCTGGATCATTACGCCGAGAAAACTGATCGACGGGGAAGAATCTGTGAAAGAATCAGAAGAAACGGAAGTAGCAGAACAGACTGATGAGGAAGAAATAAGGATATTATCGCCGCTGCAGGGAGAAACCGCGGAGTTGTCTGAGACCGGGGATGAAACTTTTGCGTCGGGAGCTCTTGGAGAAGGCATTGCCATACGCCCTGGAAAAGGAGAGGTTGTGGCGCCGTGCAGGGGCACCATATCTGTAGTCATGGGACATGCCATAGGCATTTTTGCGGATAACGGAGCAGAGCTGCTGATCCATGTGGGAATAGATACCGTAGAGCTTAACGGAAAATATTTTGACACAAAGGTTGAGGAAGGAGAACGTGTGGAACAGGGACAGCTCCTGATGACCTTTGATATACAGGGAATTGCATCAGAAGGGTATCAGGTGATCACTCCGGTGCTGGTGACAAACAGCGATGAGTACAACGGGATCCTGTTTGAGAAAAAAGGAACAGTAAAAGCGGGAGATCCTCTGATCCGGATAAAAAATAAAAAGGAAGGATAATATGCTTTTAGAAGAAGATAAACTGGAAAATTATAAAAATAAAGAGGAGTGGATCCTCGCCATTGAAGAAGAAGAAAACAGAGCTTTAAAAAACGCTGCGGAAGATCCCTGGCGTCAGAAGTTTCATTTGATGCCCCCCGCAGGATGGCTGAACGATCCCAACGGTCTTTGTTTTTTCAAAGGAGAATATCATTTTTTCTACCAGTATTCTCCCTTCAGCGCTGCAGGCGGGGGAAAGTACTGGGGACATTATAAAAGCAGGGATCTGCTGCACTTTCAGCGCTGTCCGGTAATGCTTTTCCCGGAACATGATTGGGACAGGGGAGGCGTATATTCCGGTTCCGCCCTTGTTGATGACGGAAAAATGTATCTGTATTATACGGGAAACGTAAAACTGGAAGGAGATTATGATTATATCCTCAGGGGAAGGGAACATAATACCGCGGTAGCGGTAAGCGCAGACGGAATGACTGTAGACCATGAAATGCTGCTTTTGAAAAATGAAGACTATCCCTCCGGCCTTACCTGTCATGTGAGAGATCCGAAAGTGTTTGCTTATGAAGGCAGATATTATATGGTGCTGGGAGCCAGGACACTGGAAGACACAGGAGAAGTGCTGGTATTGGAATCGCGGGACAAATACACATGGAAATATATTAATTCGCTGAAGACAAAGGAGCCTTTCGGTTATATGTGGGAATGTCCGGATCTGTTTGAAGTGGACGGTCAGTGGATCCTGATGGTTTCGCCCCAGGGGCTTCCCAGAGAGGAATACAGGTGCCAGAATGTTTACTCCAGCGGATATTTCCCTGTATATGGAGATTTCCGGAAAGACGCCAGGCTGGGGGATTACAGAGAGCTGGATCAGGGATTTGATTTTTACGCGCCCCAGACCTTTCTGGCGGAGGGAAGGAGGATCCTGACAGGCTGGCTTGGAATGCCGGATGCGGAATATGAAAATCCAACAATAAATAATGGCTGGCAGCATTGCCTGACGATCCCGAGAATGTTAAAATATATAAATAATCATCTTAGGATGGAGCCTGTAAAAGAACTGGAACAGATGCGGGGACAGAAAAGGCATATTTCTGTATCCGGCGCAGGGACGGCAGTCTGCCGGACGGGGGAAGAACTGCTTATCGAAAACCGGTCCCAGAGGTTTTATCTGGAATATGACCGGACTTTCGCGCTGGAATGGAATGAGCGGGAAGGGTGTCTGACCCTGGAGTATTTTCCGGAAAATTACGGGCGGGGACGGAGAAAACAGAAGGTGTCTCTGCTCAGAAATCTGAGGATCATACTGGATGCCACCAGCGTGGAGATTTTTGTCAACGATGGCGAAGCGGTCATGAGCTCCAGATATTACAGAAACGCCGAAAGAATGCTCCGGTTCAACGGTGAGTTCGACATGGAAATGTACGAACTGGATCTGAAAAACTGTTAAAGGATGGAGAAGTCGATGGAAAAATTTCAGGGCAAAGCAATCTTTCGAGGGATTGCGATCGGAAAAATCTTGTTTCATGAAAAAGCAGCTCAGCCTGTGAAACGTTCCGGTGTTGAGGACACAAAGGCGGAGTGGGAGCGTTATGAAAAGGCAAGGGATCAGGCGATTGAAGAACTTCATGAACTGTATGAAAAAGCAGTAAAAGAAGTAGGGGAAGTAAACGCTCAGATTTTTGAAGTCCATGCCATGATGCTGGAGGATGACGATTACAACGATTCTGTGCGCAATATCATTGAAAATCAAAAACTGAACGCCGCCTATGCCACCGCTACAACAGGAGATAATTTTGCGGAAATCTTCGCGAATATGGACGATGAATATTTCCGGGCAAGGTCTGTGGACGTAAAAGATATTTCTGAGAGAGTGATCCATATCCTGAATGGAGGAAAAGCCCCCCGTCAGCTGACAGAACCGGCGATCATTGTGGCGGAGGACCTGGCGCCCAGTGAGACGGTACAGATGGACAAAGATAAATTACTGGCGTTTGTCACAAAGCTGGGATCTTCCAATTCCCATACAGCGATCCTTGCGAGAAATATGAATATTCCCGCGCTGATCAATATAGACATCCAGGAGAGCTGGAATGGAAAGATGGCTATTGTAGACGGCATGGAAAGCTGCCTGATCGTGGATCCGGACGAAGAAACGCTGGCTCTTTATAAAAGAAAACTTCAGGAAGAAGAAGAAAAGCAGAAACTTCTCCAGGAACTGAAAGGAAAAGAAACCGTTACAAAAAGCGGAAAGAAAATAAAACTGTACGCCAATATCGGAAAAGCTTCCGATGTAGCTTCCGTTTTGGGCAATGACGCAGGAGGCATCGGTCTGTTCAGAAGCGAATTTTTGTATCTGGATTCTGATACCTATCCTACTGAGGATGAACAGTTTGCCGCATACAGACAGGTGGCAGAGATGATGGGCGGAAAGAAAGTGATCATCCGTACCCTGGATATTGGAGCGGACAAACAGGTGGATTATTTTCATCTGGACAAGGAAGAAAATCCGGCAATGGGATATCGGGCGATCCGAATCTGCCTGGACCGGAAAGATATTTTTAAAACCCAGCTGAGAGCGATCTTCCGGGCCAGCGCCTACGGGAATATTTCCATTATGTATCCTATGATCATATCCGTAAATGAAGTACGCCAGGCCAAAGCTGTGGCGGAAGAAGTAAAGCAGGAACTGAAAGAGGCAGGTATCCAGTACGGGGAAGTAGAGCAGGGGATCATGATTGAAACACCTGCTGCGGCCGTGATCAGCGATATGCTGGCAAAAGAAGTGGATTTCTTCAGTATCGGCACCAACGACCTGACACAGTATACGCTGGCCATTGACCGTCAGAATTCCAAACTGGATCCTATTTATGATTCGCACCATGAAGCGGTCCTGCGTCTGATCCAGATGACCGTGGACAATGCGCACAAAGAAGGAATCTGGGCAGGTATCTGCGGGGAACTGGCGTCTGACACAACCCTGACAGAACGGTTTGTGAAAATGGGAGTGGATGAACTTTCTGTTTCTCCGCCTTTGGTCCTGCGGGTAAGAAAAGAAATCCGTGAGACTGAATAAGGGGAATGGAGAAAAGGCCATGACCACAAAAGAAAAGCTTCTGGGGTTATTTGAGGAAAACAAAGGAAAGTATCTGTCCGGAGAAACAATTGCTGGAATGCTTTCCGTTTCCCGAACTGCAGTATGGAAAGCGGTAAAGAGCCTGCAGACAGAAGGATATCAGATCGACGGGGTGCGGAACCGGGGATATCGTCTGGCTGAAGATACCGATATCCTGTCCCTGGCTGGTATTGGGAAATATCTAAAGCCCATTTGCGGGAATTTAAGGATCCACATGACCCGAAAGACCGGGTCCACCAATGAAGAAGTGCGGATAAAGGCCTCAGAGGGAGAGCCGGAAGGATATGTGCTCATAGCCGAATGCCAGACGAATGGTAAAGGGCGAGTAGGCAGGACTTTTTTTTCGCCGGCGGAAACGGGGATCTATATGAGTCTGCTGCTGAGACCGGGAAGGTATTCCCTTCCCCAGGCGTCCGGCCTGACCACAATGGCCGCGGCAGCATGCTGTGAGGCGATTGAAAACGTATCGGATGAGAATGCGGCGATCAAATGGGTGAACGACATCTATGTCAGAGGAAAGAAAGTCAGCGGTATCCTTACAGAAGCTTCTCTGGGGCTTGAGGAAGGCTGCCTGGACTATGCGGTCCTTGGAATCGGGATCAATGTATATCCGCCTGCAAAAGGATTTCCTCCTGAGCTTAAAGATACGGCGGGATTTGTTTTTGAAACAGCGGCTCAGAACGGGAAAAACAGGCTGGCAGCAGGGTTTTTAAATGCCTTTATGACTTATTACCAAAGTGAAGACCCGGCTTCTTATGTGGAAAGTTACAGAGCAAAGAGTTTTGTACTGGGGAAAGAGATCCGGGTTATTCAGGGGAAAAGCGAAAGAAAGGCAGTGGCGCTGGATATAGACAAAGACTGCAGGCTGATCGTTAAATATGAAGACGGAACGTTGCAGCGGCTGTCTTCAGGAGAAATCCAGGTAAAATGCTGGAAAAATCAGAGAGAAATCAATTACAGCAGGAGCGGAAGCTAATCCGTTCCTGCTGTTTGTGTTTTTTCGGTCTGCTCAAAGATATAATGGATAAAATGTTCCGTGTTTTTGTCTGAGTAATGGGGATTCCATGCTACGCAGAGACGGATAGGAAGAGCGTCGGCAATAGGAATCAGGTGGAGTTTGTCTGTATCAATGCAGTAGTCTTTTGCGATAAAAGAAATGCCGGCTCCGGATCGTACCATAGCGACGATTGTTTCCATATCTTTCAGATAATGGATCTTAATGTGGTTTTGGCCGCTGTTCAGATGCAGAAAAAAAGGCAGCAGAGAATGCTGAAAAGGAGCGTCCTGGGATTCTAACAGCAGCAGAGTTTCGTTGGAAATCTCCGAAAAAGAAATCCTGTGCCTGCCAGCCAGAGGATGATGTTTGGAAACCGCCAGCGTCAGCACATCTGTATGAATGACACGGGTCTGAAGGGGCTGGGGACAGGTGGTAGTAGCGGAAAGCAGAAGTCCTGCCTGTATCTTGCTGCTCAGCAGATCGGAAAAAATCCTGCTGGGGGTGCTTTTGGTAAGCTGAATGGAAAGATCCGGATTCTGCTCTTGAAATGCCAGGATCCATTCCGGTATCTGAGTGTTCAGCGCTCCAAGCATGTGATGAATCTGGAGAGTATTGGAAACTGGCTGAGCTGCGGCTCGTACTCTTTCAATGAGCTGGGAATGTTTCAGAAAAAGTTCGTTGGCTTCTGTAACAAGTACTTCCCCGGCATGAGTCAGCGTCATAGAGTGATTATTCCTTTCAAACAGGCTCACCTGCAGTTCCTCCTCCAGAAGACGGATTTGTTTGCTTAGGGCCGGCTGGCTGATGTACAGTTCCTGAGCGGCCCTGGATATGTTCAGATGTTTTACAACAACTAAAAAATATTCCAGTGATTTAATAGTCATTGGGCTGCCTCCCTGATTGTTTTGAAAAGTTCCGATTCTTTAAGTGCCTATATTATAACATAAAAGTTATGACTATATCTAAAAAAATATTGTGATTTTGTTGCAAAATATAATACTATATAAATAAATACAAAAGAAATTTTGTTGAAATCTGTTAAAATAAGTACAAAAATGATATAAAATAAAAGAATAAAAAGGAGTGCGATCAAATGAAAAAAGTAGGCGTATCAGAAGAAGAAAAAAGACTCTCATATTACAAATATTTTGAGCAGCCTTTGGCCGAGATCCCAAAGGAAAAAATTGATATCTTAAATGCAGGCCCGGCGGCTCCGGAAACAGGTATGAGTATTGATGATAAAAATCGTTTCCTTGCAGGTGACTATGAAGGTTTCTGCACATGCGGATATGGTGTAAGAGAAGACGGAACCGGATTTGTATGTAATACTACATATATGCCAGGCGTAACAAGCGAAATGCTTGACTGGTGGTTCCCGTGGCATTCCGTAGGTTCAGATCTGCGTTACAAGATCTGGGATCCGGAAGACCATTATTTTGCAAGAGCTGACAGAGTGGACTATGTGTGCGACCCGAATGTGCCCATGAATGAAAAAACATGGAATGTAAACCATTATATTATGGAAGATGTGGGACCGGGTCCTGAATTTTTAAAACTCTGCTTTAAAAACCCCAAGGATTTCGGATATGATCCCAGCCTCATTGGAACAGAAAATTGTTCCTCTATGGTGTGCGCAATCGGGGAGAGTTCCTGCGCGGCAGCCATGACACACAAATGGCATCCTTACAAAGACGGTGTTCTTTTTGAATCCAGATTCTGGATCGGATTCAGATGGGAGGATGGCAAGATCGTGAAAGCCCTTCCGGAAGGCGTACGTATCCCGGATATTATGCCAAAAGGATTGTTCGCTCATAATATTAAAGAATTCACTAATCTTGCGGCAATTCTTCCGAAAGTATACGAAGAGGAAAAAGATGTATTATAATATCAGTTCAGTGGTATAAAAAATACAGCCTGGCCTTTGCTAGTCCAAGGTCAGGCTGTAACTGTATTTTTCGCTGAAAAACAGAGGAATAGAAAAGCACCGGGGACAAAATACAGGAGTTTGTACCCGGTGCTTTTTGGATAGTCTATGATTTGTTTTGTTCAGCTTTGATTATTTGCCAGCATAGTATTCATTGATACCGTCAAAGAATGCCTGGATATTATCCCAGCTTGAAAGCGGCGGGATATCGCAGCCTGAAGAAATAACAAAGTTTTTGTAAGAACCGCATTTTTCGAGAAGCTCTTTTGTAGCGGTTTTTACAGATTCCGGTGTACCGTTGCGGAACTGGCCGGCCGGATCGATATTTCCCATTGCGATAATATTTTTCGGAATTTTTGGCATCATTTCGCTCATATCGATGGCGTTTCCGAAATGGAGCATACGGCATCCGTTTTCAACAATAGAGTTGATCTGCTGGATCGTGCAGTTACCGCAGTTATGATATCCGATGAGGAAATCATCTGTCTGAGTAGCAGCTACGATTTTCTTCACATAGTCACAGGAGAATTCCTCTTCCAGTGCCGGAGAAAGAAGTCCTGCCAGCGGTTCAGCCATGAGCACGCCGTTTGCGCCTACTGCTTTGTATGCGTTGATATATTTGATCAGGAAATCGGAAACTTTTTCCAGTACGGTATGTACCATATCCGGTTCGTCATAGCAGTAGATCATGGCTTCGGATACGTCCATTAATCTTCCTGCGAGAGAGAATGGTCCGATGACTCCGGCAAATACCGGTCTGTCTTCGATCAGTTTTACAGATTTTTCGATGGCGTCAATGTAAATCTGTGTACGTCCCGCACCGATTTCCGGTACTTTTAAAGCTTCTGCGTCTTCTTCGGAATTTACAATGCTTCCTGTTACAGTAGGAACTTCATCATCAGAAAAATGTACGGTAGAGCCAAAAGCTTCCGCTTCCAGAGAAAGGTCCATCATACTTACTGCTGCTGCAGCTTCCGGAGTGGAGTCCGCAACAATTTTCATAGCCTGTGCCTGCAGATCACTGGATGCGATCAGTTCTTTTACAGTGATGCCCATTTTCTGGATAGCAGGGAAAGAAAGAACCAGAAAGCCTTTTTTTTGCTCTGCCGCGAGAATGTCATCAACCCATTTCATCATATCACGTTTCATATTCCTGTCTCCTTTTTGTGTGTTTGATTTGTTTGTTGCACTCATTATATAAAAATAATTTTGGTTATTCTAAAATAAAAACCCATACAAATGGTAATTTTTTTGTTAATAAACCATGAGCAAAAATAAAAAAGGTAATATATGGTCCGGGGGTTTCTCATATCAAAAACTAATGACACGAATATGGTAAAAGAGTTGACGCAGAAGGAACCATATACAGGGATTTTGTGTTTTTGGGCTGCGACGGAAACATACAGGAACTGCTGAATAAGGAAGCTTTATTTTCTGTGAAAGAAGCCTTTCTTTTCATAAGGTTCGCAGGAAATCTCCGTTACGGTATAGCCGGTCTGGCAGATCACATCTTTCAGCCGGTCTTCATCCAGCGCATTTTCCGCCAGGATTACCGTCTGATTTTTGATGTGAGAAGAAGAAACTTTTTTTACAGAAAAGGCCTGTCTGACTGCGTCATTTACATGGGCCTCGCACATGCCGCACTGCATGCCGTCTATGGATAAGGTGTATTTTGTCATAGCGTCCTCCTGAAAATATTGGTTAGTTAATACTAACTAGATACTATCACAGATAAAAAAATCCGTCAACAAGAGAAATCCCAGATACGGTTTTAACAGAGCTGCCATTTCTTAACAGATCGGAAACAGATTTCAAAAATACACTATTTTGTGTAAAATAAAGCTGTTGATGGGGAAAATCAGAGGAGAAAACAAAGGAGCGTCAGATCATGAAAGTGTCTTTGCAAAAGCAGGATTCCGGCAGAAAGAAATTGTCAGATACATATAATCTGAAAGCCCTGTTTCCACAGGTGGCAGGGGAATGGGATTATGACAAAAATAAGGAAAAGCCTGAGGATATGTATCCTTACAGCGGGAAAAAGGTATACTGGACATGCGCTTTTAATCCTGAACATAAATGGAAGGCTGTTATATCAAACCGGACAAAACGGCTGCAGGGCTGTCCTATCTGCGGGAAACAAAGAAAAAGTTCCTTTCCTGAGCAGGCAATCTATTATTATATGAAAAAAGTCTTTCCGGATTGTGAAAACCGGTTTCGGATCGGCGGCTGGGAAATAGATATATGGATCCCAACGCTGAAGACGGGAATTGAATACAATGGGATTTTTCATACCCTGTATCAGCGGGAGGAACTGGATGCCCGGAAAAAAGCGGACATTACCGGACTGGGGATTAAATTGCTCACTGTTTGGGAGGAGGCCGGATCCCTGAAAGAGACAGCTGTGATACAGGGAACAGAAATTCTGTGCAGGCCGGACAATGAATATCGTTATATGGACAGGGTGATCGGGCTGCTGTTTACAATGCTCCGGAATTCCGGCAAAGACGGGGCAGAAAAGGAAGTGGATATTAATGTGAAGCGGGATCACCATTATATCCGAACTTTGCTGGTAGAAGGCAGAAAGAAAAATAGCATTGCCGCAAAGTATCTCGAGTTGGCGAAGGAATGGCATAAAGAGGCAAACTGGCCGATCACTCCGGAAATGGTGGAATATGGTTCCGGAGATTTGTATACGTGGCAGTGCGCAAAAGGCCATGTATGGAAAGCAACGCCCAATAAAAGAACCGGACGGCGGGACGGCTGTCCTTTCTGCTCCTGCCACCGGGTCAGCAATGCAAACAGATTATCTGTAGTAAATCCCGGAGTGGCCCGGATGTGGCTGGAGGACAAAAAAAGCGGAAAGACACCGGCGGATGTATCCTGCCATTCGGGACTTGTAGTCCTGTGGAAATGTGAGAGGGGTCATATCTGGGAACGAAGCGTTAAAGAAATGGTCAGGAGCGGAAAATGTCCATACTGCAGCGGACGGCGTATCCTGCGGGAGACCAGTCTGGCGGCGAAATATCCGAAACTGGCGGAACAGTGGGACTGGGACAAAAACAACAGCTCTCCGTGGGAGACTGCACCTGCCGGTCAGGCATATGTCTGGTGGAAATGCGAAAAGGGACATTCCTGGCAGGCCAGGATCTCCAATCGAAGCATCCTGAAAAGAGGATGTCCATATTGCGCAGGGCGGTATCCCCTGCCGGGACAGAATATGGCGGACCTTTATCCACAGCTGGCAGAAGAATGGAATTATGAAAAGAACGGACGTCTGGGACCATCGGATTTCCGGCCAAAATCCAATAAAAAAGTCTGGTGGAAATGCAAAAGAGGGCATGAATGGCTGGCGGAAATACGCAGCAGAGCTGAGGGAGGCAAATGTCCCATCTGTCGAAGCAGGTACGTAAGGGAAGGAAAAAGCCTTGTCGAAGTCTGCCCGGAAGCGGCGAAACGATGGGATTATGAGAAAAATGAGGGTCTGGATCCCCATACGGTTTCCTATGGATCTGATAAAAAGGTCTGGTGGCGGTGTATCAGGTATCCGGATCATCAATGGCGGCGCAGGATCGATCATGAGGTATCCGGCAAGGGGTGTCCATACTGCGCAGGGATTCGGGTATGCAGAGAAAATTCTCTGGCGTCTCTGTTTCCGGAACTGGTAAGAGAATGGGATTATGAAGAAAACAAGACTCTGCAGCCCCATGATGTTTTGTACAATACCCGCAGATCCGTCGGCTGGATCTGCAGGGAAGGCCATCGGTGGAAAGCCAGCGTATACAGCCGTACGCAAAAGAAACGGGGATGTCCGGTATGCAAAAGGCGAGCCTCGCTGTGAGAAAAACAAATATATGAGCAAAACAAAAAGCCCGCAAAATGCGGGCTTTTTCAGCGCAGGAGAAGGGATTTGAACCCTTGCGCCGGTACTGCCGGCCTACTGGTGTTCGAAGCCAGACCCTTCAGCCACTTGGGTACTCCTGCTTTTATCATATCTTCATCATTATAAAAGCAATCACTACAGCAGTCAATATTTTAATGACAGATTTCCCGGTATTTGTTGTCCGGATCCTGAGGAACACGTTTGGGAGGATGAAAAAGGAACTGCCGCTTTTTCTTGTTTTAGAGAAAAAAATAGACTATAATATCTACAGTTCAATTTTGAAATTACAGGAATGGGAGGGCATATTTCATGAAAAGAATCGGAATGCTGACCAGCGGGGGAGACTGCCAGGCTTTGAACGCTGCAATGAGAGGTGTGGTAAAGGGATTGAGCAACAATCTGAAAGACCTGGAAGTATATGGATTTTTTGACGGATACAAAGGTTTGATCTACGGAAACTATCGTTTGCTTACAGCTGCGGATTTTTCCGGGATACTGACAAAAGGAGGAACTATTCTGGGTACTTCCCGTCAGCCTTTTAAACAGATGCGTGTGCCGGATGCCAACGGTCTGGATAAAGTGGAAGCTATGAAACATACGTATCATAAGCTGAACCTGGACTGTCTGGTGATCCTGGGAGGAAACGGAACACAGAAAACAGCAAACCTTCTGCGGGAAGAAGGTCTGAATGTGATTCATCTGCCAAAAACCATAGACAATGATATTTACGGAACAGACGTAACCTTCGGATTCCAGAGCGCCATCAATATCGCGACAGATGCTATTGACTGTATTCATACCACAGCGGCGTCCCACAATCGTATCTTTATTGTAGAAGTTATGGGACATAAAGTGGGATGGCTGACATTATACGCGGGAATTGCCGGGGGAGCGGATATTATCCTGATTCCTGAGATTCCATATAATTTGGACAAGGTTATAGAAGCCATCGAAAAAAGAAGCCAGGCAGGCAAAGGATTTACCATTCTGGCGGTGGCTGAGGGGGCCATTTCTCAGGAAGACGCAAAACTTTCTAAAAAGGAATATAAAGAAAAACAGAAAAAGAGCAAGTATCCCTCCGTTTCTTATGAGCTGGCAGCTCGGCTTGGAGAACGGCTGGGCAACGAAGTACGCGTAACCGTACCCGGACATATGCAAAGAGGCGGCAGTCCCTGCCCTTATGACAGAGTATTATGTACACAGCTGGGAGCAGCGGCAGCTAAATTGATTCTGGCGGATGATTATGGGTATATGGTAGGAATGGTCAACGGCAAGACACAGAAAGTGCCGTTAAAAGATGTGGCCGGCAAACTGAAAATGGTAGAACCGGATTCACAGATCATAGAAGAAGCAAAAGAAATCGGGATCAGTTTCGGAGACTGAGAAAGAAAACGCAGAAAGGAGAGCGTAAATGTCGTATACTGCGCTGTATCGAAAATATCGTCCAAGTGAATTTGAAGAGGTAAAAGGACAGGATCATATTGTCACTACATTGAAAAATCAGATCAAAGCTCAGCGTATCGGACATGCCTATCTTTTTTGCGGCACACGGGGAACCGGAAAAACAACAATCGCGAAGATTTTCGCAAAGGCAGTAAACTGTGAACAGCCCGTAGACGGGAGTCCCTGCGGGGAATGTCCTTCCTGCCGGGCGATCGCGGCAGGCACATCCATGAACGTGATCGAAATTGACGCGGCTTCCAACAATGGCGTGGATAATATCCGTGAGATCCGGGACGAGGTGGAATACTCTCCCACAGAAGGAAAGTATAAGGTTTATATTATCGACGAGGTCCACATGCTTTCCATCGGTGCTTTTAACGCCCTTCTGAAAACGCTGGAGGAACCTCCGTCCTATGTAATCTTTATTCTGGCCACGACAGAATCTCACAAAATACCGGTTACGATCATGTCCAGATGTCAGAAATATGACTTTCACAGGATTACCATAGATACGATAGCGGCCCGGCTGCAGGAACTGATGGATGAAGAAAAGGTGAAAGTGGAGGAGAAGGCGATCCGCTACATAGCCAAAGCCGCGGATGGTTCTCTCAGGGACGCTCTGAGTCTTTTGGACCAGTGCATAGCCTTTTTCCTGGGACAGAAGCTGACCTACGATCATGTGCTGGAAGTGTTGGGAGCAGTAGATACGGAACTGTTCAGCAGACTGCTGCGGCGGATCATGGAAAGCGATGTGGCCGGAGTGATGGAACTTTTGGAGGAACTGATCATACAGGGACGGGAGCTGGGACAGTTCGTCAGCGATTTTACCTGGTATCTGAGAAATCTGCTTTTGATCAAAAGCGCGGATGATATGGAAGACATGCTGGATATGTCCAGTGAGAATCTGGCTCTTTTAAAAGAAGAAGCGCAAATGATTGACAGTGAGGTGCTGATGCGTTATATTCGTATTCTGTCAGAATTGTCCGGCCAGATTCGGTATGCGGCTCAAAAGAGGATTCTGGTGGAAATCGCTTTGATAAAACTCTGCCGTCCTGCAATGGAAAGCAGTCAGGACGCGCTGGTGGACAGAATTGAGCAGCTGGAAAAAAAGATGGAAAACGGCGTGTTTGTGGAGCAGGGCAAAACATCCGGCATACCTCAAAAGGCCCAGACGGCAAAAGTTCAGAAACCTGAGATGCCAAAAGCCCTTCCTCAGGAGATACAAAAACTGATTGCCAACTGGAATACGATGCTCCTGGAACTGCATCCCAGATACCGGGTGGATCTGTCACCGGCAAAAGCTATCAGTCTGGATGTAAAAAACAGCCGGGAGAAAGACGGAAGCGATATTTTGCTGGACAGCGGAAATGAGAATGAACTGGTGCTGACTTTCAGCAAGGAACGGGAGTATGCTTATCAGGAGATCAGTGCCCCGGAACATAAAAAGGCAATAGAAGAAGCGTTTTCCAGGATAATCGGAAAAGAGGTAAAGCTGGTAGTTAAGCTGGATGAATCAGCCGGCAGTTTTCAGAACAAATACAATTCTGTAGAAGATTTTATGAATGTATTTGGAAATGCCGGTATAAAAATAGAAAATGAAGATGAGTAATTAACAGGAGGAACAGAAATGGCTAAGAGAGGCGGATTCCCGGGAGGCATGCCCGGAAATATGAACAATTTAATGAAACAGGCTCAGAAAATGCAGCGTCAGATGGAGGAAGCGACCAAAGAGCTGGAAGAAAAGGAAATTACAGCCACAGCAGGCGGCGGTGCAGTTGAAGTGACAGTTTCCGGGAAAAAAGAAATCAAAAAGGTAAAACTTTCAGAGGAAGTGGTGGATCCGGACGATATTGAAATGCTGGAAGATCTTATTGTGGCGGCAACCAATGAGGCTCTCCGTCAGGTAGAGGAATATTCTCAGCAGTCAATGTCCAAGATTACAGGCGGACTGGGCGGAGGATTTCCTTTCTAATGGATTATTACAGCAGGCAGATATCCAGGCTGATCGACGAGCTGTCCGCGCTTCCGGGAATCGGGAACAAGTCTGCCCAGCGGCTTGCTTTTCATATATTAAATATGCCGGAAGACAGAGTGGAACAGCTGGCTCATACGATTCTGGAAGCAAAACAGAATGTCCGATATTGCAAAACATGCTTTACTCTGACAGATGACGAAGAATGTCCGATCTGCAAAAATCCAGAGCGGGACCATAAGACGATCATGGTAGTGGAAAATACAAGAGACCTGGCGGCATATGAAAAAACAGGTCAGTATGAGGGCGTTTACCATGTGCTCCATGGGGCGATTTCTCCTATGCTGGGGATTGGACCGAATGATATCAAACTTAAGGAGCTGATGCAGCGTCTACAGGGTGATGTCAATGAAGTGATCATTGCCACCAACTCCAGCCTGGAAGGAGAAACTACTGCAATGTATATCAGCAAGCTGATAAAACCTACCGGGATCAAGGTGTCCAGGATTGCCAGCGGAGTTCCTGTGGGAGGCGATCTGGAATATATTGATGAAGTGACGCTGCTGCGGGCCCTGGAAGGAAGAGTAGAACTTTAAAAAGCCGTTGATTTTTCACGGTATCTTTACTATATTTGTATTAAGTAAATAAAACACAACAGACAGATGTGGGAAAGGACTTTCTTATGACAAAATTAGAACTGGAAAAAATGGCTGTTGAAATCCGGAAATCTATAGTTACCGGTGTTCACAGCGCGAAATCAGGACATCCGGGCGGCTCTCTGTCAGCGGCAGATATTTTTACGTATCTGTATTTTGAAGAGATGCATGTGGATCCGGCTGACCCGAAAAATGAAGACAGAGACAGGTTTGTGCTCTCAAAAGGCCATGTTGCGCCGGGACTTTACGCCACACTGGCACACAGAGGTTATTTTCCGGTAGAAGATATGAAAACACTCCGCCATGTGGGCTCTTATCTTCAGGGCCATCCAGATATGAAACATATCCCCGGAGTGGATATGTCGAGCGGTTCATTGGGACAGGGGCTTTCTGCTGCAGTGGGAATGGCTATGGCAGGAAGACTGGATCATAAGGATTACAGAGTTTATGCCCTGTGCGGAGACGGTGAGATCCAGGAAGGCCAGATCTGGGAGGCGGCTATGTTCGCAGGAGCCAGAAAACTGGACAACCTTGTGGTGATCGTAGATAACAACGGTCTGCAGATCGATGGAAATATTGCGGACGTATGTTCTCCTTATCCTATTGATAAAAAATTTGAAGCCTTTAATTTCCATGTTATCACAATCGACGGACATGATTTTGATCAGATAGCCGCAGCATTTAAAGAGGCGAGAGAAACAAAAGGAATGCCGACGGCCATCATTGCGAAAACAATAAAAGGAAAAGGCGTTTCCTTTATGGAAAATCAGGCAAGCTGGCACGGCGTAGCGCCCAATGATGAAGAATATGCCCAGGCAATGGAAGAATTACAGAAAGCAGGTGAAGCATTATGTCAGAAGTAAAGAAGATCGCAACAAGAGAAAGTTACGGCAATGCTCTGGTTGAACTGGGAAAAGAACATGAAAATCTCGTAGTTCTGGATGCGGATCTTGCAGGCGCTACAAAGACTGGTCTGTTTAAAAAAGCCTTTCCGGAACGGCATATCGACTGCGGTATTGCAGAAGCAAACATGACAGGTATTGCGGCGGGACTTGCTACCTGCGGAAAAGTGCCTTTTGTAAGTTCTTTTGCCATGTTCGCGGCGGGACGTGCTTTCGAGCAGGTACGTAACTCTATCGGATACCCGCATCTGAATGTGAAAATCGGAGCAACTCATGCGGGAATTTCCGTAGGCGAAGACGGGGCAACCCATCAGTGCAACGAAGATATTGCTCTCATGCGTGCAATCCCCGGAATGGTAGTAATCAACCCAAGCGATGATATTGAGGCCAGAGCCGCAGTGAAAGCTGCATATGAATATGAGGGACCGGTATATCTGCGTTTCGGACGTTTGGCAATTCCGGTGATCAATGACAGAGAAGATTACAAGTTTGAAATGGGAAAAGGAATCGTTATGAAAAGCGGAACAGACGTAACGATCGTTGCCACAGGTCTGTGTGTGGGAAATGCTCTGGAAGCAGCTGAAATGCTGGAAAAAGACGGCATAAGCGCTGAAGTGATCAATATCCATACGATTAAGCCGCTGGATGAAGAACTGATCACGGCATCCGCAAAGAAAACAGGAAAAGTAGTGACTGTAGAAGAACATTCTGTGATCGGCGGACTGGGAAGCGCTGTATGCGATTGTCTGTGCGCCTCTGCTCCTGTAAAAGTAAAGAAAATCGGTATTTATGATCAGTTTGGCGAGTCCGGCCCGGCTGTGGAATTGATCAAGAAATACGGATTAGATGGAGAAAGTATTTACAAAAACGTAAAAACATTTCTGTAATCGGACAAAAATAAAAAGCTGTCGCTGAAAGGCGACGGCTTTTTTTGTGTTTTCTGTCATAATCTGCGAATTCTTCCTGCATAATCCGGCAAAAAAAACGGAATGAATGTGATATTTTTTGAGTATCCTATAAAGTTATGGGGAAGAGAGGTGCAGGAATGACTGAAAGCAGCAGAGAAGAAAAACAGTATACAGAGCAGACAGAATTTAAACTGCCGAAAAATATCCGTCAAATGGGAAAACCCGGACAAAAATATAAATTTTATATAGAAGATTATGCGTATACATACCTTCATACATTTTTGAAAGAGCGTCATCAGGAAGATACTCTCCAGGCGGCAGTGCTTTTAGGGCGTTACCAGATATATGACGGTTGTGAATATACATTTGTCAGCAAAGCGGCTGTCTGTGATTTTTCCGTATTTTATGAGGGAGGGGAAGCGCAGGTTCAGGAAATCATCCGGGAGAATTTTCCGGGAGAGCAGATCGTGGGATGGTATGTAAGATGCAGCGGACAGGATTCTCATGTACAGAGCATTATTAAACATTATTACGCTCAGATGGAACGTGACAGGCATCTTGCCTTTATTTATGAAGATGAGCTGGAAGGAGAGTTTTCTGTTTCCGTCTGGGAACAAAACGGCCTGCGCAGTCTGGAGGGATATTATATATATTATGAACGTAATCCTCTTATGCAGGAATTTTTAATACGTCAAAAAAACGGACAGGTTTCCAGCGAAAATATCCGTCCCCGGGAGGAACCGGTGAGAAGATACCGGACGGAGAATGTGCAAAGAGAGCAGGGAGAAACACCGAAAGAAGAAAAAATGCCGGAGAATACAGAAAAGAAAAAACCTCAGAAAGCGGTTTACGCTGCCTGCGCGGCAGTGCTGATCATTGCAGCGGCCACCGGCATTGCTCAGATGGGAAATTACCAGGGACTTAAAAGTTTTCAAAAAACCATACAGACCATATCGGGAACGCTGCTGAACAAAAATCAAGATTTCGAGAATGCCAGTGACCGGGAGAAGGAAGATATTGACAGGGACGCCACCGGAGAAAATCCGAAAGAAACGTCAGAAAAAACAGAACAGGCAGAGGAAAGCCCCGGTCAGAGGGCAGAGAGTGAGCCGGAACAGAAAGAACAGTCAGAAGAATCCAGGCAGGATGACAGTTCCGGTAAAACAGACAAGAACGCAGAGGAAAGCGGAGCAGATTCTGGACAAAAGGAAGAGGAGACTGTCGAAACCGCATCCCAGCAGGCTTTGGAACAGGGATATTATATTGTTCGGAAAGGGGACAGCTTATTGTCTATCAGCCGAAAACTGTATCAGACAGATGCAATGGTAGATGAAATCTGCGCGGCCAACGGAATCCAAAATCTGGATGTTATATATGAGGGCCAAAAATTAAAACTTCCCTGACTCTATGGAATGAGAATACATATAAGAAACAATTAAGAATCTGTGAAATGCATTTCAATTAAAACCGCATTATGGTATAGTGTAATACAGACATCAAAAAAGATTTAATAAATTAAATGCGGAAAGAAAGCAGAATACAGAGGTTGAAATGACAAAAAAAAGCAGTAAATTCCTGCGGGAAGTAAAAATAGACTGGGACGAAATTGAAAGGAAAGTACGGGAACATAAAAAGAAAAAACTGAAACAGGCAGCGGTAATAGCAGCCTGCTGTGTAGCGGCATTCGCGCTGATTTACATATTTTTTCAGGTAAAAACATATGACAAGTACCGGGTGCTTAACGAGATCGAGAGGTCCGATACACAGGCTACAGAATTTACCCAGTTTAACGGTAACATTTTAAAATACAGCAATGACGGAGCGTTTTATACGGATAAAAAGAATAATCTCATATGGAATCAGACCTTTGAGATGCAGGAACCGCTTATGGCTTCCTGCGAAGATTATGTGGCGTTTGCCGATAAGGATGGTCAGGATATTTACATTATGAATACAGAAGGCCTTCAGGGACGGGTGGAAACCACTATGCCGATTCAAAATGTGCAGGTGTCAGATAATGGTACCGTGGCGGTATTGATGCAGAATCAGGGAGTCGGTTATATCGCGATCTACAACAGTCAGGGGGAATGTCTGGCGGAAGGTGCCCTGCATATGGAAAATACCGGATATCCTATGGAAATTGCCTTGTCTCACAACGGGGAAATGCTGGCAGTATCTTCTCTGGATGTAAATGAAGGAAATGTAAAGACAACAGTATCGTTTTACAATTTCGGCGCGGCAGGACAAAATGAGATTGATAATATCGTGGCTTCCTATTCGTACGGGGACTGTGTGATACCAGAAATGCTTTATGTAAATAACAACCGGATGATCGCATTCGGAGATAACAGTATCATTATTTACAGCGGCAGTCAGGAGCCGAAAGAAGAAAAGACAATTTCCGTAAAAAGTGAAATAAAAAGCGTATTTTACGACCAATCATATTTTGGAATCGTTGTTTCTGATAAGGATAATCAGAACCAGAGAAAGATGATTGTTTATGATATGAAGGGAAAAGAAAAGACAGAAGCGGATCTCGGCATCGGTTATGATGACATTTATTTCCTTTCTGATCATGAAATCTGCGTACAGAACAGCAATCAGTGTGAAATATATACTATGCATGGGATTCGCAAATTCAAATCCGATTTTGATAACAACCTGTATTATGTAACCTCGGGAAGTGGCTTCCGAAATTATCAATTTTTAATGGAAGGGGTAACGGAACAGGTGAGATTGAAATTTTTCAGCAGCGCGCGTTAAGGGGCAAAAGATGAATTGGCTAGTGATTATTGTTTTGTTTATTATTATTATTGCTATGATAAGAGGATTTCACAGAGGCTTTCTCAGAGTGCTGTATTCTCTGGTGGCTATCATATTGTTGATAGCCCTGATTGGTTATGCCACGCCCCATGTGAATCATTTCCTGAAAGAAAATACCCAGGTGCATTCCATGATCGCGGAACGCTGGACGGACAGAGTGGAAGATTCCGCAAATGCGGCTGTGGAGTCAGCGGCGGAAGGGCAGAAAGATGCCATGGATGCAGCCGGAATACAGCTTCCGGAAATATTGGAATCTTATGTGTTTGGAGATGGCGTCCAAAGCGCCCAGGAAATTTTGGGCGGTACAGGAGTATATCAGCAGGCAGGGGAACAAATGGCGGATGTGATCGTGGGAATACTGGCATTCCTGATTGCTTTGCTTCTGGCGGTCATTATTGTATGGATTATAGGAAAGGCGACAGATATTGTAAATAAAATACCGGTTATCAAAGGGATCAATCGTTTCCTGGGTATCTTTGCGGGGGCGCTGCAGGGATTCATTGTAGTATGGCTGCTATTTATGCTGGTAGCTTTAATAAGCGGTACGTCTATAGGAAAAATACTGATCTCCTGTATTAATGACAGCCGCTTTTTATATGTTTTATATGAGAATAATGTGATCCTTG
>CAKNLF010000016.1 GCA_930989305.1 uncultured Roseburia sp. | reverse complement strand
TATCAGAAAGGAGTCGTTATGGTTAACATCACAATCAATGGGAATCCGGTACATGCCAGAGAAGGGGCGTCAGTGCTGGAAGCATCCAGAGAGGACAAGTACGCATCGAAACAGTTTGATATCAATATTCTTTCTTTAAACTATCTGAGAGATGTCCAGCAGGGGGATACAAGCGGGCTGTGCATTGCGGAAGTTGCTGGAAAAGGAATTGTAAACGCAAGTACGGTTACAGTGGAAGAAGGTATGGAGATTGTTACAAATTCACCGGAGATTATCGGCCTTCAGAAAAAAGCTTTGCAGAATATTCTGGATCATCATGATCTGGACTGCAGACATTGCCTCCGGACAGGAAATTGTGAGCTGCAGGAGATCCAGTACAATCTGCGGATGACAAAAAAGACATCCGATGCAAAGATTAAAGATACTGATGTGGTGGAAGATGGTATTATCGTGCGAGATCATAATAAATGTGTCCGCTGCGGCAGATGTGTGGCTGTATGTAAAGATGTACAGGGAATCGGCGCGATCCGCATGGAGGGCGAAAGCATGAAAGGAAGAGTTGTACCTTCCAGGGGAGCCACTCTGGCGGAAAGCGGCTGTGTAAACTGTGGACAGTGCATTTCTGTCTGTCCTGTGGGAGCACTTCGGGAACGGGATGATACAGACCGTATTTTTGAACTGATTGCTGATCCGGATAAATATGTGATAGTACAGGCAGCTCCATCTGTGCGGGCCAGTATAGGAGAGACTTTCCGGTATCCGGTTGGTTCTGTGACGAAAGGAAAACTGGCGGCTGCACTGCGCAGACTGGGATTTGATCGGGTATTTGATACCGTTTTTGGCGCAGATCTGACAATTATGGAAGAAGCGACAGAACTGATTGGACGCATGAACAGTGGGAAAAATATGCCGATGTTTACATCCTGCTGCCCTGGCTGGATCAGCTACTGCGAGGAAAATCATCCAGAGCTGCTGGATCATATTTCTACCTGCAAATCTCCCCAGCAGATGGCCGGAGCGATGATAAAAACATATCTGGCGGAGAAAGAAGGAATTGACAAAGACCGTATCGTTGTAGTCAGCGTGATGCCCTGTACTGCGAAAAAATGTGAGCTGACCAGGGACGATGAAAATGCAGGGGGAGTGCCGGATGTAGATTTCTCTATTACGAACCGGGAACTTGGAAGAATGATTGAGCGGGCGGATATTCCGTTTATCGCATTGGAAGATGAGGATTTTGATCTGCCTCTTGGCATTGGAACAGGAGCCGGAACTATTTTCGGAGCAACCGGCGGCGTAATGGAGGCGGCGCTCAGGACTGCAAATGACTGGGTGAACGGGACGTCCCAGAAAGCAATAGACTACAAAGAAGTACGCGGCATAGAAGGAGTAAAGGAGGCTGTTTACAAAGTAGGAAAGACCGATCTGAAGGTAGCGGCAGTCAGCGGTCTGGCTAATACCGAAAAATTGCTGGAAAAAATAAAATCCGGTGAGGCGGTATATGATTTTGTAGAAGTAATGGCATGTCCTGGCGGATGTGTTAATGGAGGCGGTCAGCCCCAGCAGATGGCGGAGAAGCGAACTGTAATTGATATACGGAAAAACAGGGCGGAAGGCCTGTATCATCTGGATGAAAGATGTTCTGTCCGGAAATCCTATGAAAATTCTGCGATTAAAGAGCTTTACAGCAGTTATCTGGGCGAACCGGGCAGTGAAAAAGCACATGCATATCTGCATACAACTTATCAGGCGAAGGGGGAATAAAATCATGACGATTAAAGAAATGGGCGAGGACCAGAGAAGACTTGCTACAGTTACTGTGGATGAAGATCTCTGTATGGGCTGTCAGAAATGTATCCGGACCTGCTGTAATGATGTATATAAATGGGACAAAGAAAAACGTCTGGCGATAGCGGCATATCCGGAAGAGTGTGTAGAATGCTATCAGTGTATGTATTACTGTCCATCGGGAGCAATTACAGTAGAGGCTGCGCAGATTGCCTTTTATGATCCCCTGTATGACAGATTAGGCCTGAATGATTAGGAGGAGAACCGCATGCAGAATGAATTAAATAAAATTGGAAAAGTATTTACCACAGATATTCTTATTATAGGCGCCGGACTGGGGGGAACCGTCACGGCAACCAAGGTTCATGAACTAAATGAATCTGCAAAAATTCTTCTCATTGAAAAAGGGTATTATGGATATACCGGAGATTCCACAAAAGCGGGCCACGGAATGGTTATGATGGCCCCGGAAGACGATCTGGATACCTTCTGCGAGGAACAGGTAAAGCTGAACCAGCATGGAATGTATCTGAATGACCAGGAGTATATGCTGGAGTATCAGAAGGACGGATATACATATGTACAGGAGCTGGAAAGACTGGGGGGTACTTTTTCCCATAATCCGGATGGATCTCTTCATTATCATAAGGAGTTTGAGGGAAAACTGGTGTCTTCTGTCAACCTGGATCTTGACTTTGCCAATGGATTTGCGCAGAAGGTTCTTGAAAACGGCGCAAGGGTGCTGGAGCGGACTTATTTTACTGATCTCCTGACAAATCATGGAAAAGTAGTGGGAGCCGTAGCATTTAATATTGATACTACCGAGTTTTACATTATCCGCGCAAAAGCGGTTGTGCTGGCTGCAGCTGATTTCAGTGCTACGGCAAAGGATATGTTTTTCTCTCCGGCAACAGCAGTTTATGCAGCGTATGAGGCCGGGGCACAGCTCAGAAATGTGGAACAGCTTCTCCAGTATGATCTCTGTCTGAGAAATACAGGAAACTATATTTATGGTATGCACTGGGTTGTTTATAACAGACTGGGCGAAAATATTTTTGAAAAGTATGGATGTACGGATTATGAGGATATTGGGGTTGACTTTATCCGGGGTGCGTTGAAGGAGGTAGAGGAAGGAAACGGTCCTCTTTACGCAGATTATTCAAAGCTGCCCGCTACAAGTACAACGGAAGGCGAAGGATTTAATCAGGGAATTCTTATGAAAAAGAGAGTTGCCATGAGCAAATTTATCCGTTCCCTGGGGAAAGAAGACGCATTGACCAAGCCGGAGGTTTCTCTTCTGGCAAGAGTGGCAACCAGACCGGTCAGGGCAGACATTAACGGAAAGACAACAGCAGAGAATCTCTGGGCCGTTGGATTTATTTCCATGTGCGGTACAGCTCATGGAAGCTGGGTTCATGGCGATGGTGTGGGAAATGCAGGCCGGACGGCTCTTAGGGCAGCAGAATCCATTGCATCAGAGATTGACAACATTGAGCTTGATGATGTGGATATCGATCAGGTAAAGAAATATAAAGATCGTATTTACGGTGCGTATGACTATACAGGTAAAAAGCTTCCTTACAGTGTGATCCATTATCTGTCCAGGCTGATCTGTGAGCCGGAAAACAGCGTAAATAAAACAGAAGAGACAATGAATGCAGTCCTGGCAGAATTGACGGACCTGAGAGAACATCTGAGCGAGCTGATCTATGTGCCCAGAGGAGACGGTCATCATTTGTTCAAGGCGTTAGAGAGCAGAAGAATGATTGATATGCTTGAAATCATGTATATGACATATCAGGCGAGAAAAGAATCCCGTGGATACCATGTAAGAGGTGATTACACAGAAAGAGATGATGCAAACTGGATTAAATGGATCTGTGTGGATAAGGGGGATGACGGAAGGCCGGTTGTTTCTTTTGAGAGAATTCCTTTTGAAAGATACCGCTGGAAACCGGAAGGCTGGAAGGAATAGAGTTAGGCATTTTCATTATTAGTGTACAAAAAAGGAGAATTGGGGAATGATGGAAAAAAAGTATGTTGGTATGGTTCGAAACAATTGTGGATAATGATTTACACTGCGATATTATTTCTAATCGGCAGCTGTGTAATCGGAGGAAATAATAATACTGTATTTCCAGCGTTTGCAGAAGCCCGGGGATGGAATCTGGATATTATTAATATGATATCCGGTATCGGGTGTATCATGAAAGCTGTTGGTCTTCTTGTTCTTGCAAGTACCGTCCGTAAGCTGGGTGAAAAGAAATTAATTGTGATTACTCTTTTTATTTCAGCAGCATTACTTGTTGTATTTGGAACGACCACCAATCAGGCAATCTTTCTTGTGGTAATTCTGGTGCTGGGATTTCTCGGCGGCGGTTATGAGAAAAACGGCGGTATGTCAATCACTGCAAAATGGTGGCCTACAAAAAAGGGTGTGGTACTTGGATTTACTACAATGGGAATTATCTGTATGAATTTTCTGTATGTACCGCTGATGCCCAAATTATTTGCGACGACAAGTCTTGAAACCGGAATGATTATCATAGCAATCATTCTTGCTGTTGTGGCTGTATTGGGATTATTATTTGTGAAGAATACACCGGAGGAAGCTGGTACATATCCCGACGGAGATCCCGATTTCGCAAAGCATGGTGCTGAAATCGCAAAAGAGATGCAGGAGTATAAGAGTCCATTTACTCTTAAGAAAGTTTGTGCAGACAGAAATACCTGGCTGATTGGCATTGGCTCTGCTTTTGCCTTCCTGGCAGTTATGACATATATTGCATCTGCAATTCCAGTAATGGTCGGCTATGGTTATGATTATACTGTAGCGACAATGATCTTTGCTGTAGGCGGAGTTATGGGACTGGTCGGAAGCGTGGTGCTTGGTATTGTGGATCAGGCAATTGGTACAAGAAAAACCTTTATTATTTATTTTATATTTATCATAATTGGTTTTATATTTGCTTATCTGATGCCTCACGGACTGGTTTTCTGCTGGCTGGCAGGAATTGTAATCTTTGCGGCGCAGGGGGCTTTGTGTAATCTTCTGCCTTCTTATGTGACAACCAAGTATGGACGCTGGGATTACAGTGCAGGTTATAAAGTAATTGGCACTATTTTCGAGATCGGAGCAGGTATCGGTGTAATGGCAACTGGTATTTTCAAAAATCCCGGACAGATGTTTATCTTTGACCTGATTATATTAGCGATAGGACTGGTTATGATGATTGTATCAAACGATAAGCTGATCGGAAGACCGGACTAAGCCGGAAGTCTCTGACTGATGTAAATATAAAATAAAAATATGGGGATATAATGGCTGCCTCTCTGATGGGTAAAACCAGCAGAGAGGCAGCCATTCTTTGTTCGGTCAAGGGCTGTTTTCAAAAAAGCTGCGAGGTAACAAGTGATAGAGGTTATATTACAAATTAATCGCATCACAAATAGAGGAAGTAATTGATCTGCTTGCTTACGACCCATATCCCTATCTTTCTCATCCAGATAAAGATTTTACAAGGAAGCGGAGATTACAATTTAAGTCTTTCACCCCGTCTCACAGTTTCGCTATCTGGAATTCTGTCTGAAAAAACTTGTCAGGAAATTTTACTTTTATTATTTAAGTATTGAATATATTCATTGCCCCATACTTCAAGAACAGATAATACATTTTTAAATTTTTCGCCGATTTCACTTAAACTGTATTCGACTTTTGGCGGAATCTGCTGATATTCTGTACGTATGATCAAACCTTCATCCTCAAGTGTCTTGAGCTGACGTGATAAAGTAGTGTGAGTCATTTCTTCAGGCATCCGCCGTAAAAGTTCATTAAAGCGTACAGGCCCATTCGAAAGTAAATACATAATGTACATAGACCATTTGCCCGTCAATACTTTCTGCGCAGTTACATACGGACAGCGGCCGAATAATTCTTTCTTTCCCATGTATACGGTTGATGACAATCTGATGACGGTATTTTATTTTGAGCACGGAACAGCAACCCTCTATTCTTTCACAGCGGAACCGAAGGTAATTGAACTGTAATACGTTTCTGGAAGAGAAAGGAAATATCAAGGGAAGAGTGACTTCGTAAGCTGCAACTTGCAGGGCTTTTCACAGAGGAGATCAGTATGCGGTCGATGAACGATTACTCTAATAAGGTGGAGCGGTTTATTCTGGATGACGAAATTAAATCATTTGGTACAGGAAAGTAAATGCATAATAAACAGAAAAGCGGGCAGCCCTTTGATTGGGGCAGCCCGTTTTATATTTACATAAAGGAATCCTTCAGCCAAAGTCTTTAAGATTTCAAGTTTCTTTTGCTGGTATAACTTTTTCTGTCGATATCTGTGTATTGCAAAAATAAATGGGCAGTGTGTAAAACTGAAATTCCATCTGCTGCGGGAGAAAGAAAAACTTATCTGTTTAATTTGTTATATAGAGTGGCCAGAGATATACCAAGCTGTTTTGCAGCTTCTTTTTTATTTATCAGCTCCACCATAGGCTTTTCATGCGCTGACACAGGTGCCTGGCGGCAAAATATAACATTTCTCATTTTGTGTCCTGTAAAAACAGAAAGTTTTTGTGTAATCTAGAGAGCAGGAGGGAAAAGGAATGGACCAGAAAAAAATAGGAGCGTTTTTAAAAACACTGCGAAAAGAAAAAAATATAACACAGGAGGCCTTAGGGGAGACGCTGCATGTGTCAGGAAGGACGGTGTCCAGGTGGGAAACCGGAAGCAATATGCCGGATATCAGTCTGCTGGTGGAACTGGCTGAGTTTTATCAGGTCAGCATATCGGAAATCATAGATGGAGAAAGGAAGCGTGAGGAAATGACTCAGGAAACAAAAGATACTGCGGTTAAAATGGCAATGTACAGTAAAAATGAAATTTACGCGGAAAAAAGGAAAATAATAAGTGCGGCGCTGATGGTGTTTGGAGCAGCAATCCTAATATCCGCCTTTGCTGTATTTCCCAATGAAAGCAGCTGGGGGAGTATTTACGGGGCTGCAGGCGGAGGAATCCTGACCGCAGGCTTTTATCTCAGGATAAAGTTTGTGCTGGCGGCAAGAAAATGGCGGATCCTGTGCACGGCCTGCTGTATAGGCGCTTTGTTTGGATTTTTTACAGTTTCAGATTATGTTGCTGTTTCACAATTTCATCAGGTACCGAGGTTCAGCTATGAAAAATCATATGGCGAAGACCGGATAGAACATAAAACATTGTTTTATACAGTTATCCAAAAATATCCGGGAACTGCCCGTGAAAGTATTGAAATTGAAAAATAGCCTGGGGGTTATGGAAGAACGGGAATAAAAGGCGTCAGATTTTTCTTCGCTGTGAAAGCAGCAGGCCTCCCAGCGTCAGCGCGATCCCGGCTGCGGCGGATGGGGTGATTGGCTCATGCAGGATCAGTACAGAGGAAACAACGGTTACCACAGGAACCAAATAAATGTATACACTGGTTTTCACCGGGTCTAGTACCCGCACGGCAAAATTCCATGTGACAAAGCACAGCGCGGAAGCTCCCAGGCCGAGAAAGATGATATTCAGCAGGCAGACAGGATCTGTAAAACGGGGCGGATCCCATTTCGCGTCAAAGAAAAACAGAGAAGGAATCATAAACAGGATGCCGTAAAAAAAGATTCTCCTTGTAGATGAAATGGTAGGATACCCGTAACTGCTGATCTTTTTGGTAAGTATGGAATAGCAGGCCCATACAAATGCGGCAAGCAGCGCCAGCAGATCTCCGGTAGGATCAAGACGCAGGGAAGAACCGTTAAAACTGATCAGGATAATACCGGCCATTGCGGCAATGAAGCCCGCGAAAAAATAAATTCCCAGACGCCTGGCGTTTCGGAAGCATATGCGGGATAATAGGGCTGTAAAAAAGGGAGCCACGGAAATAATAACGCCTACATTGGATGCCATTGTATAGGTCAGAGCGATATTTTCAAGAAGATAATACAGGCATATGCCACAGAGCCCGGCGGCGGCAAAGGTAAGCTCCCGCCGGGTTCCGGTATTTTTTAGGGGATGGGGACATGCGAGCCAGAGAGCCCCAAACCCTATTACAAATCTGACGATCAGAATTTCCACAGGTAAAAAATCGTTCAGCAGCACTTTGGTGGATATAAAAGTTGTGCCCCAGATTACAACGGTGAGCAGGGCAGTCAGATGCCCTTTTGCGGATTCAGATTCCATGGGATTTACCTCCTGAATGATGCTTGTGTGTAAAAATGTCCCGGTAAATACCAGGGGATACGCCGAGAAATCTGCGAAAACAGTTTGAAAAATGGCTCTGATCGGAAAATCCGGTGAGCAAAGCCGCGTCAACGGGAGCCATACCCTGAGCCAGCAGCTTTTTGGCTTTTCCGATCCGGACATTTTCCAGGTAGCAGTAGGGCGTGATCCCTTTGCAGGCGGTAAATGCCCGCAGCAGAGTGGATTTGCTCAGACCCGCGCAATGACAGATCTGTTCCAGACAGAGACGCTCACGGTAATGTGTTTGGATAAAATCGCAGGCTTTTTCAATTTCCGGACTATAAGCCGGAAGATCCCGGTCTGATATCGGTTCCCGGTGACTGATCAGCAAAGTCAGCAAAAAAAGCAGCGTTTCCTCCTTTTCGAGAGCAGAGGCGTTTCCTGTGATCAGGTCGTGGAGCAGCCGCAGACAGCCTGCGGCTTTTTCGTTTCGTGTCACAGAATGTGAAAAAACAGGAAGCCCCGGACGCCCGGTGATCTCCTGGTACAAAGGGGACATGGTTTCTCTGGAAATATGAAATCCCCGGTAATCCAGGGGGCTGTCGCTGACTCGGATGCAGGAATGATTGTCTCCGGGGTTAAAAAGGACAATGTCGCCTTTGGAGATGGTATAGTTCCTGTTCTTGCAGGATAACCGGCGCTGGCCGTTTTCCATCAGACCGATAACATAATATTCGTGAAAATGGTTGGGAAAGGGTTGTACAAGCCCTTTAAAATCATATGTTTCTATATGCAGATTTTTATCATACAAAACAGTTTGCTTTTTGCGGTTCATACTGGGTTTCTCCCACCTTTCTGCAGATATCCATTGTACCATTCTTTTGAAAGAAAGGCTTGTAAAATATCTTCAAATTTCATTCCGGCAGAAGAACGCGGCAGACAAACTGAGTGTTAACCTTACGTTGTTATTTAAAGGGAAGACTGTTATAATATGGTTTATAGTTGATACAGTCTGTACACAGACGATGATCGGAACAGGAGATGAAAGAAACTATGGGAAAAATAGATCCTCATCGGCAGGGACTTGCGGAACAGTATATTCGCGAAGCCATACCTGTCTGTCCATTATGCAGGACGCTGGATCCCCGGTGGCAGTTTAACCATACGGTGCAGATGTGGGAGAGACGGATCGAATATACCTGCAGTGTATGCGGCGGACGTATGTCAACGGCTTACAGCGACATGAAGGGGATAAATATAAACGGACTGACGGATTTTTTGCAGGGATCCTTGAGCTATGAGGCAATGGTAAGGCCGATTTATGGAAAAAAGAAAGGCACAGTATATGTACGGGTTCTGGATCCAGGGAAAAATCAGATTAAAAAAGAAAAGTATGAAGGAGTAGAAATTCCCCTGGAGGAAATAGAAAAGAAATCCTGGAGCGTATAAGCGCAGACAGCGGCGGAAATGCGCGTTTGCGGAATGTATATGGGAGAAAGCTGAGAGATGAAAAATGATAACATGGTGACGGAAATAAAAGATCCGGATGGAAGACGCATTTGCCTACCTCTACATGCGGCCCCATGGGCGTGCTGGTCCTTGATGTGCCGAATTTTTCCGTGATCAACAGTACACGGGGATTTGAATACGGCCATGCAGACTGCAGAGACGATATTCCAAACAGATCAGAATCGGATATACATGGACTGACGGGATTTTTTCCAGGAAAAAATCTGGTGCAGGGAATTGACGGATATGGAAATATTGTTAAGCCGGAACAGTTTGTTGGGGAAATGGAGCGAAACGGTCAGATTTGGGACCTGGATTACTTTATGCTGGAAAACGTGCTTTGGCAGATGAGCGGCTGGAAAGACAAAGGGTATCCGCCGATTACAGTTTCCGTTAATATTTCACGTAATACCCTTTTCAGTCTGCCGGTTCTGATGGCACAAGCAGCATAGACTTTACCAATTATAAGCGGACTACCGTGCTGTGCAGGATCGAGCGGAGGATAGTGGTAACGCACAGTATTTCCCTGAAGGAATATGTAAAGATCCTGGAACATAATGTAGAAGAAAGCGGCACTCTTGCAATCCTGTTCAGTGAAGTGATGGAAGAGATAAACGAACTGCGGGATGTGAAGATTTTTGCCATTGATGTGGATACCAGAGCGATTGAACAGGCAGGAAAGGGGATTTTTACGGAAAGTATTCTGGAGGATGTTTCTCCGGAACGTCTGGCAAAATACTTTACAAAAAAAAATGATCAGTATATTATTTCTAAGGAGATACGCAGAATGATCATTTTCGCACCCCACAGTATGCTTTCGGATCCGCCCTTTGGAAAACTGGACCTGATAAGCTGCAGGAATGTGATGATCTATTTTCAGCCGGTGCTGCAGAGAATGTTGTTTTCTATTTTCCATTCGGCTTTGAAGAAGAACGGATACTTGTTCCTGGGCAAAAGCGAAAACGCAGGGGAATTCCATAGTCAATGACGATCTGAGCCTTGCTGCATCCACCGCATTGAACCGCTGCCGTTCGGAACATACCTCCGTGACTTATACGGGAATTACCGCGGACTGTGCCTCAGGCAGAAAAACGGTGGATCTGACTATGGTTCCCGTACCGGGCAAAGGGAAAGAAGGAAAGACGGGATCCGGTCTGGTGGCTGTCCTTTTCCTGGAAAATAAAAATGTGGAACAGGAAGGGATAACGGAAAATAATATCAGAGGGCTGGTGATCACCATTATCGACAGTCTGGGTGAAACACAGAAAAAATAATACAGGAGGATGCGGTATGCAGGATTTGACAGGATTAACAGAGCAGGAGGTCCTGAAAAAACGCGAGCAGGGAGAAGGAGGTACGGCGGCGGCCAGCATTACGAAAAGCGTGTCGGCGATCATCCGTGAAAATCTCTGTACGCTGTTCAATTTACTGAATTTTGTGATCGCGGTATTGCTGTTTGCGGTAAAAGCTTATTCGAATATGATCTTTATCGCGATCATTATCTTAAATATTCTGATCGGTATCATACAGGAGCTGAAGGCGAAAAAACTGGTAGATGAGCTTTCCATTCTGAACCGTCCCAGCGTGTGCGTGCGCAGGGAGAATAAAGAAAAGACTATAGGGCTGGACGAGATCGTAAAAGACGACCTTATGGTGCTGGAAAGCGGCAGGCAGATCTGCAGCGACGGTATAGTTGTAGAAGGCATGATGGAAGTCAACGAATCTCTGCTCACAGGAGAGAGCGACGCGGTTGTAAAGGAACCGGGCAGCATCCTGTACTCCGGAAGCTCTGTTATTTCCGGGAAAGCTTATGCGAAAGTAACCCATGTAGGGGATGAAAACTATGCTACAAAGCTGGCAAACGAAGTAAAAAAAGAAAAGAAAGTAGAGTCTGAACTGCTGGGTTCCATGAAAAAAGTCACCAACTTTACCAGCTTTCTCATTGTACCTCTTGGAATTCTTTTGTTCCTGGAAGCGTTTATATTGAGAGATACGGTGCTTGGGGAATCGGTTGTTTCCTCTGCGGCGGCCCTTCTTGGAATGCTGCCAAAGGGACTGGTGCTGCTGATTTCCGTTTCTCTGGCTACGGGAGTGATCCGGCTGGCAAGGATGAAGATCCTCGTCCAGAATATCTATTCGCTGGAGACGCTGGCTCATGTGGATGTGCTCTGCTTGGACAAGACAGGAACGATCACAGACGGGAAGTTAAAAGTAGTGTCCTCTGTACCAATGATGAAAAACGCTCAGAAGGAAGGGGAAAAACTGGTCCGTTCTTATCTGGCTGCCAGCGATGACAACAACGCCACGTTTCAGGCGCTGGTGGAAGCTTTCGGAGCGGAACAGATTTACAGTCCTTCTTCCAAAATATCATTTTCTTCCAAACGAAAATGGGGCTGTATCAGTTTTGAGGAAAAAGGCAGTGTCTTTGTAGGAGCGCCGGAACGGCTGCTGGGCCAGCTGCCTGACAGTTTGGAAGCCCAGCTGGACAAAGGCCGGCGTGTGATCATTATCGGTTATTACAATGGTCTCTGGACAGATGAGAACAGACTGCCCGAGGGGATCCGGCCGCTGTACAGCGTAATACTGGAAGACACCATACGAAACAATGCTCAAAAGACGTTAAAGTTTTTCCGAAGAGAGGGCGTGGATGTGAAAGTGATCTCCGGGGATCATGTGAAAACTGTATCCATGATCGCAAAAAGGGCCGGCTTGGAGCGATGGGAGGACGCCATTGATCTGTCCCAGGCGGGAGATGCTATTGATTTTGATGAGATTTGCGGAAAATATGCTGTTTTCGCCAGAGTTACACCGAAACAGAAACAGGAGCTGGTGCTGGCGCTGAAACGAAAAGGGCACCAGGTAGCCATGACTGGAGACGGAGTCAACGACCTGCTGGCGCTTCGTGAGGCGGACTGCTCCATTGCCATTGCGGACGGAAGCGACGCCAGCCGGCAGATCGCCCAGGTAGTGCTTATGGATTCGGACTTTACTAATCTGCCCCAGGTGGTCATGGAGGGCAGAAAAGTAATACACAATGTGACCAGGACAGCGGGAGTGTTCTTTATCAAAACCACATATTCCGTACTGGTATCCATACTCTGTCTGGTTTTGAACATTCCGTTCCCCTTTATTCCGATCCAGATCACACTGATAGACGCCTGCATCGAAGCTTATCCGTCTTTCCTGACTATCGCGGAATCGGATACAAGAAGACTGAAAGGACGGTTCTTGAAAGAAGCTTTGAAAAACGCGGCGCCCTTTGGCGTTGTGGTGACGATTATGATTGCGGCAACCAGTTTGATAGCCCCGTTTACGCCGGACCAGAGACAGACGGTAATGTACCTGCTGCTGATTATGCTTTCTATGATCGCGGTGATCAAAAGCTGTATTCCGTTTAATCCGCTGCGGATTTTTATCTGCGTGTCTATGGTGATCGGAACTTTTGCAGCGCTGAAGCTGTTCCCAGATCTTCTTGAGATCAGCCCCTTAACCGGAAATATGGCAGTATACACAGCCGTCGGACTGGCAGTTTCCTTTGTGATCCTTCTGCTGATCCTATGGGGCCAGAACGTTTTTCTGCGGCAGAGAGAATCATAATACAAAAAGAGCTTTCCCCAGGAGGGATGAAAGTGTGTAAATGACACTTTCTCCCTGCCGGGAAAGCTCTTTTTTACTTATGAAATCCTGGGAACCTTCGGGTTTTGAAGGTTAGAAGGGACCATACCCCATGCTGTGGGCGATCATGATCAGAACAAACGCGCTGACGATAAAGGCCAGGTAGATCTTCCAGCAGAATTTGATCCAGGAGCCGTAATCAACGCCGCACATAGACAACTGTACCAGGGAACTTCCGGGCCAGAAGCTGTTGGTGATACCGTCGCCGTACTGATAAGCAAGTACCAGTACCTGCTGATTGATGCCCAGAATTTTTCCCAGGGGCTGGAGAATGGGCATGATAATGACTGCCTTTCCGCTTCCGGATACCACCAGGAAATTGAACAGTGTGACAAATACAAAAATGATCAGCAGCGCCAGTACAGTACCCTTGTGTTCCAGTATTACAGACATGGCGTGAACGATCGTATCCATGATGCAGGCCTGGTTCATCAATACCACTACGGATTGGGCCAGACCTACGGCAAAAGCAGCGGCGAATACGCGAACAGCGCCTTTGCAGAACAGCTGACATGCTTCACTGGGCTTAAACCGGAAAATAACTGTCAGGATGCAGCCCATGATCACATAAAGGCCGGCGATCTGGGGAAAGGACCATCCAAGACGGATGCAGCCGAATCCCTGTATTACGATCACCGCCAGAAAGACGATGATACCAAGCGCTCTGGATACAGTCATTTCCTCCATTCCGGAAGTGTGGTCTTCCCGGTTCTGACTCATATATTCCTGGCTGTAAAAACTGCGCCGGGGATCCTTTTTGATCTTGCGGCAGTAAACGTAAAGTCCGATCAGGCCGATTACGTAAAAGACAGCCAGACCTACAGCTCGAAATCCGATCCCTGAGAACAGGGGAAGGCCTACGATCTGCTGGGCCACGCCGGTGGTAAAGGTATTCATCAGTCCTGAAGTGAAGCCTACAGTGCTGCCGATAATGGCCAGGGCGGTTCCCACCATCCGGTCATAGCCCAGGGCGAAACCGATTGTGACCGCAAGGGGATAGAAGGGGTAGGCGGCTTCTCCGTAGCCCAATACGCCGAATATAACAAAAACAGTATAAAAAATACATACAACGGAAAACTCTTTGCCCTGAGTTTTTTTCAGGATCAGGTTGATGCTGGCGCCAAAGGCCCCGCTGACTTCCAGCAGGTAGATCATACCTGAGCAGATAAATAGGGTGCCCATAATAGTGGCGCCGTTGACAAAGCCATTGTAAACGGCTTCAAAATAATCCATAAATCTTATGGGATTTTCATTTTTTACATATTGAAAGGTATCAGGATCGATGACTGTGATGCCGGTAGCGCTGTCAACAATCCTTTCGTAGGAACCGCTGGGGATCACATAAGAAAGTATTACGATAAACAGCATGATCAGCAGCAGTATGATAAATACGTGAGGCATATGAAATGCCCGCTTTTTTTCTGTTTTCTGGTTCATTGTTTTTCCTTTCACAAAAAGCGTTACGCTTTTTTATTTTGTTCCAGCCAGGAAGCTGCCGCATTGGCGTAAACGGCTGCGCCCAGGGGGAGTACGTTTTCATCCAGTACCATGTGAGGGCTGTGAAGAGGAGCGCTGCCGGGGCTGCCTGCGCCGATAAAGGCAAACATGCCGGGAACCTCCCTGGTAACATATCCGAAATCTTCCGTGCCTGTCATTGCCGGAATTTCATGAACACTGTCCGGTCCGGTAATCTCCCGGATATGGGGGACCAGCTGACTGCAGAGTGTTTCATCAGTAAGAGTACAGGGGGTGTGGAAGGTGGTCAGATCATAATCCGCGTTCCATGCCTTTACATAATGGTCGATCAGTTCCGGAATCCTTTTTTTCAGGTGTTCTCCGGCTTCCACATCAAGTGTACGCAGTCCAATATGAAGCTCTGCTTCATTGGGGATGATATTGACGGCTGTGCCTCCTCTGGCAACGCCGCAGGTAAGAGCCACCATAGCTGAGGGATCCGCTTCTCTGGTGGCCAGCAGATTGACTGCCTGATAGACCTGATTCATTACCATGAGAGGATCCACGCAGAGCTGAGGCTGAGAGCTGTGCCCTCCTTTCCCGCGGATTTTCAGGATAAATGTATCAAGAGATGCGGAATTAACGCCGATGGCGTAGCCGATCTGCCCTGTAGTGTCTGTGGGCTGGACATGAAGTCCGAAAGCAGCATCCACCCTGGGGGTGTCAAGGATCCCGTCCTCCACCATAAGGCGCGCTCCGGCGCCGGTTTCCTCTCCAGGCTGGAACATAAGCTTAACGGTTCCTTCCAGACGGTCCTCCATGCTTTTCAGTATTTGGGCCGCTCCCAGAAGCATAGCTGCATGACTGTCGTGGCCGCACATATGTCCCCATCCGTTGGAGGCGCAAAAATCCAGACCATTTTCTTCCCTGATGGGCAGGGCGTCCATGTCGGCGCGAAGCAGGATGCAGGGCTCTCCCCGGCCGATTACTGCGGCAATGCCGGTTTCCTTTTCCATTTTCGGAAATCCTGCGCTGATATAGTCCGCGGTCATTTTCGGGGAAAGGCTGCCGCCGCAGTCTTTCCATTGGATCTGCATTTCATCCAGTCTTTTCTTTATGTAGGCGCTGGTCTGAGGCAGATCGGTTCCTATTTCCGGAATCTGATGGAGAGCTCTTCTGTCCGCGGCAATCTGCCGACGGATGGCGTTTGCTTTTTCACGTATTTCTTCAGCAGGTATACCCATATGCATTACTCCCTTCAAAAAGTTTTTGTAAAGAAAAAAACTCCGACCATTTCGGAGTTTGATTTATAAACATAAAAAAATATGTATAATTATACTAATGTTACCACCGTGGGCAGAATTTTGCAATAATTTAGCGAAATCTTCCTGACAAATATCCGTTATTCTGCTATGATTAAGGTTAAGGGAGCGCAAAAAGATGAATACTTCAGAAAAAATAACATTTATAAATGGAAAGATTTTTACATCAGACGACAGGATGCCCGACGCCTGGGCAATGACCATTGCGAACGGGCGTATTGCTGCCATTGGCCGGGAAGAAGATCTGCCGGAGGAGAAGGGGACTGTCATTGATCTGAAAGGCAGACGGGTGATTCCGGGGTTTGTAGACGCCCATATGCATCCGGTTATTTACGCGGATTTCCGGAAGCAGATCACAGTAATGCCTCCGGATATCTGTTCCATAGAGGAAATGATACAGGCCATCCGCCGGCGCAGACAGGCACAGGAGCCGGGACAGTGGATTGAAGGCTGGGGATATGATGAGCAGGGCTTTCAGGAGAAACGTTCTCCCAATCGATATGATCTGGACCGGGGATGCAATGACGCTCCGGTATCCATAATGCGCAACTGCGCTCATATCCGCTGCGTTAATAGTATGGCGCTGAAATTGGCGGGAATCGACAGAAATACGCCGGACCCTCCGGGGGGAGAGATCGAACGGGATGAAAACGGAGAGCCCACAGGCATTTTAAAAGAAAATGCCAGAAATCTGATTGCGCCGTTTCTGCCGGCAGAGTCTGAGGAAAGAAAAACGGAAAATCTGCTGGAGCTTGGCAGACTTCTTGTTTCTCAGGGAATTACCGCTATCTGCGATATGGGAAATCTGGATGCCACGGATAACTTTCCTGTTTATAAAGCAGCGGCAGAACAGGGATTTTGCCAGAAGGTAGGCGTTTATTATATGTGGGATTTCTTTGCGGATGATCCTGATTTTCAGATTCCGAAAGAACGCCTGGACAGAAACGGCCAGATCTTTGCAGCCGGCTTAAAGCTCATTGGAGACGGAAGTATTTCCGGCAGAACGGCCTGGATGAACCGGCCTTATCGGAATACAACGGATAATTTCGGCATTTCGGTATGTACGGATGAACTGCTGGAATCCGCGGTGGAGTTTTGCAGGTCCAACCATTGCCAGCTCTCGATGCATGCAATGGGAGGAAAGGCCATTGACAGAATGATCAGCCGCGCCGCGAAAGAGGAAAAATGGACGCCGGAGGGGATCCCCTACGTAAGGATCGAACATGTAACCGATCCTTCAGAGGAGAGCCTTGAAAAAGCGGCTGAAAAGGGAATTTCCTTTGTGACCCAGCCGATTTTCCTGTATGCGGAAAGCGCAAGCTATCTCGGAAATCTGGGAGCTCAGTGGATAAAACAGTGTTATCCGATAAAACATATTCTGGACAAAGGCGTGTGTCTGGGCTTTTCCACAGACGCTCCGGCAACCTTCTGGTCAGTGCCTTCTGATCCTTTTGTGGGGTTGAAACTGGCTGTGACCAGAATTACGGCGGACGGAACGGACTGCGGAAAAGAGAATGCCGTAGATATTGAAACTGCGGTAAAACTGTATACAAAAGGCGCAGCTATGGCGGCCGGCTTTTCGGATATCGGTATGCTGGCCCCAGGATACCACGGAGATTTTGTGGTGCTGGACCGGGATATCATGGAAATTCCAGGTGAAGAGATCGACCAGGTTAAAGCGGCAGAGACTTACGTAGACGGAAAGTGTGTCTACAGAGCGGATGAGGCATAGCCATCGGCTCGCAATATAAAAATAAAAAGAGAGGGACAGCAAATATGTTTCAATTACCAAAATATAGAGAACCTGATTTTACACAGGAGAAATTTGTCAACGCGCCGGATGCGGCATGGGAGGAAGTAACCATTCAGGGGGTTGCGCCGGAAAATTATCACAGCACATCCATGTATCCGGAATATTTTAAAATAAAAGGAAAATGGACGCTGGCAAAAGAGAGCCGGATGGATTCCAGCGTAGTGCTCTGCGATGACGGAGAATTAAAAGTTGTGGAAAACCGGAATCTGAAAATCGGGGATAAGGTTATTATGGGAAGGACAGAAGACGGCGAAGAAGGTATTTATCTGCACAGTACGGGATTTGAAGATCCTGATGAAGAGGAAGGCGATAAATTCGTATTCCGTCAGGGAAGGAGCAGGGAGACTTCCTATGCCCGGGATTATGACCGCTTTTTTGAATTGCTTAAGTATGAGCGGGAACACGGAAACATCCTTTGGGTTATGGGACCGGCCTTTTCTTTTGACGCGGACGCCAGAAGAGCGATGCAGGTAATGGTGGAAAACGGATACGTGGACGGACTTATGGCAGGAAACGCCCTTGCCACACACGATCTGGAAGGCTCTATGTTCCATACTGCTCTGGGCCAGGATATTTATACACAAAAATCACATCCAAACGGACATTACAATCATCTGGATGTGATCAACAGAGTCAGAAAAAGCGGCTCTATTCCCCAGTTTATAGAAGATTACAAGATCGACAACGGAATCATGTACAGCTGCGTAAAGCATAATGTCCCCTTTGTGCTTACTGGTTCCATCAGAGATGACGGGCCGCTTCCGGAAGTGATCGGAAACGCCTATGAGGGACAGACAAAAATGCGTGAGATGGTAAAGAAATCCACTACCGTTATCTGTCTGGCTACCATGCTGCATACCATTGCCACAGGAAACATGACGCCCTCTTACCGTGTGCTGGAGGACGGAACAGTTCGTCCGGTATTCCTCTATACAGTGGACGCGGATGAGTTTGTGGTAAACAAACTGCTGGACAGAGGAAGTCTGGCCGCAACAACAATTGTAACAAATGTACAGGACTTTATCATGATCGTGGTAAAGGGTCTGGGATTGATGTAAACTTTGGAGGATGATATATGCGTGCAACGGAAAGCTATACCGGCAGGATAAACAGAAAATTAGTAAAAAAGCAGCGGATTATCCGTGCGGCGGCAGGGCGGATACCTGCGGATCTGGTGTTGAAAAACGCGTCTTATGTAAATGTATTTACCAATGAGATCTGCACATCAGACATTGCCGTAACCGAGGGCCTGATCGTAGGCATGGGAGAGTATAACGGCACAGTAGAAGTGGATATGACAGGAAAAATCGTATTGCCGGGATTTTTGGACGCGCATATCCATCTGGAAAGCTCTCTGGTAACTCCTTCCGAATTTGTCAAGGCAGTGCTGCCTCATGGCACAACGACTATTGTGACGGATCCTCATGAGATTACCAATGTTATGGGAACCGACGGAATTGAATATATGCTTCAGGCTACGGAAGGACTTCCGGTAGATGTGCAGTTTATGCTGCCAAGCTGTGTGCCGGCTACCCCTTTGGATGAGGCGGGATCACGGCTGGATTATCGGGCCATTGACTCTTTTTACGACCACCCCAGAGTACAGGGGCTGGCTGAGATGATGAACTTTGTGGGAGTCATCGCCGGAGATGAGCAGGTAGTAGAAAAGATCGTGGCGGCACAGGCACATCATAAAAAAATCGACGGCCATGCGCCGGACCTCCTGGGCAATGACCTGAACGCTTATATTGCGGCGGGTGTTTATTCAGATCATGAATGCCATGATCTCCAGGACGCGATCTCCAAGATCGAAAGAGGGCAGTACATAATGATACGGGAAGGTACAGCGGCCTGCAACCTGGAAGCGTTGATGCCTCTCCTTTGCGAGCAGTATGCAGATCGCTGCATGTTCTGCACCGACGACAAGCATCCCAATGACCTTCTGGAAAAAGGACATATGGATTATATTATAAAGAAAGCCATACGGTTGGGAGCGGATCCCATTATCGCAGTGAAAGTTGCCTGCCATAATGCGGCCCGTTATTTCCTGTTGAACAACCGGGGCGCCATAGCGCCGGGGTATCTGGGCGATTTCGTGATCATCAACAATTTTGAGGATTTTGACATCCAGCAGGTGTACAAACGGGGAAAACTTATGGTATCCGATGGAAAAGTGGAAGCGTTTGAAATTCCCCGGGTAGAAGATTATCTGGTAGAGCGGGCGCGCACCACCTTCCATGTAGATCCTTTGTCTGCAAAGGATTTCGCGGATGCCCGGCCAAGGGGCATTATCGGGATGATCCCCGGAGAGATCACCACCAAAGACGCGGGATATGCAGCCAAGATCGATGTGGAAAAAGATATCCTGAAGATTGCCATTATTGAACGTCATAAACGGAGTCACCATATCGGCATCGGTTATCTCCAGGGATACGGGCTGAAAAAAGGAGCGGTGGCTACCAGCATTTCTCACGATTCTCACAATATTATCGTGGTGGGAACAAGCGAGGAGGATATGGCGGCAGCGGCCAACCGGGTGGTAGATCTGAACGGAGGAATCGTTGTCTGGGATGATGGAAAATGCGTATCCCAAGTACCGTTGACCATTGCAGGCATTATGAGTGAAGAACCGTTGGAGACGGTAAATGATAAGCTGGAAGAAGCAAAAGCTACGGCTCACGATATGGGCGTGGTCAGGGAGCTGGATCCCTTTATGACTCTGAGCTTTATGGCGCTTCCGGTGATTCCTTCTCTGCGTATTACTACAAGGGGCGTCTTTGATGTGACGACACAAAGTTATGTATAAAAAGCATGGGAAAAGAGAAAAAGGGCAAAGTCAGAATGTGGCTTTGCCCTTTTTGCAATTAAAAATACGAAAAAACAAATAAATGTGAAAAAAAGTGTGGAATTAGCACTCGTCTCTTGGCTCGTTTTGGGTGGTTTGCGTATTGATTAGAGGATTAAACTTGGAACCAATAGGAATCAACTTGGAACTTAATTGCAATGAATTGCAACTTAGAAGCAATTTATTGCAATTAAGTTTTTCATTCTGATTTTGGAGAAACATGATTTTATAAAGAATGATTGATAATATTGGTATAATAATGGTATAATTAAGCCATATAAGAAAGGGGTGCATATAGTGCCGAAGATTATTCCAATAAAGGAGCTGAAAAATACTTCTGATATATCAGAAATGTGTCATCGTACAGATGAACCTATCTATGTTACCAAAAACGGCTATGGTGATATGGTCATCATGAGTATGGAAAGTTACGAATCACAGATGAAACGGATCAAAATGTATGAAGATATTGAGACTTCGGAAGCGCAGATCAAAGAAGGAAAGGTAAAGGATGCGAGGAAGTCCCTTGCATCTATGAGAGAACGGTATGGCTTATAAACTGGTCATTACTGAAAAAGCAGAAGAACTTTTGGATAACCTTATATATCATTTGATATACAGACTGAAAAACACTCAGGCAGCTGTACATCTATTTGACAGTATCGAGAAGATTTATGACAGGCTGGAAGAAAATCCTTTTCAGTTTCCTGAAAGCAGAGATATGATTCTGCGGCGCAGAGGATATCGGGAGGCAGTCTTGACTGATATGGACTATGTGATCATATTCCGAGTAGAGGAAACTTCTGTATATGTAACAGGTATTTCCATCAGTTGGAGAACTATAGAAAGAAAGTGTAACAGTCTGGATGGTAGAAAAAAATTCCTAAAGAGAATTGAAAGACAGTAAAAAGTTCACTGGTGGTACGGAAAAGTGACCGTCAGAGGGCAAGAAAATGCAGTAAGATTCTTGAATTGGCTAAACACTGTTTCGCCAATTTGGTCGTTGTACTTACCATCTGGCAGCACTAATACATAGTGATATAGTATGATATAAACAAAGGAAGAGGAAAAGAAATAGAAATAGAAAGAAAAGTTCCTCAGATCCCATGGTTCAGATATCAACACCTCGGATTTCTCCGATCGTGCTAAAATAAATTGTTATATGAAAGGAGATATGACGTATGATGCCTAGTATTTTTGGAGAAAACTTATTTGATGACTGGATAGATTTCCCATTTGAGAAAGATTTTTTTGAGGAAAGAATCCGCTGTACGGAAAGAACGCAAAAAATATGATGAAAACAGATGTGCGTGAGACGGAAAAGGGCTATGAACTGGATATTGATCTGCCGAGCTTCAAGAAAGATGAGATCACAGCGCAGCTGAAAGACGGATATATGACCATATCCGCATCCAAAGGACTGGATAAGGACGAAAAAGACAAGAAAGCTGTGGAACAGCAGAAATATATTTCAATTGAAGGCTGATAAATAATTGGTGCCGGGACATTGCAAAAGGTTTGAACAGCAAATGCCCCGGCATTTGCTGTTATTTTGTAAAAAGATTTAGAAACTAGAAAATACAGAGAAAATCGTGCACAAGTTGAAAAATTTTTTGTAAATATAAAACAAAAATAAAAAAAATCATAAAAATGTCTTGCAATTTATAAAAAATGCTGGTAGATTAACTGTATCTTCAGAACAAAGGTGTTTGAAAGACAGGAAAACTGTCCTTCAGGCACCTTTTTTATTTGTATTAAAAGCGTTCCACTGAGGTGCACCCAAAGATTCATGAATGCAGCGGTCGTTTCTATAGCATTTCTGGAGAAAGAAATCTTGATAAAAGAAATCTTTATATGGGAGGAACAGTATATGAATACGGGAGATACAGCTTTTATTCTGATTTGTTCAGCGTTTGTATTTTTAATGACGCCCGGACTGGCATTTTTCTATGGAGGTCTGGTAAGAAGGAAAAATGTCTGCAATACAATGATGGCCTGCGTATTTATTATGGGGCTTTCAGTAGTAATGTGGATCTTGTTTGGTTATTCACTGGCATTTGGCACAGATCACGGCGGCGTGATCGGTGGTTTTAACTGGCTTGGTTTAAATGGCATCGGTATGGAAAACGGTCCTTATGCGGATAGTATCCCGCATCTTGTATATGTTGCGTTTCAGATGATGTTCGCTATGATCACACCGGCGCTGATCACCGGTGCGGTAGTAGGAAGAATGAAATTTAAAGCATTGTTTTTGTTTATTATTTTCTGGTCCATTATCGTATATTATCCACTGGCTCATATGGTATGGGGAGACGGCGGTTTCCTGGCATCCATCGGATCCGTAGATTTTGCAGGCGGTAATGTAGTACACATCAGTTCCGGTGTATCTGCGTTGATGCTGGCAATCCTTCTTGGTAAGAGAAGGGGATATGATTACGCTTCCTATCGTGTCCACAATATACCTTTTGTACTTCTGGGAGCAGCTCTTCTCTGGTTCGGCTGGTTCGGATTTAATGCAGGAAGCGCTCTTGGAGCAAACGGCCTTGCGGCACATGCGTTTATGACAACTGCGGTATCCGCAGCTGCGGCATTGTTGTCCTGGATGGCTCTGGATGTGATCAAAACTGGCAAACCAACGCTGGTAGGCGCTTCTACAGGTCTTGTTGTAGGTCTGGTAGGTATTACTCCGGGAGCAGGATTTGTTCCGATCTGGGCAGCTCTGATCATAGGTATCCTTGTCAGCCCGATCTGCTACTTTGGCGTAAAACTGATCAAGAGTAAACTGAAAATCGATGACGCGCTGGATGCTTTCGGATGCCACGGCATCGGCGGTATCTGGGGCGGTATTGCAACAGGATTGTTTGCTAAATCATCCATCAATGACGTAGCAAGATGGGATGGTCTAGTATTCGGCGATGTAAAACTGTTCCTGGCTCAGCTGGCAGGCATTGGCGTATCCATTGCCATTGCGATTGTAGGAACTTTAATATGCTATGGCCTTGTAAGAATCTTTACAAAAGCCCGTGTAAGCGAAAAAGAGGAACGTATTGGTCTGGATCAGTCACAGCATGGCGAGGATGCATATCCGTCCTTTAACGGTCTGGATTAAACAAAAGGAGGCATATTGGATATGATAATTAAAATAGAAGCAATCGTAAGAAGCGAGCGTATCGAAGATGTAAAAGATGCCCTTCATGCGATCCAGGTTAATGGTATTACAGTATCCCAGGTTATGGGATACGGACAGCAGCGAGGGTATATGGAAGTTGTCAGAGGTACTCAGGTAGATGTACAGATGGTGCCGAAAGTAAAATTTGAGATTGTAGTCTCCAGCGAGGAATGGGAAGCTAAAACAATAGACGCTATACAGAAAGCGGCTTATACCGGCGAGATTGGAGACGGCAAGATCTTCAGTTATGAAATAAGGACAGCTATGAAAATCCGTACAAAAGAAACCGGCTACGATGCAATTCAGGAGCAGGAATAGCAGTAAAGAGAACGGTATTGGATAATGCGGACTCTGATGCAGACAGAAAAAATGTATATAATATAGAAGAAACAGAAAAATTCCCGGACCGGAAATGTGAAATCACAGAATGGTCCGGGGTTTTTTTATAAGTATGAAATAAAGAAAGGCCTTACAGGAAATACTCTTGACAATTGAGCAGGGCAGTGATACAATTCAATACATCAAAGTTTTGCGGTTCAACGCATAAAAGCGTTGCGCTTTAACGCAATAAATGGAGGAGGATCATGAAAAAGAGAATAGCGGCAATTATAATGGCGGCAGCGATGGTTATGGGATTAGCTGCATGCCAAAGTACAGATGGAAAGGCAGATTCCTCCGCTCAGGCGGAAGGAAATGCGAAATATAGAGTAGGTATCTGTCAGCTGGTACAGCATGAAGCGCTGGATGCGGCCACAGAAGGATTTCAGGATGCGCTGAAAGATGAACTGGGAGATGACGTTACTTTTGATGTGCAGAATGCCCAGAATGATTCCAATACCTGTTCTACGATCGTAAACAGTTTTGTGGCAAATAATGTGGATCTGATTATGGCAAACGGAACCGCTTCCCTTCAGGCGGCAGCAGCAGGTACTGCAGATATTCCCATCCTGGGCACTTCTATTACAGAATACGGTGTAGCCTTGGGATTGGATGACTTTAACGGCACAGTAGGCGGCAATATTTCCGGAACTTCTGACCTTGCGCCTTTGGACGAGCAGGCGCAAATGATCAAGGATCTGTTCCCGGATGCAAAAAAAGTAGGCATTTTGTATTGTTCCGCAGAAGCAAATTCTCAGTATCAGGTAGATACTATCACCGGATATCTGGAAAAACTGGGATATACATGCAGCAATTACGCTTTTTCAGATTCCAATGATCTGTCAACAGTTGTAACAAACGCGGCAAGTGAATCCGATGTGATTTATGTTCCCACTGATAATACGGTGGCATCCAACACGGGGATTATTCATAATACTTGTCTGGCGGCAGGGGTTCCTGTGGTTGCCGGAGAAGAAAATGCATGTAAAGGATGCGGCGTTGCCACATTATCTATCAGTTATTACGATCTGGGCTATACCACAGGACAGATGGCAGCCAAGATCCTTGCCGGAGAAGCCGATATTTCTCAGATGCCCATTGAATATGCGCCTGAGTTTACAAAGAAATACAATCCTTCTATCTGCGAAGAATATAATATGAAAATCCCGGAAGGATATGAAGCAATCGAAGAGTAGAAAAGTTGTAAAAGAAAAACAGTCTCCTGAGCGTCGGGGTATCAGCCCCGGCATTCAGGAGCTTTTTGTTTCCTGAAAAATGTTTGCGCCGGATGGGCTGAATTGACTTTTCGTATAGCCCACATTATAATTTTTCTAAAAGAAACAGATTAGAATCGCGGAAGTATAGGAGGGGTTGTCAATGGCTGTTATCGGAGCGGTGCTGGGAGATATTGCAGGATCAAGATTTGAATTTAACAGACCTTCAGGTCTGGATCCTGATACCTGTGAGCTGTTTACAGAGGAAAGCAGATTTACAGACGACACAGTAATGACTTTGGCGGTAAAGAAAGCGCTGGAAGAAAATCTGGATATGGGAGATACCATGCGGGAAATGGGGCAGTGCTATCCGGACTGCGGATATGGTGAAAGATTTTACAAATGGATTTTACAAAAAGAGATGGGGCCGTATAACAGCTACGGGAATGGGTCCGCCATGCGGGTGTCCTTTGTAGGGGAATATTTTGAAAACCTGGAAGATGTGATCAAAGAAGCGGAAAAGACAGCAAAGGTAACCCACGATCACCCGGAGGGGATCAAAGGAGCAGTAGTGACCGCGGTCTGTATTTGGATGGCCCGTCAGGGAAAGTCGAAAGGAGAAATCTACGACTACGTATTGAAGCAGTATCCTCCGGAAAACTATCGGTTCAGCATTGGTCGGGATATGAAATATCTGGAAAGGGAATACACATGGTCCGTGACTTGCATGGACAGTGTGCCTGTGGCCATGCGCTGTTTTTATGAGAGCACCTCTTTTGAAAGTTTTATGAGAAAGCTGTTTCGGCTGGACTGCGATTGTGATACTCTGGGCGCTATCGGAGGCGCGGTAGCGGAAGAATACTATCACGGCACAGGATTTGAGACAGATAAAATTTTGAAAAAATTCCTTGATGAAAGATTGTATACAATATTGACAGGAAAAGAAAAATAAAATATATTTATCTTAAAATATACAAAATACAAGGGGGTATTTTATGAGACTATTCGCAGATACTGCCAACATGGAGGAACTGAAAAAAATGGATGCTATGGGACTTTTGGAAGGGATTACTACAAATCCCACAATCGTCTCCCAGGCTGGAAAGTCGCTGACGGATACGCTGAAAAAACTTTCTCTGGAGTTTCCGGATATTGAAGTGTTCGGACAGGTAGTGGCAAAAGACACTGCGGCTATGGTGGAAGAAGCCAGGAAGATCAACCAGGCAGGAGCCCATATTGTAGTGAAGATTCCCTGCACGCCTCAGGGACTGGCGGCAGTGAAAATACTGGTAAAAGAAGGAATCCATGTATGCGTGACCGCTGTTCTTACGGCAGCTGAAGCATATTTGTGCGCAGTGGCGGGAGCGGATTACGTGGCGCCTTATACAGGACAGAATGATCTTATCGGTTTTAAGGGAACGGATTCGCTGGCTGATATGTGTGAGGTGATCCAGAGCGCAGGGTATCAGACCCAGATCCTGGCGGCGTCTGTGGAAAAACCGCAGGAAATGATCGACTATGCTCTGGCAGGAGCGGATGTGATCACTGTGCCTTATCATGTGATCGAAGATACATTCGCTTACACAAAGCCGCTGACGGATCTGTATGTTGACCGGTTTTTTGGAGACTGGAGCAAAGGCGGATGTGAAATATAGAAAGGGTATGGGGCCGGCAGATGGATGCCGGTCTCTTTTTGACGGGAAATTCGAAAATTTTGTCTTCGGAGAAAAAATTAAGAAAATATTAAGGAATAGGCTGAATTCTTAAAAATACAGGGAAAAATCTTAAGTATTGCTCCGAAATATTGAATAAAAAGTATATTTGGGATATTGTTTTTATGCGGTACAGATGTTAAAATAGCGTCTGTTATTTTTATAGGAAAATATAATAAGACAAAGGAAGAAGACAGTAGAGGACAATGCTTGAACATTTAATTACAACAATTGGAAATGCATATCCTTCCTATCAGGCTGTGTATGCGATGATAGGTTCGGTGATGACGGTTCTGTTTTTTTACAAAAAAATATACAAGATCATGGGGATCTTTTTTACCCGGAAATTTAAGCCGGCAAAACATAATCACAAATATGCCATTCTGATCCCGGCAAGAAATGAAGAGGCGGTGATCGCCAATCTGCTGGACAGTATACATAAGCAGGATTATGATATGAGCCTGGTCACCGTGTTTGTTGTAGCGGATAACTGTACAGACCGGACGGCTGAGATCGCGCGTAAGTGCGGAGCGATTTGTTATGAGAGATTTGATGACGAGCACCGGACAAAAGGATATGCTCTTCAGTTCTTGTTTGAAAGGATTGAAGAAGACTATGGCAGGATGTCTTTTGAAGGATACTTTATTTTTGACGCGGACAATCTGCTGAAAGAAGATTACATTTCACGTATGAACGACTCTTTTGATGCGGGATGTAAGCTGATAACTTCATACAGAAACTCCAAAAACTTCAGCGAGAGCTGGGTGGCGTCTACCTATGCCCTTCACTGGCTGCGTTCTATTCGTACCAACCACAGGCCCAGGTCGGTGCTCCGGCTGGCAACCAATATCCAGGGAACGGGATTTTTGTTTACCAATGAGATCGTTCGTGACGGATGGAAATACACATCCCTGACAGAAGACAGGGCATTGACAGCCGATGCGGTAGCACAGGGCTTTGAGATTACGTATAATGACAAGGCTGTGTTTTATGATGAACAGCCGGTTTCTGTAAAAGTGGCTCTGAGACAGAGGCTTCGCTGGTCCAGAGGTCATCTGGAGGCTTTTGTAGAGACAGGACCTTACCTGTTCCTGAATATATTTTTTGGAAAGCTTCTGGTAAAGACGAAATGGAAAAGAGAAACAGTAAGTTTCAAAGACAAAGGCCCGGTAAAGGGAACCCTGCTGGCTCTGCTGGAATCGATCCGGCACAGAGCGGCTTCCTTTGATACACTGGTGCAGCTTACTCCGGTAAGCCTGATCAATATTGTCAGATGGCTGCTGATTTCCTTCTTTATTTACGGATGCGCATGTTATGTAAATGGCATTGATGATCTGTCCTGGATCACTACCGGGTCCTGGCTGGGGAAATTGCTGCGCAATTTTATAAATCCGCTGCTGCAGGTGGATTCCGGCTGGCAGGCTCTGGGACTTGGACTTTTAATGGCATTCTGGAGAAGGCTGTTTTATCGGATCGCAGATTATCTGGAGAACTGTCTTACCGCAGTATATCTGTTTATTATAGAATATAAACGGATGATCCGGATTCCTCTGCGCAAGAAGATCCTGTACTGCCTCACCTGGCCTACCTTTGATATCATTGGCAGGTGGACCATTTACCTGGCGGTTTTCAAAAAGGTAAGCTGGAAGACAATTCCCCATCAGTCACAGGTTACGATCGACGATATCCGTCAGGAAACCGTACAGAGAAAAGCTGTATAAATCATTCCCGGAGGGCGCTGGTAGCGGCCCTGCTGATTATCAGGTAGTATACTTGATGATCTTTGCAGGATTGCCGGCTACTACAGCGTTATCCGGGATATTTTTTGTTACTACGGAGCCTGCCCCTACGATCACGTTGTTCCCGATGGTGACGCCCGGAAGGACCGTACAGTGTCCGCCGAACCAGACATTGTCGCCGATGGTAATAGGCTCTCCGTGGATATAATTAGCGGCCCGCTCCCGGGAATCCATGGGATGAACTGCTGTGTAAAGACCGGTCTGAGGACCGATAAGACAGTTGTCACCAATGGTAACTTTTGCGGTATCAAGGATTACCACGTCAAAATTGGCGAAAAAGCGTTTGCCTACATGGATATTATAGCCGTAGTCACAGTGGAAGGGGGGCTTGATGAAAATATCATCGTCGCAGCTCCCGAAGATTTCCTTTAACAGGCGCAGCCGTTCCCGGGGCTGGTTTTCTTTTGTCAGATTGTACTCATCGCACAGAGCCCTCGCGCGGCTTTTGGCGGCTGAGATTTCCGGATCGCTGTTCCAGAAAAGTTCGCCGTCCAGATGTTTTTGCATTTCAGATTTTTCACTCATAATAAAAACAGTCCTTTCATAAGTGCATATATCACATACATATAATAAATGAAAATACATGGGATTTCTACTATAAAAAAGTGTTGACGACCTTTGACTGGTGTGCTATATTAGACTAGCGATGGAAGTAGGTCTTTTTTTTATGCCTAAAAACAAAGAATTAAACGGAGGTGGAAGTTGTGCGCGTTAAAATCACATTAGCATGCACGGAGTGCAAACAGCGTAATTACAACCTGACCAAGGATAAGAAAGCTCATCCGGACAGAATGGAAGTTAATAAGTATTGTAGATTTTGTAGAAAACATACATTACACAAAGAAACCAAATAATCCGGAATATGCAGAGGAAGTGACAATATGGGAGAAAAAAAAGAAAAAAAAGCTCCAAAAACCAGCTGGTTTGACGGCCTGAAGACAGAGTTCGGCAAGATTATCTGGCCGGATAGAAAGTCTATCGGGAAACAGACTCTGGCAGTAGTTATTATTTGTATTATCCTGGGTATTATTATTGCCGTACTGGACTTCGGGATCCAGAATGGCGTGGATTTCCTGATCAACTTATAAGGAAGGCAAAGGTGAGTGTATGGCAGAAGCAAATTGGTATGTAGTGCATACTTATTCGGGCTATGAGAACAAGGTAAAGGCAAATATTGAAAAAACAATTGAAAACCGTCATCTTGAAAATGAGATTCTTGAAGTGAGAGTGCCCATGCAGGATGTTGTGGAAATGAAGAATGGTGCGAAAAAGCAGGTTCAGAAAAAAATGTTTCCGGGTTACGTGCTTATCAATATGATCATGAATGAAGATACATGGTATGTTGTCAGAAACACCAGAGGCGTGACCGGATTTGTCGGTCCGGGTTCCAAGCCGGTGCCACTCACTGAAGCTGAGATGAGACCATTGGGAATCGAGGTTGAAGACAGAGAGAATGCTGAGGTCAACATTGTAGTGGACTTCCAGGAAGGCGATACGATCCAGGTAATAAGCGGAGCCTGGGAAGGCACTGTGGGAGTGATCCAGTCAATGAACTACAGCAAACAGATTGTTACAATTAATGTGGATATGTTTGGCCGTGAAACACCGGTGAAGATCGGTTTCGCGGAAGTGAAAAAACTATAAGGAGGCAATTCTAAAATGGCAAAGAAAGTAGAAGGATATATTAAACTGCAGATTCCTGCTGGAAAAGCTACACCTGCTCCTCCAGTAGGTCCTGCACTTGGACAGCACGGCGTTAACATTGTGGAATTCACAAAACAGTTCAACGCAAAAACTGCTGATCAGGGAGATCTTATCATCCCTGTAGTTATTACAGTATATGCAGACAGAAGCTTCAGCTTCGTTACAAAAACACCGCCTGCTCCGGTACTGATCAAAAAAGCTTGCAACATCAAATCCGGTTCAGCTACACCGAACAAAGCAAAAGTAGCTACAATCTCAAAAGAAAAGATCAAAGAGATCGCAGAACTGAAAATGCCGGATCTGAACGCAGCTTCTCTTGAAGCGGCAATGAGCATGATCGCAGGTACTGCAAGAAGCATGGGTGTAACAGTAGAAGAGTAACAGACAATATCGCAGAATAAAAGATCTACCGAATTAAAATGTAACGTAGTCGTGGGAGGGACCCTCTCCCGATAACACCACAGGAGGTATTAATTAATGAAAAGAGGAAAAAAATACGTCGAAGCTGCAAAGAAAATCGACAAAACCGTTCAGTATGATACAGCTGACGCTATCAGCTTGGTAAAATCCAATGCTACAGCAAAATTTGACGAAACAATCGAAGTTCATATCAGAACAGGATGTGACGGACGTCACGCAGAGCAGCAGATCCGTGGTGCGGTTGTATTACCTCACGGAACAGGTAAAGCTGTAAAAGTCCTTGTTTTCGCAAAAGGCGTAAAACTGGATGAAGCACAGGCTGCAGGCGCTGATTACGTAGGAGGCGAAGAACTGCTTCCGAAAATCCAGAACGAAGGATGGCTGGATTTCGATGTTGTAGTTGCCACACCGGATATGATGGGTGTTGTTGGTCGTCTGGGACGTGTACTTGGACCAAAAGGCTTAATGCCGAACCCGAAAGCCGGAACTGTAACAATGGACGTTACAAAAGCTATCAATGATATCAAAGCTGGTAAAATTGAGTACAGACTGGACAAAACAAATATTATCCATGTGCCAATTGGAAAAGCTTCCTTTACAGAAGAACAGTTAGCGGACAACTTCCAGACCCTTATGGATGCGATCAACAAAGCAAGACCAAGCGCCCTGAAAGGTCAGTACTTAAAGAGCGTTACTATAACTTCAACAATGGGACCTGGCGTGAAGTTAAACGTAACAAAATTTGCATAAGTTTTGGGCTGACAGGAAAAGTCTTTCAGAAATTGATTGACATCGAAAAAATAGAATGCTATAATAGCAACGCAATTGCCGAAGACAGCAGGTGCCAGAAGGCATAAACGAATGTGCCTGCCGAGGGAATTTACGAAAATATCCGAAAGGGATATTTATGTAAAGAATTCAAACCTCTCTGTCATAAGGCAGAGAGGTTTTTGTCTTAGGTAATATGCAGTGCACCGGAGGCAGCGGAATGAGAAGATACGGCGGCAGACGGAACACTGCACAAAAAAATAATAAAAGGAGGTGCTCGATTCGTGGCAAAAGTAGAGCTGAAACAACCTATTGTACAGGAAATCGCTGAAAATATCGAGGGCGCTCAGTCTGTAGTAGTTGTAGACTACCGTGGACTTACAGTAGCTCAGGATACTCAGTTACGTAAAGAGTTAAGAGAAGCTGGTGTTACTTACAAAGTTTACAAAAACACATTAATGAATCTTGCATTCAAAGGAACAGACTGTGAAAGTCTGACACCTGTGCTTGAAGGACCAAGCGCGATCGCTATTTCCAAAACAGATGCAACTGCTCCGGCAAGAATCCTTGCTAAATTCGCAAAGAACGCAGAAGCTCTGGAAATTAAAGCAGGTATCGTTGAAGGCGCATTTTATGACGCAGAAGGAATGAAAGCAATTTCCGCAATTCCTTCCAGAGAAGAACTTCTTTCCAGGTTGCTGGGAAGCCTTCAGTCTCCTATCGCAAATTTTGCCCGTGTTATCAATCAGATCGCGGAAAAAGGCGGCGAAGCAGGAGAAGCAGCAGAAGCATAATTACTGCGGCATGACAGCATAAAAATACGAAAACATAAAATCTTAAATCGGAGGTAAATAAAATGGCAAAATTAACAACTGAAGAATTTATTGAAGCTATCAAAGAATTAACAGTATTAGAATTAAACGATTTAGTAAAAGCATGTGAAGAAGAATTCGGCGTATCTGCAGCAGCAGGCGTTGTAGTAGCAGCAGCAGGCGGAGACGGCGCAGCAGCTGAAGAAAAAACAGAATTCGACGTAGAACTTACAGAAGTAGGCCCGAACAAAGTTAAAGTAATCAAAGTTGTTCGTGAAGTAACAGGCTTAGGCTTAAAAGAAGCAAAAGAAGTTGTAGACGGAGCTCCTAAAGTAGTAAAAGAAGGCGCAGAAAAAGCAGAAGCTGACGACATCAAAGCTAAATTAGAAGCAGAAGGCGCAAAAGTAACATTAAAATAGTCACGAATTAAGCAGACTGAAAAATATAAAAAGAGAAGCACGGATCCCATACATGTATGAGGAGAAGTGCTTCTCTTTTTATATTTGAAGGTACAATGCGGATTCAAAAATGGGCAGTTATTTTTGTGGCAAAAGTATCTGCACAAAAAATGTGAAAAGGTATAAAAAGTGATTGACGTATTGCAGGAAATGTGGTATTATGGCAAATGCACTATTGTGGTGACATGGACTTTTCTGCGCCCTTTTTTAGGTGATGCCGGAAAAAGGCACAGCAGGGAGAGGAAAAGTTCTAAATGTGAGTACACAAATGTAAACAATAACACAAGATATTGTTGGTTTTGTGTTAGTTTCACACCGTATATTGCTTAATTGTTAAATTTCAAATAAAAACGAGAGGTGAAGCGTCAATGGAGAAAAACAGGATACGTCCGGTAAGAACTGGAAAAAGCTTACGTATGAGTTATTCGAGACAAAAAGAGGTATTGGAAATGCCAAACCTGATCGAAGTCCAGAAAGATTCCTACAGATGGTTTTTGGAAGAGGGACTGAAGGAAGTATTTGCAGATATCTCGCCGATTACTGATTACAGCGGCCATTTGAGTCTGGAATTTACGGATTTCAAACTTTGTGAGAATGAAGTAAAATATACGATCTCAGAATGTAAGGAAAGAGATGCAACATACGCGGCTCCTTTAAAAGTCAAAGTAAGACTTTATAATAAGGAAGCAGATGAAATCAATGAGCATGAAATTTTCATGGGCGAACTGCCGTTGATGACAGAAACCGGAACCTTTGTAATTAATGGCGCGGAACGAGTTATTGTAAGCCAGCTGGTTCGTTCTCCGGGTATTTATTATGGAATCGCTCATGATAAAGTCGGTAAAAAACTGTATTCCTGTACCGTTATTCCAAACCGTGGTGCATGGCTGGAATATGAAACGGATTCCAATGACGTTTTTTATGTGCGTGTTGACCGTACAAGAAAAGTACCTATTACAGTTTTGATTCGTGCTCTTGGTATCGGCACAAATCAGGAAATCATAGATTTATTTGGCGAAGAACCGAAGATCATCGCAAGTTTTGGAAAAGATGTTGCGACAAATTATCAGGAAGGCCTGCTGGAACTCTACAAGAAAATCCGTCCGGGTGAACCTCTCTCGGTAGAAAGCGCGGAAAGCCTGATAATGGCTATGTTCTTCGATCCGAGACGTTACGATCTGGCAAAAGTCGGAAGATATAAATTTAATAAAAAACTTCTTTTGAAAAACCGTATTACCGGACAGGTCCTGGCAGAGGACGCGGTAGATCCGTCTACCGGCGAGATCATCGGAGAAACCGGTACAAAAGTGGACAGAGAACTTGCGGACAGGATTCAGAATGCGGCGATTCCGTACGTG